>PEXL01000024.1 GCA_002779065.1 Candidatus Diapherotrites archaeon CG08_land_8_20_14_0_20_34_12
ATTTTTTCAATCAGCCCGTTATAATCACTTGGTGATTGTGTCCTTGTCTCAATGACAATGTCAAAATCACCGCTAACCTCAAAAATCTTCTCAATGCCCTTCAATTTCAATAACTTAGTAACAACACTCTTGCTTGCAACCTTTGATTTTGTAGTTAATAAAGTAATTGTCCTAAAGTCTGTCTTTAATGCAATATCTATTGTGAATTTTTTTATTATTCCACCAGCCAAAAGCGCTGAAATGTGATTTCTTATTGAACCTTCGGACACATCAAGTTTCTTTGCCAATTCAATGTTCGAAATTCTCCCATCCTTTCTGAGCTCCCCTAAAATCATTAAATCCAAATTCTTCACATAATCACCTTACTGAGAATATTTTTACTATGTCTGATATATTTATTACTTTTTTCGTAATATTTTATTAAATTATTACGAAATATTTAAATAGTGTTTTATAGACCTGATTTTGTTATAGGGTGATTATATGGATGGAACTAGATTTACTGTAAAGTTTGCAACAGAAGAATAAATTTTGTTGTAAGGATAATAACCTGCTTTTGCTAGCTAGGGAAGCAGGTTAAATAATTTTGTGATTTTTATGGAAGGATATGGAAATGTTTCGAAAGGATGCACTCTTTGCAGCAGAGCGGAAAAAATCCCAGTATATACAACATTCATATGCAACAAGAAGGAGAAATGCATTTATTGCCCAGTTGCAATAGGGCTCTTTGGCTCAGACCAAGTAATGGTTGGCAGCAAAAGGATTCACAATTCACAGGAATTGATAAAATCCTTGGAAAACGCAAAAGGGGCATCCATTACTGGTGGTGAACCTTTAGCGGTTCCAGAAAGGACTTTAGACATTATTGCTAAAATAAAAGAAGTGTATGGAAAAGATTTCCATCTGCACATGTATACAAATGGCCTAGCTTTTGATGAAACTATTGCAACAAAATTTTATAAGGCCGGCCTGGATGAGATAAAATTGCACACATTTGACTTGGAAAAATTCAAACTGGCACGAAAATTTGATTGGGATGTGAGTGCCTCATTAGTATGCCTGCCAGAACAAAAAGAATTCCTATTGGCATTTATCAAACAATTGGAAGGATTAGGGGTTAATTCAGTTACCTTAAGTGAAGCTGAGGTATCAAAACTGAATTCACAAAATTTGCGCAATGCCCCTTATGAAACAGAAGGAAAATCCATAAAAGGAAGCAAACAATGCTGTTTGGATATTATTGATTATGCCAGGAAAAACAATTGGGATATTTCAATAAATTCCTGCATTATCGAAGAAGTAATGGAAACCGCAAAGCAGAGAGTTTATGCTATTGAAATTTAGATTTTCTTCCTTTCAACCACTTTTTCATTAACTATTGTTCCCCAGACATTTTCAAAACCTTTTTCTTCCACATCTTGGTAATATTGTTTCACTTTTTCATAATGCTTTTTGTCAAAGGTTGGCTTTCTGCAGGATTGCTGTACGAGTAAGCAGAACTGATATGCTTTTTTTATATCTGAGGATTCGTCCAAGGCTAAAAAGGGAAATAATTTGCATTGCTTTGGCCTTGCAGAATATGCTTTGCAGAGATTTTCATCAGAAAGCATAATGCATTTTCCTTCAATTCTTTTTAAGGCAATATTCTGCAAAAGTATTTTTTTTCCTGAAGATTCAAAACTTATTTCCTTAAAATATTGAATTGCGTATTTTTGCAAAAAATCAGTCAATGAAATTTTCAGGGATTTTGCAAGCTTTTTTGCTTCAAATGGCAGCAGGGTAATGTAATAATGCTTGCAGCATTTTGCTTCGCATTCTTTTTGGCATATTTCCTTTTCATTCAGTTTTTTTTGCATATAAAATAAGGGCAAACAATTGACTTTTAAAGGTTTTCAAAGGAATGAATAGGTATGGATAAAGGCATTTACCATGTTGGATTAATTCCTGACGGCAATAGGAGATGGGCCTCTGCTAATAATAAACAAACTAGTGAAGGGCATAAAGAAGGCTCTAAAAAAATGGAATTATTCATGAAATGGGCTTTGAAAAAACCAGACATAAAAGAAGTAACTGTTTATGGTTTAAGCGAAGAAAACTTTAAGAGAAGCAAGGAAGAGTTGGATTGGCTTTATCAGATTTATTATGATGGATTAAGCAAATTATTGAAAGAAAAAATAATACATGATGAAAAAGTAAGGGTTAATTTTGTTTCAACAAAAGCAAATAAAATTCCAAGTAATATAAAGGGAGTTTTAAAAGAAATGAAAAGCGAGACAAAACTTTATGGCAATAAAATACTGAATATTTTGCTTGGGTATACTGGGCGATCTGAAATTTTGAGGGCAGTAAATACTCCTTTGAATAGATTCAAGAATTTCTTCCTTGGCTTGGATGAAAGGGACATACAAAGGGCTTTATCTGTAAAAAATACCTGTGATTTTATTATAAGGACAGGGGAAGAGGAAGCCCCTAGGGAAGCAAAATCCGGATTTTTGTTGTGGCAATCCGCATATGCTGAATATTATCACATAAACAAGTATTTTCCGGATATTGATGAAAAAGATTTGGATATTGCTTGGGGATATTTCTTAAACGCAAGGAGAAGGAAGGGAATATAGCTAGGAAAAACAAATAAAAAGCGTTGCTTTGATTGATTTCATATTGTTTTTTAAGTAGTTTTTCTTTTCTTAGATGCCTAGGAACATTCTTTTCTTTTTTCTAAAAAGAAAAGAAAGTTGCTATGCCTCTGTAGCTCAGCCTGGTAGAGCTCCAGTTTTGTAAACTGGTGGTCATGGGTTCAAACCCCATCAGAGGCTATATTCTAAAATCAATTCTAATTATTAAAATAAGAAAATATTTTACCAGACATGCGGTATTAACCTGTATCTCACTTTTTCTGTATATTCCTTATAGCCTTTCAAATCACGCAACAGAACTTCTTCTTCATTGTGTATTCTGAAAAAAAGAATGCCTACCAATAACGGAATAAAAAACAGCAATGCCAAATATGAGCCCAATGCAAGCGGCATAAAGATATACATTAATATTATACCGGTATACATAGGGTGCCTTATTATTGAATATGGCCCGGTTGTTGTGACTTTTTGCCCTTTTTCAACTTCTATTATTCGCGAAGTATAACTATTTTCCTTAAACACAAGAAAGACTAAAAGGTATCCTAACAGAACAATAATGTCTGACAGGATAACAACAATTGTCGGGACATTTGATCAGCCAAACCTATAATCAAATCCAGGTATCAAAAAACCTATAAAGAAAAACAAATTTGAAATTTTAATAATTTTCTTTTGCTGAACCTCCTTTTCCTTAAACCTCATTCTTCTTTCAAGAAGTTCTGGTTGATGTTTTAAAAGATAGGACAATACAAAAAAGAAAGGGATAAATAAAACAGCCAAGAATAACCGGGCCTGCCAATAGTTCAATGAGCCTGCAGGCAAAAAGAGCATTAACGCAAGCAAAATAAAAGACAACGGAATTAACAGAAAAACTTTTTTATTTAATTTTGGTTTTTTTATATTGTTTTCCTGTACTTTTTCTGTGCTATCCATTCAGAGGATATTAAGGCCAAACAGATATAAAGGTTTTTTGCTGGGCTTTTATTGCAAAGTCATGCCGGAATTTTATTGCAAAATTAGGTGGGCTTGAAATAGAACTGAAATAAGCAAGCTCCCTATTTTTATTATTTTTTATACGCTAATTGATCATGCAAGCACAAAATCCAGAAGAAATCAATTTAGGTTTAGCCGTTACATTTATTCCAAACAAAACAATCCCTATCCATAATTGGTTTTATTATAAGGAAGGGTACAGCAAAGAATTAGTGGAATGGCTAATCAAAAAATGGAAAATCAGTGGGAAAATTCTTGATCCTTTCTGCGGAGTAGGCACAACCTTGCTTGCAGCAAAAGAACTTGGTTTTGAAAGCATTGGCTGCGATGTCAGCCCTTTGGCTGTTTTGGCTGCGCACGTGAAGACCCGGGATTATAATCTTGAAGAATTGAAACAGGAATTTTCAAAAATAAGAGGCATAAAACTAATGCCTGAAGGCAGGGTTCAAGCAGAAAAATGGATGAAACGCTTATTTTATACTAAAACACTTGAGAATATTCTAATTTATAAAGGGGAAATTGAAAAAATTAAAGATGAAAAAATCAAGGATTTTTTCATGCTTGCATTAATTGCCTGCACAGACATGGTAATGCTTGCTACAAAACAGGGCGGAAGTTTAAGATTGACAAAAAAGCCGCCAATTCCAATCAAGCCGATTTTTATTAGAAAAATAAAACATATGGTCAGAGATTTGGAAAGAAAACCGGTAAATGTTGGACAGGGAAAAGAACCTGAAGTATTGCAGGCAGATGCAAGGGAAATGCTGCTTGAAAAAGAATCAGTTGATTGCATCATAACAAGCCCGCCATATTTGAACAAGATAGAATATACTACAGTATACAAAGCCGAATTGGGAATTTTCTTCAAGCATCAGGAAACAAGGCTAAGGGCATTTATTGGTGAAGAGAAATTTCAGGCAGAAAATGAAACTGATGAACCATTGATTGCACAGGCATATTTTAAGGATATAGAAAAGGTTTTGCAGAACTGCTATGAAATGTTAAAGCCAAAAGGATTGGCTTTTTTTGAATTAGCAGGGGCGTGCTTTCCAACACATACAATTGAATGTGATGAAAGAATTGCAGAGATTGCAGAAAGGATAGGATTTAAATTAAAAGAAATTGTTGTATGCAGAGAGATTGCATGTTATAGGATAGCTGGAAATTCAGGAAAAGTGAGGGAAAGCATTGTTGTGCTGGAGAAATAAGGTTAATAAATAACAAGAATAAGTATATGATTAATTGATCAATTTATTTTAAAGGTGATTTTATGGCAGAGCAAGGAGTAATGTTTGTCGCAAATATGGGAAACTGGCAATCGGTAAAGAAATTAACGATAGAAGAAAAAACAGATCCAAGAACCATAATGGAATTTCTTGCATCTTTGAATACTGGTTTAGATAATAAGGTTGAGGACAATTTAAGAAAAATTGTAAAATTAGAACTGGTGGATGCTTTTGTAAAAGAAGAATTGGCCGGGAAAGGAAAGAGTGAGAATGAAATTGCTTCAGTTTTAGCTGTTTTGAAAGGACCGAAATTAGGAAAGGTTTTGAATGAAATCTGCGAATTGCCCGAGCTGCAGAAAGGAGAGCGGGATGAGGTAAAGGATTTTTGCAGGGTTTATGCATTAAGAAAAGCCTTGAAACAACTAGGGGTAATGCTTGATTATTCACAGATTGAAATCCCTGGGATGAAAAGGGTTATGAAAAAGGCGAATAAAGCCTAAAATCTGCAAAAATTAGGTTAAAATAGTCAATCAACGAATTGAGGTTTAACGATTGCCAGAAGCTTTAAAAAGCAGAGCTTACTGATTGTTTTATGATATCAAGAGATATGAACTAACCAAACAAAAGTATCTCTTGATAGATAGTAAAAGACCAAAATAATTTTAAAAATTAAAATGTCTTTTATTATATATAACTATATAATCCGCAACTCGGAACAGGTTTTTTAATGTATTCAAAATGGTTAGAATCATGGCTAAGGGAAAATGACCACAAAGGTCTGCTTGAGATTCTGCTAGAGGTACAGCACAGGGAACAATTTTTATCACGGGAAAATATTGAATTCGTTTCAAAGGCAAAAGAGATACCGCTAGCCAAAATTTATTCAGTAGCTACTTTTTACTCAGAATTTAGATTAGACCAGAGGGGAAAGCATGTGATCAGATTATGCGCTGGCACGGCTTGTTTGGTAAAAGGAAATAATGTTAACCTAAATTATTTAAAAACAGAATTAAATCTAATGCCGGGAAAAACAACTGCAGACAATTTATTTACATTAGAGGGGGTAAATTGCCTGGGCACATGCAGCCTTGCCCCTGTTGTGAGCATTGATGGAAAAATTTACCCGAATGTTACAATAGAAAAACTTTCAGGGCTAATTGAAAAGATAAAAAAGGCGGAAAGATGATTGCAAATATAGGATTAGCATCTTGCGGTATTGCTGCTGGCGCAGAGGATATACAAAAAGCTTTGCACAAAAAAGGAATTAAAACAAAAACTGTCGGGTGTATTGGCGCATGCCATCTTGAGCCAATTATTGAATTCAAAAAAGAGGATTATGAAACAATAATATTTTGCAGTGTTAAAACAAAGGATTTATCCGAAATATTAAAGGCATTAAAATCAGGAAAACTGCACCGCAAAATTCTCGCAAAGAGGAAAGATGGAAAAGAATGGTATCCTAAAGTGAAATATATTGAAGATATTTGTTTTTATAAAAAGCAGCAGAAAATCCTGAGCCATAGATGCGGAATAATTGATCCTGCTGATGTTGATGAATATGTTAAAAGCGGGGGATATGATGGATTACAGAATGCAATTAAAATGAAAAAAGAAGAAGTAATTGCTGAAGTAGAAAAATCAGGATTAAGAGGGAGGGGAGGGGCAGGATTTTCAACAGGCAAGAAATGGTCTTTTGTAAAAAATGCAAAAGAAAGGCCATTTATGGTTTGCAATGCTGATGAAGGCGATCCGGGAGCATTCATGAACAGGATTTTGCTTGAATCAGATCCATTATCAGTAATTGAAGGATTAACAATTGCGGGCTATGCGATAAATGCAAGGCAGGGAATAATTTATATCAGGTCAGAATATCCTTTGGCTGTGGAAAGATTGAAACATGCAATAAAAAATGCAACAAAAAAAGGATTTTTAGGAAATAATATTTTAAATTCAGGATTCTCATTTGATATTGAAATAAAATTGGGGGCTGGTGCCTTTGTTTGCGGGGAAGAAACAGCATTAATTGCTTCCCTTGAAGGTAAAACCGGAAGGCCACATCCCAGGCCGCCATATCCAACAGATAAAGGATTGCTGGGAAAACCCACAGTAATAAATAATGTTGAAACACTGGCCTGCGTTTCATTGATAATGGCAAAAGGTTCTGGATATTTCAGAAAATTCGGGACAGAAACATCGCCAGGGACAAAAATATTTTCATTAAGCGGAGCATTGAAAAAAACAGGATATATTGAAGTGCCTTTTGGGATTAAACTCAGGGAAGTTTTGGAAATAGCTGATGTTAAAGAAGATGAATTTAAGGTGATGCATTTGGGAGGGCCTGCTGGTTCTTGCTTGCCGAAAGAATTGCTTGATCTAAACTTGGATTATGATAGTTTAAAATCAGTAAACGCTACTTTGGGTTCTGGAAGCATGATTTTATTAAATCATGACCAGGACATGGTTGAATTTGCAAAAAATATGATGGCTTTCAATGTTTCTGAAAGCTGCGGAAAATGTGTGCCATGCAGGGAAGGAACAAAAAGGATGCTTGAATTAATTGAAAAAATATTAAGGAATGACGGAAAGCCTGAAGATTTAGTTACTTTAGAACATATTGCATCAACTGTAAAGGACACCTCCCTTTGCGGATTAGGGCAATCTGCTTCCAACCCATTAATTTCAATACTAAAATATTTCAAAGGGGAATATATTGACAAATTGCAGGGGGCTATTTCAATTGCAAATGATTTGGCAATGTATAGGATTATTGAAGTCAAATGCACAGGCTGTGATAAATGCAGCGAGGTCTGCCCTATGAAAGCAATAAGGGGCAAGAAATTTGAAGTGCACCAAATTGATGAAGCCAGATGCATTAAATGCGGCCGTTGTTCTAAAATATGCCCTGTAAAGGCAGTTGATTTGGTGAAAATGGAGAGGGCCATATGAGCACTAAAACCATTATTGTTGATGGCAATGAGGTCAAGACTGACAAGGAAATGCTTATTGATGCAATAAAAGACATTGGAATTAAAGTGCCAAGTTTATGCCATCATCCGGATTTAAAACCCTGGGCTGTTTGCAGGCTATGCATTGTTGATGTTGATGGAAAGATTGTTACTTCTTGCAATACGCAAGTAAGGGAAGGGATGAAAATTTTAACGCATAGTGAGCGCATATTGGATGAAAGAAAAATGAACCTGAAATTAATTCTGGCAAATCACCCATTTGCCTGCGAAAGCTGCATACGAAATGGTTATTGTGAATTGCAGAAATTAGCAGAAGAGATGAATGTCAAAAAAGAAGAGATTCAGGGAGAGACAAGAAATCTTAAATCAGATTATTCTTCCCTATCAATAGTAAGGGAACCAAATAAATGCATCCTTTGCAATCGTTGTGTCGAAGCATGTGACAAGCAGCATATAAGTATTCTTGAATATAACGGAAGAGGATTCAAAACAATAATCGGCCCTGCGTTTGACAATATTTTAAGCAATACCCCTTGCGTTTCTTGCGGGCAGTGCGCATTGCATTGCCCGGTTGCAGCAATTACTGAAAGGAACCAAACAAGGGAAGTAATGCATGCAGTAAATGACCCCACAAAACATGTTGTTGTCCAGATAGCCCCTGCTATCCGGGTCTCTGTTGGTGAATCTTTAGGGTTAGAACCTGGAACAGTACTAACTGAAAAGCTTGTTACTGCATTAAAAATGCTGGGATTTGATGCTGTCCTTGACACTTCTACTGGTGCGGATTTAACCACAATGGAAGAAGCGCATGAATTTATTGAACGCTTAAAAAATAATGAAAAGGAAAGGTTGCCATTAATAACATCATGCTGCCCTGGCTGGGTAAATTATTGCGAATTCTTCCAGCATGATTTCATAAAAAATATGTCTACCTGCAAAAGCCCGCATATGATGCTTGGTGCTTTAATAAAAACGTATTATGCCAAGGAAAAAAATATAGATCCTAAAAATATCGTTGTTGTATCAATTATGCCATGCACAGCTAAAAAAAATGAGTGCAACAGGGTAGAGATGAAAAATGATTTGATGAGAAATGTTGATTATGTTTTAACTACAAGGGAATTAGCCTCAATGCTGAAAATGACAGGAATTAAAGTGGACCAGTTGCAAGAAAGTGCTTTTGATAATCCAATTGAAACCGCTTCATCTGCTGGTGTTATGTTTGGTGCTACCGGGGGGGTAGCTGAATCAGTCTTAAGAACTGCTGGGTTTATGCTTACTGGAAAAAAATTAAAAAAATTAGAATTTGAAAGTTTAAGGGGGATGAAAGGGATAAAAATTGCAGAAGCTGATCTTGATGGGAAGAAAATCAGGGTAGCGATAGTGCACGGTTTGGGAAGAACTGATGACTTGCTTAAACAGATTAAAAGCGGAGAGGTTAAGGTTGATCTTATAGAGGTAATGGCCTGTTATGGTGGTTGCATTGGCGGAGGGGGGCAACCAATTCCAACAACTAAAGAATTGATACAGAAAAGAATGGATGCTATTTACAAAATTGATGATAATTCAGAATTAAGGACAAGCTATGAAAATCCGAATATACAAAGCGCATACTATAAATTCCTGAAAGAACCAGGCAGCGATATTTCCCATAAGTATCTGCACACAAGGTATTTCACAAGGGATCCTTACAACCCCTGAAGGTTAAGCAAAAACACAACTTATTTTATAGTAAAAGACATTAATTTTTAAACTTATTTTGGTCTTTTACTATCTAGTAAGAGACAATTTTTGTTTAATTATTTATGTCTCTTGCTATAATTTCAGAAACATTGATTAAGTATGGTTTTAGAAAATATTTCTGCATTTGATAATTTTTGGCTTCACGCAATGCAAGGATTGCAGAATACTAATTTGGATATATTAATGCAACTCTTAACTTTTTTAGGGGATCCGATTATCTGGTTCTTGATTGCCGCTTATTTATATTGGAATGAAAGGGAACATGATTCCCTTTTCCTGATGAATCTTATTACATTAAGCGCTTTTGTTTCTGATTCATTAAAAGCAATAGTGCAAAAAGCCAGGCCCTCTGAAACTGAATTTATAGTCAAAAAAGGTTTTTTGCAGGACCTTCTTGAAAAAAATTATAATTATTCATTTTCATTTCCAAGCGGGCATTCAACATTGGCAGGGGCAATTGCTTCTTATGGTTTTCATCTCGGCGGGAAAATATTAAAAATAGGATTAATATTGATGCTTATCCTGATTGCAATTTCAAGATTATATTTAAGCATGCACTTCCCAAGCGATATAATTGCTGGGGCTTTGTTAGGAATTTGCATTGGCAGATTTAATTTGTATATAAAAGGAAAAAATGAAAGCAAAAAAATTAATATTACAAAAAATAAAATCAGAACATTAATCCTAGCCGGACTTTTCTTTATTTGTATTTTGATGTATTTAGGTTCATATAGCATAGGCTTTGTTTTACTCGGGTATTATATTGGAATATTTTTGACAAAAACACTGAAATTGGAATTAGAAACAGACCACAGAAAAACAGAGATAATTACTGGATTTATTGGATTAGGCATTTTAGTTTTAGCAATCCTACTTTTGCATCAAAATGATTTGATAAAAATGCTTATTTTCTTTATCGTTGGGCTATGGGTTACACTATTAAACCCTGCATTAAACCATAGGGTTTTAAAGTAAAACCCATGAATTATTATCTTATTAGGTTAAGGCCCGCCTTAGCTTAGTAGCGAAAGCGCTCGGCTGTAGTTCCAAGCCTTTTCTCTTTTTTCTAAAAAGAGAAAAGTCTACGGTCTATCCAAAAGAGAAAAACTTCTCTAAAAGATTGACTGTTTGTAATATCAGCTTCAAAAGCTGAAGAGTGCCAAAGTGGATGCACTGTTGGCATTCCGCAATTTAGCGGAAACCGAGAAATCCCCTGTGCAAGTCAGGGAGGCGGGATTGCACTGGCTTAGAGGTAAGTGGCTCTCAGTATGTGGTTAGTGGTAAGTACTACGATATCTATAATACTGAAAGAAGGCTGCAGACTGCTCTAAAATCTCTTTCTGAAGCCAATATTCTGCCTGAAAACAAGGCCGACATTGGAAAATTTGTCAACTCCATGCGGGCCAAAGGCATTAGGGCTATTAGGCTTGGCAAGAT
>PEXL01000044.1 GCA_002779065.1 Candidatus Diapherotrites archaeon CG08_land_8_20_14_0_20_34_12
AAAAATGGCAAATATCCCGAATGGTCCAAATGGGCATGCGACAGAAAAATAGAATTTATCTTAGGGATTAAGTTTAATGGAATTTTTGGAAATCTGTTTTCACCTTCTGCCCCCAAATTTATGCCTGCGTCCATTAAAAATTTTCTAGAACCATAATCAACAAGCAAGCAGCTTCTCCCTACTTCCTTAGAAGCACCATAAAATGTAATTTTTAGCTTAACCAAAATCGCACCATTTGCCCAATTGTTTTATTTTAATGAAATTAGCGGTAATGTGCTTTTAATAGTTAGTAAAAAGGAACGAATAAATAAAAATGGCTTAAAAGTGCTGTTTTTGGGGTTTTAGGCCAGTATTTTCCAAAAAAGTGTGTTTTTAAGCTTATATAAATATATATTATGTAGATGCAATCAGCTACTTGTTTCAATAAGGAATGTTCTGCAAAGGTAAAGCTCTGCGAACTTATTTTGAGAAAATATGCCAAGGTAATAAATGAAAGTGAAACAAAAACAATTGGCCAGATAAAATCAATGGTTAACCCTGATGATTTAAGTTTAGCTTCTTTTATTTCTGAATTTAGGGAAGACGCATATAATTATGATAAAAATTTCCTTGAGGTTTTAAGGAAGATATTTGAGTTTATTCAGAAAGAATTTACCTATATTGAATTGGATATTGAACTAAATTATTGGTTAAGCTCGAAAGAGATTATTACCAATAAAATAGGGGATGATGAAGATTTAGCGATGTTTCTTTGCAATGTGGCAAGGGCATTAGGAAATAAGGACTGTTTTGTAATAATGTCTGAATTGAGCAATCTGACTTTGCATAGTTTCGTGCTTATTACTATTGGAGAAAAAAATTACATTTTAGATCCTTGCCAGAACCATAAATTTGAACAATTTTCAGGCAGCAGGGAAGAAGTAATACAAAAATATACCTTCAAGCAAGCGCACATAAAAAACTTTGTTAGTATGTTTAATGATGTTGAATATAAACAATTTTTGAGTGAGTAATTTTTTTAAAAATTATTTTTGAAAGGTGAAAAAAATGACTGAGCATAAAAGCGCTGGTTTTATTGTGTACAAAGATAATCCTCGCGAATTCTTAATGTTGCATTATGTAAAAAATCACTGGGATTTTCCAAAAGGGCATATTGAAAAAGGCGAGAATGAAATTAAGGCGGCATTGCGTGAATTAAAGGAAGAAACAGGCATTGATAAAATAGATATAATGCCTTTTTTTAAGGAAGTAAGCGAATACTATTTTAGGGATGAAACAAAATTAAATCACAAAACTGTTGTTTTTTATATAGGTAAAGCACATGGTTCTGAAGTAACTATTTCTGATGAACATACTGGTTATGCCTGGCTGTCATTTGAAAAAGCACTTGATCAAATGACATATAGGAATTCAAAGGAACTTTTGAAAAAAGCAAATAATTTTTTGAAGAAATATAAAATATAGCCTAATCAGGCAGCCGTGAAATTTTTTTCTTTACTATAGGGTCTTCAAAAATTCTTTCATAAAGCTTAGAAAAAAACTTGGTTTCAATCCTCTTGGGCAACTTATATGCATCTACTATTGCATCAAATAAAAAAAATGCCTCTCCCTTATTCCAGAAACTTATCCCCTTAACTTCCGACAAAAATTCCCTAAAAAAATATGCCACATCATTGCCAAAAGCATTAATGATTGACGCAGGATCTTTAAAGTCTGCTCTTGCCAGACCTGCATACTAAAAACAACTATTCTTTTAGACTCACCCCCTCAAACTAGACAAAAAGAGGTCAAATTGAATCCCTTTCCCCATAAACATTGAAACCCCCTTGCGCAAGTAGGGTTCTTTAGGGTACTTTCCCCCTATGCATATATTATGCTTCTGCATCATAAACGGCTCTTCCACAGAAACCCCTGCTTTAATAAGCATTTCAACTAAATCTGCGTGCCGCAAATGCCTCTCACCCTTGAGAAAAATGCTGCCTCTTTGCCCATGGGCTACTTTAATGCTAGGTCCAAAATCCCTTTGACTATGTACTGAAAAGTCCAAATGCTCTGATTCAACTACAGGGGTTACATATTTGGGCTTGTGCCTTGGGACTGCAGGTAATTTCCTTGGTCGCATACCTAATAATGTACTCCAAAGCTTTTTAATTGCTTAAACTGCAAGTTTTATGTTATATATGCAGCTTGAAAAAACAATGTTTAGGGAATATGACATTCGCGGCTTGGTTGATAAAGAATTGACTAAGGAAGCAGCAAAAGCCATAGGAAAGGCCTTTGGTACTTTCCTTTTGAAAAGAAAAATTAGAGATTGCATTATTGGGCATGATGCACGCGAATATTCTGAAAGATTACAAGATGCTTTTACTGAAGGCCTTACCAGCACAGGGATAAATGCTATTGATATTGGCTTAGTTATAACCCCAATTACTTATTTTGCACAGGTGCATTTTAAGGTAAAAGGCTGTGCAATGATTACTGCTTCGCATAATCCTAATGGGTGGTCTGGTTTCAAATTAGGCTATGATTATGCAAAAACACTTCTGCCTGAAGACATAAAAGAAATTTATGGGATAATTGAAAAAGAAAAATTCATTAAAGGAAAAAAAACCGGAAAGGTAAAGAAAAAAGAAATTTTGAATGATTATATAAAAGATCTGATTTCAAAGGTGAAAATAAAGCCAGAGAATAGAGCAAAAGGAAAATCAGAAAATGAAGCACAAAAAAATAAAAAATTCAAAATTGTGATTAATGCAAGGAATGGAACTGCTTCAGAAATTGCCCCGCCTCTTTTTGAAAAAGCTGGCTGTGAAGTAATAAGACAATTTTGCAGGATTGATTTCAATTCTCCGAATGGGAACGCAGACCCTTCATTAGATGAAATGTTGAATGAAACAGGCAAGAAAGTCAGGAAGGAAAAAGCGGATTTGGGATTTGCATTTGATGGTGATGGTGACAGATTAGGAATTGTGGATGAAAAAGGCAATGCAATATATCCAGACAGATGGCTCATTCTTTTAGCAAAGGGCATACTTAAAAAATACCCAAAATCAAAGATTGTTTTTGATGTTAAATGCACAAAGGCCCTGGCTGATGAGATTTCAAAATGCAGTGGAGTCCCTGTGATGTGGAAAACCGGGCATTCACATATCAAAAAGAAAGCCCATGAAATAAAAGCAGCATTAGCCGGAGAAAGGTCTGGTCACATATTTTTCCTGAAAGGATATTATGGCTATGACGATGCCTGTTTTGCTGGATTGAAAATTCTTGAATTCCTTTCCGAAGAAAACAAAAAAATGTCAGAATTGATTGATGATTTGCCAAAATATTATTCAAGCCCAGTAATACACGCACATTGCAATGATAAAGCAAAATATCAAATTGTGAATTCTTTAATCAAAATTTTCAAGAAAAAATTCCCTGGAAAGGTAAATGATATTAATGGCGCCCGCTTGGAATTTGAAGATGGTTTTGGTTTAGTAAGGGCTTCTTCAAACCTGCCAGCACTTGTTTTGGTGTTTGAGGCAAAAAGCCAGAAAAGGCTTGATGAAATAATTGAAGTATTTAAAAAAGAACTTTCAAATTTCAAAGAAATAGGGGAATGGAAATTTGGGGGATAACCTTAAACCAAACCATTTTTTAAAGATTTTCTAAGTTAATTAGGCGGTATTATAATTCTTTTTTCAATTTAATAGGGGGTCATTATGGTAAGAGTTGCAATAAATGGTTTTGGAAGGATTGGAAGGGCTTTCTTCAGGGCTGGATACAAAAAATTGGAAATAGTTGCAATAAATGATTTGGCTGCCCCAGGCCAATTAGCCTATCTTTTGAAACATGATTCAGTTTATGGTAGATTTAATGCAAAGGTTGAGGTAAAAGACAAAAGCCTTTTTGTTGATGGAAAAGAAGTAAAAATATTTGGGGAAAAAGATCCTGCGGCTTTGCCTTGGACCTCATTAAAGGTTGGTTTTGTAGTTGAAAGCACCGGACTTTTTAGAGACACTGCTTCTTGCAATAAACATATTCAGGCAGGGGCAAAAAAAGTTTTGGTATCTGCCCCGCCAAAAGGCACTGATGTTAAACAGCTTGTTATTGGGGTGAATGAAAAGGAATATGACCCAAGCAAACACCACATAGTAAGCAATGCTTCCTGTACAACAAATTCCTTAGCACCAATTGTAAAACTTTTAGATGATGCATATGGAATTGATAAGGGGTTTATGACAACCATCCATGCATACACTCAAGATCAAAGATTATTGGATTCAACACATTCTGATTTAAGAAGGGCAAGAAGTGCTGCAATTAATATTATCCCTACAACAACAGGTGCAGCAAGTGCTGTTGGTGAAGTAATGCCTCACATGAAGGGAAAGCTTGATGGGATTGCATTAAGGGTTCCTGTTGCGGATGGCTCAATTACTGATTTTACTGTTTTGGTAAAGAGGGAAACAACTGCTGAAGAGGTAAATAATTTAGTAAAGAAGGCAGCGCAGGCAAACCTCAAAGGAATAGTGGAATACTCTGAAGAAGAATTGGTAAGCTCGGACATTATTGGCAATACCCATTCATCCATCTTTGATTCAGGGCAGACAATGGTTAATAAAAATCTGGTAAAAGTATGCATGTGGTATGATAATGAATGTGGATATTCAAACAGATTAGTTGATTTAATATTATTAATGAATGGTAAAAAATAGAAACTAATAAGCAAAAAAATGAGGATATAGAATATGTAAAAAATCAAAGATGAACCTATGATATCACTTGATAATTTCAAATTCATAAGCAAAGAAAAAATAGCTGGAAAAACAGTTATTTTAAGGGCTGATTTAAATTCAACTGTTGAAGCCGGAAAATTAATTCCCGGCCCAAAATTAAAAAAGCATGCTGATGAAATAAAAAAATTAAGTGATGAAGGCGCCAAATTAATTGTAATAAGCCATCAGGGAAGGAAAAATTCTGATGATTTTATCGAATTAAAACAGCACAGAAGGGAGATTGAGAAATTAATCAAAAAAAGAATCCAGTTTAGCGACTGGAAAAACAAGAAAGAGATGGAAAAGAAGATTAAGGGAATGAAAAAAGGGGACGTTCTCCTTATGGGTAATTCCCGCTTTTTAGAATATGAATGTGAGGAATTATCACCAAAGGAACATGCTGCAAAAGAAGAAATAAAAACTATTGCCAATCTTGCAGATTTCTTTGTTGTTGATGCATTAAGCATTGCACACAGGTCGCATGCAACTGTTGTGGGATTTATTCCTTTGTTGCCATCATATATTGGCCCGTATTTAGAAAAAGAATTAAGGGCTTTGAAGGAATTAAAACCAAACAACAATGTTTTATTGCTTGGGGGGATGAAACCTGCTGACTCACTTAAAGTAATTAAAAGTGCATTGGAAGAGGATAGGGCATCTAAAGTTTTGCTTGGGGGAATTTTAGGTGAATTAGCTCTGAAAGCATTAGGATATTCTTTAGGAAAGAAAGATATGTTTATTGAAGAAAAAGGGTTTTTGCCATTGGTTGAAGAATTCGAGGCATTATTTGCAAAACATAAGGATAGATTAGTTGTTCCTGTTGATTTTGCAATTGAAAGGAATGGTAAAAGGGAAATATTGCTCGTAAAAGATTTGCCTGTGGAATATAATATTTATGATATAGGCCCAAAAACAATTGAAGAATTCTCAAAAGCAATAAAGGAAGCAAATACTGTTGTTTTTAACGGCCCTCTTGGAAGATTTGAGGATGAGAGATTTGCTGAGGGGACAAAAAAAGTTGTTGATGCAATAGTAAACTCAAACTGCTTCTCCCTTATAGGCGGGGGGGATACATTAACATGCTTGCAACAATTAGGGTTTAAGGAAGAGCAATTCTCGCATGTTAGTTTGGCTGGAAAAGCCTTGCTTGGTTTCCTGTCTGGAAAAAAACTTATTGCATTAACTGTTTTGGAAAGTTACGATTAATTAAAATTTAGAGCACGAATGAAACTCTACTAAGTAAAAAAAATAAAAAAGTATGAACCGCTTATCGGTTCATATACTTCTTCAATTCCCAGTCAGTTATTTGCATACTATACTCAAGCCATTCTTCTTCCTTAGCTTTCAGATACATTTCTGATGTATGCTTTCCAAGAGAATCAAGGATAAGCTTGTCCTTCTTAAGCTCATTTATTGCTTCAATTAAAGAAGAGGGAAGCCTTTCAATGTTCCTTTCAGCAAGGGTTGCTTCTTCCAAATGATAGATATTTTCTTCAACCGGTTTTGGCGGAGTTAATTTATTTTCTATTCCATCCAAGCCTGCAGCAAGCATGACTGAAAATGCTAAATATGGATTAGCACTTGGATCAGGGCATCTTAATTCGCAGCGTGCTGCTTTTTTTGCCCCTGGCAATATTTTGGGAATTCTAATTAATGCAGATCTGTTTGTGCAAGCCCATGAAATATACACTGGGGCTTCATATCCTGCAACCAATCTTTTGTAAGAATTTACTGTTGGGGAAACAACTGCAGACAATGCTTTAGCATGTTTTAATTGGCCTGCAACAAAATGTTTTGCCAATCCTGATAAATTATATGGGTCTTTTTCATCATAGAAAAGATTCTCCCCTGTCTTTATATCATTAAAGGATTGATGTACATGCATTCCGCTTCCTGCATGTTTGTAAATTGGCTTAGGCATGCAGTTTGCAATTAACCCGTATTTTAAAGCAACTGATTTTGTCACATATTTCAAGGTTAAGGTTCTGTCTGCTGTTTCAACAGCTTTGCCATATCTAAAATCAATTTCGTGCTGGCCTTTCCCAACCTCATGATGCCCGGCTTCAACCTCAATACCAAACTTTTCCAAATCATAAATTATTTCTTTACGTATTTCTGACGCTAAATCCATTGGCGAAAAATCAAAATAACCGCCAGAATCATGTGGAACTAATTCACCATTTCCATTTGATTTGAACAGGAAAAATTCAATCTCCGGCCCAGCCATATATTCATAACCTAAAGATTTGCCTTTCTCAACCATTTTTTTCAAGATACCTCGAGGGTCTCCCTCAAATGGCTTTCCTTGATGGGTATAAACATCACAAATAAAACGGGCTTTCTCCCCATTGCTCCAGGGCAAGACAGCATAAGTATCTCTGTCAGGCTTAAGGAACATGTCACTTTCGCAAATCCTGGTAAAACCCTCAATACTTGAGCCATCAAACCATATGCCTTTTGTTAATGCTTCTGTGGCTCTTTTTGCCGGAATAGTAACGCTCTTTATATTTCCATGCAGATCTGAAAAATGCAACTCAATTAATCTTAGTCCGTCTGCCTCTAATTTATTTAATATTTCTTCCAACCAAATCACCCACACAATATAATAAAAAATACTAAAATAAAAACAATAATAATTAATGAAAGTAGATATTTATATACTTTTCCTAATTTTTTAAAAACAGATGTATCAAAAAGCAGTATTTAAAAATACATTTGGCCTATTTTGGTTAATAAAACTTTAACAAGTGAAACAAATGTCCACCAAAAAAAGCATTATAGAAGATAAGGATTGTGCATTGATTTTAAATTCTTTACTGGAGAACTCAAAAATATCTTACAGGCAATTGGCAAAAAAAATAAGTCTTTCCACAACCACAGTCATAAAAAAGATTGAGCAAATGGAAAGGGAAGGCATAATCAAAAAATACTGCACCCATGTTGATTACAATAAATTGGGCTTTGAGGTGCAGGCAGCAATCATGGCAAGGGTTTCAAAAGGAAAACTGATTGAGGTTGAAAAGAAGATTGCAAAGCATGAAAATGTCCAAAGTGTTTATGATGTAACTGGGGATTATGATGCTCTTATAATCGCAAAATTCAGGAAAAGGGCCGAGTTGGATGCATTCCTAAAAGAGATACAGAAATATGATTTCATAGAAAGGACACATACTTTACTTATTTTGAATACATTAAAGGAAGAATGCGTCAAGATTTAGGCTTTAACACAATCTTTTTATTCTGTTTCAGAATTCATTTGATAAATACTATGAGTCAGAATTGATTTATAAATAATCAATCGAAATGTTGGTGAGAATTAATGCACTATGATGTAATCGTTGTTGGAGCCGGCCCTGCGGGATTATATGCTTCAAGAGAATTAGCTAAAAATGGCAAAAGAGTTTTGTGTGTTGATAAAAAGCAGGAAATTGGTGTGCCTAAACAATGTGGAGAAGGGCTAAGTTTAAGATATTTTAAAGAATTAGATATTAAAGTAGATAAAAAATACTGCACTCAGGAAATTAATGGCGCTTGTTTATACACCCCCTCAGAAAAAGTAGTAGACATTGATTTTGGAAAGATTTCAGGATATATTTTGGAAAGAAAATCCTTTGAAAAGGAATTGGCAAAGGAAGCTGCTTTAGCCGGAGCTGAGATAAGGGTAATGAGCCCGGTTGTAGATGTAAAAAGGGAGAATGGGAAAGTAAGGGTAAAAACCGCTGGATTATTTACTGAAGAAAATACCTGTGATTTAATCTTTGCATGTGATGGCCCGCAGAGTTTTACTGCCGGCAAATTAGGGTTAAATGTTCAGCTTGATTCATATGATATTGATTCTGGTTTCCAGTATGAAATTGCAGGAATTGATTATGAAAAATACAAAATCAAAAGAAACATGCTGCATATTTATTTCGGAAATGAAATCGCAAAACGAGGCTATGTCTGGATCTTCCCGAAGGGAGAAAGTGCAAATGTTGGCATTGGAATCGGGGCAAATGTAAAAGGTTCTGCAAGAGAATATCTAAATACTTGGATAAAAGGAAAAGAAATGTTCAAAGGTACAAGCATAATTGAAGTAAATTCCGGGGTAATCCCTGTCGGCGGCTTGCTTGATGCGTTGCATGATGATAATCTGCTTGTTTGTGGGGATGCCGCCCGCCAGGTAAATCCTGTTCATGGTGGTGGAATAGGTTCAGCAATGGAAGCAGCAAACATTGCTGTCCAGGTAGCAGAAAAAGCCTTCAAGAAGAAAGATTTCTCAAAAGAGGTTTTGAAGGAATACACTGAAACATGGTATAAAGGAACAGGGGCTAAATTCAAGAAATTAATTAAAGTAAGGCATATGCTTGAGCAATTTACTGACGCAGATTTTGAAACGCTTGGAAAGGCAATTACTGGTGAGGATGTAATGGTGATTGCTGAAGGAGAATTGCCTAAAGCAGCAGCAATTGTCTCGAAAAAGCTTTTGACTAACCCAGGATTATTGAAAATAATGTTGAAATATTTCAAGAGTTAAAAACAAAAGAAGGAAAGTTTATAAATATAAAAAACTTAATTTGCAGCATATGAAACTAAATTATTTTCTTTCAATAGCAATCTTGCTAGCTATTTTTATTTTTGTTAACGGATGCGTTTCAGAATATGCAATAAAGACCAAGGATTTGTAAAAGATGGAAAAAAATTTTAGTATAGGCCATCACCTACCCCTAATAATGACTCAAAAGTCTTCCAAGTCAAAAGCCAAAAAGCCTTCAGTCCGTAGTTTTTGTTTTCCTTCAATTTTTTTTGCAACCAAGCCAAGCTTTAAGCCAGCCATTTTTTTAAATAAATACTTGGTTTTGCCCGCAAGCTCTTTAAGAATGCTGACTGCTTCTTTGCTTGATAATTCACTCCACTTGAATTCAAACGCAAAAACTTCCTTGTTGTTTTTTCCAATCAAGTCAATCTCGTAAGTGTTTTCTCCCTTTTTTGCTCCCTGAATTTTTCCCCATTGTCTTTTAGCTTCCTTTAATCCAAGCTGGCTTGCCAGGAATTCTCTTGCTACTTTCTCAAAAGACCTGCCGTAAACAGAATTCAAGTTTTTCTTCAATTTTTCCAAGAACTCAGGATTTCTTGCAACATAATCTGAATAGTTTTTGTAGATTTCAGAAAACCAGAACTGGGTCAAAGGATGCCTTATTTTGTAAATGCCTCTTTTTCCTTCAAAAGGCAATTCAAACTCAATCAACTCAAAATAATCCTTCAACTCCTTAATCTGCCGAGTAATCGAAGTTGGGTTAGTATTCAAAGCACTGGCAATTGCCGAATTAGTGTTGTTTCCGTTTGCAATCGCTTCCAAGATGGAATAATATACTCCGCTTCTTCCACCAAACTCTTGGGAGAGAATGCTGTTTACTTCATCTTCCAAAGGAGCATCTTTTACCAGCAACAAGGAATCAAAAATTTCTTCCGCTTTCTTTCCCTGCAAACCAAAATCCTCAATTGCAACAAAATACTTTGGATAACCGCCAAAGACACAGTAAACCTTTACAAGGTCTTCTTTAGCCAATTTCAATTCTCTGCCTAGCTCCAGGCAAGACTCCAAACTCAACGGCTCAAGTTTGAAACCTTTTTTTATTCTGCCATATAACGGCTCTTTTGAACTCTTGAACAAATTCTTCATCAACCCAATCAAAGAACCAGAAAGGACCAACAGACCGGCCTTGTTCTCGTTCAAGTCAATTGTTTTCTGCATTATTCCAAAAACCGCGGGTTCTACAAAATTAAAGTTTTGGAACTCGTCAAAAACAACAGGCGGAACCTCTCTTTTAATCAAAACCTCAAAAAACTTGTCCCAAGAATCAACAGACTCCAACTCAGTCAAAACCTTGCCTTTTCTTAAAATCTCTTGAAATTCATTCAAAAGGCCATTAGATGTTTTATTCTTGTTGACAAAAAAATAAAGGCCTCTTTCCTTCAAAAACTCCAAAAGCAGCCTGGTTTTGCCAACTCTCCTCAAGCCATACAAAGCCACGACAAAAAGCTTCTTCTTTGAAAGAGCTTCAATCTCCTTCAGCTCTTTCAATTCC
>PEXL01000026.1:0-3805 GCA_002779065.1 Candidatus Diapherotrites archaeon CG08_land_8_20_14_0_20_34_12
TCCTCACTGCCGCAATCAGAATTTGAAAAACAATTCATGGGATATAAAAGGTAAATGCCATATTTGTCCCCTGCTTCGATGGTTCTTTCGTTATAGCTATCTGATTTACTGTCTGCCCAATACATTGTTTGGCCATAACAGCTTTTGTCATATAAATCATTCAAAGCTGCTGCATGCCCTATTTCGTGTGTCAAAATCCCCTGAAAATCATAAAAATTAGCATCTTCCAAATAATTTCCAAAATAAAAATAACTATTAAACTCAATATCTGCCTCAGCCATATAATCTTTCCCATCTACTTTGTATGAAAATCTATAAGTTATCGCAATAAAATCTTCTGGAGGGGATGGATAAGGACTAAAACTAATCATATTTTTCCCATCCCCAACATAAGCTGGTTTTGGGTTATAATCAACAGTCAAATTGCCAAAGATATATTCATTGTATAATTCCCATTCGCCCATTGCTTGTAAGGCAAAATTTACCTTTTCTTCTTCAGTCATAAAAGAATTATTTTTGGGATTTAATACAAAATCCATAGGGCCAAACAGTTTCCACTCAACAAAGTCATAACAGGCATTTTGTTGTGGCGGATAACCCATAGGGCTTAAAGGCAATTGTTTTTTTGCTGGTGTTTTTGGAAAATAACCTTGCTTGATATTCTTTTTTAAAAGTTCTTTTGCCCTTGGGATCATTTTGGTAAATGTCTTATTTGAATAACATTCAAGCCCACGGCATTCCTGGGTAGTTGAATAATGGTACAATTTATTATCCGCACCCAATTTTGTAATAAATGTATCTAATTTAAGATGAAGATTTTTAGCAAGACCTTGGTCAGCAACGGAATTACGCGGAACAGAGAAATTAGAAATAGAAAATACACTGACAGATAATAAAACAAAGGTTATAAAGATTAATAGAAACCTGAGATTATTTGATGCTTTCATACATTAATTATGCAGTTAAGTGCTTAAAAGGATTTCATTTAGTAACTCAACATGTTGAATAAGTACTAATAACTAAATAATTAACAGTTGAAGGCATATACTAATAAAAGTTCAACATGTTGGCTATGCACAATTAATATGCCAAAAATAGGCCCTACTTGGTTTTATTGCTTTTTTTGCCCAAAATAACCAAAACACACAAAACAAGCAAAATTGAAAAAGGCAGTTGAATTTCCGGAATGCCTAAAAAGGGTTCTGCTTCATCTGTTGGCATTTCTGGTTCTGAACCATCAGGGCATAAATCCTGGCTAATAACATTCCCTGTTTTTTTATCAAGATATTTACAAACTCCGGCATCACACTTGGAGATATATTGGCTACCGCAGCTGCCGCAATCAGCATCTGCCTTGCATACAGGCACAGCATATGCGCCCCCTAAAATAACAAAAAAGAAGGCTAAAACCAATAATAAACTAATAAAAGGCCTCATATTTTATTTATGTAGGGTTTCTTTGTTTATATTCTTTTGCAAATCCGCTTAATCATTCCTTAGTGAAATCTATTTGATTTATAAAAAAGGAAGAAGAATTAAAATCAGGGCATTGCACGAAAAATAAAAAAGGATAAGAGGAAAATGCCTCTTATTCATTCTTTCTTTTCTTGGCATTTATTGCTATCGCTAAAATAACAAACAATGCAAGCAATGGCAGTAACATTAAATTTGTTTCAGCAATGGTTGCTCCCTGATTCTGCCCTCCTGCCGGGATAAACTCATCAGGAATGCATTTGTTTGTTATGCAGGTATAGCCTGCCGGGCAATCTGCATCTGTTTTACATTGCAACAAAAGATTGATGCATCCTTCAGCATAATAATTGCAAACCTTCTTTTCAATGTTGTTAACAGTAGTCAGAAGGCATAATCCTCCATCCTGGTCGCTGCAGTCACTGTCTGATTCACAGTCAGCGCCTTGGGTTGGGACACAATAGTTTGAACAGTCTTCCCCAGGCAAGCACTTCTCTATTGGATCAAAGCATGTTTGATTTATGCATTTTTGGGGAGATAGGCAGTCACTGTTTTCGACACATTCCGGTTGCACACAGGTTCCTGCATCTGCACAAGGCATCTTGAAGAGCTTACCTAAAACATCACAATTTCCAATAAGGCATGTTCCCTTAACATAGTCAGCAAGCTGATTACAGCTATAATCCCCTAGGTCATCACAGGTTCCTGCACCTGAGGAGCATTTCAGCCTTGTTGCTGCTTCAAACTCCTTGCAATTTGAAGGCACGCATTTCTCAGATGAAATATCGTACACATAACAATCAGGGTCTGAAAAATAAGCTACTGTTTTACCTTTAACTGAATATTTAAGACATTCAATCAGGGTAAGCTTAGGATAAATCTTAGGGGCGCATTTTGACTGCCCGGTGCCAGTTACCGGCAAACAGCCTGTAGGGTAATAAATACAATTCTTTTGCCCGTCATTTTCTGCATCTATGCAGTAGGGGGCCATATAGGTTGGTTGTTCTTGTGGGCAATCAGCAACTGTTGCACATTTATTAACTGCATTATATAAAGGATTGCAACTTTTTGGCACAGGTATTGGATTCATTATAATATCATAACTCGATTTAAGGTTACCATAAGAAATAATCTCAAGGATATTTTTGTCATAACCATAAGAAGAAGCAGTTATCTTTAGTTTATAAGGAACAGTACTTGGGTTATTATAACATGTGTTAGGAACAGTAATGTTAAATGTTTCTTGCTTACCTGCAGCATAAGTTGGATTAAATTTAGGGGTGATGTCGTCTGTTGCACCTGGATAACCACAATCTAAAACAATTCCAGTAGTGCCGGTAGATTTAACTATTAGCCCTGTTTTTTTATCTTTCAGTGTTACTTTAAAGGTTAAAGGTGCATCGGTACAAAAACCTGCTTTACAGAATGTTCCAGCACTTGCACAAACAGTATTGTCTGGTAAAGCAACATGTTTGCATTGACCAGTAGTCATATCAAAAGAGTCAGTAGTGCAAAGTTGTTTATCATCACAATCGGCATTTGTGCAAACCCCTTTGAAACATTTTCCAATAGCATATTTATTACAAGATGTACCGTCTGCTTTGAAGGTATGTTTGCATTCCCAACCAACACAAGCATCAGTTGTACAAGATTCATTATCAGAAGGGCATTCGCAAAAGAAGGAATATTTAGTACAAGAACTTGACCTATATGATTGATTATTATATCCATTAAATGTAAAATGAATCATATCCAAACAGTTTGCAAGATTCACTGTTAATACTTCTGGATAAATATCCCAATTGTCAATAGAATAAAGTCTGTTTGGTGAACACAAATAAATAACATCTTGGTTAATTAAATTTCCAGTTAAAGTAAATAAAAAATCACTTGGAGCTCCACAATACAGATTATTTAATATCGGGTCAGAACCGCCAATCATGTCAGCACAATTTATTGGAGCAGATTGATTCATTACATAATACTGACCCCAATAATCAGTAATATTATGTGAGTAATTACCAGATCCTTCAGGTGTTTCAGGATTATCAGCATAAGATTGAACACCGCAAACAGTGCCTGTAATGTAGGTATTATCAATGAAGTCACCATATTCATCACATTCATTAATTAAATTAAAAGCACCAAAAGCGCTTGATTTTGTAGTTGCATTTAATATAGGATCAAATTCAGATTTAACATTAACTGATTGCTTAGCCATTATTGTTTGTCCTGAAAATGTCGGAATGCATTCAGTGTATGCTGGGGCAATGTCCCCATATGTTATGGCACCATATACGCAACGCCCGGATTGACATGCAGCATTATGCAACCC
>PEXL01000026.1:3817-10620 GCA_002779065.1 Candidatus Diapherotrites archaeon CG08_land_8_20_14_0_20_34_12
TTTTGTAATAGGATTGTTCAAGCTATTCCATTCTAATCTTTCCGAGGTTGGACAATCATCAACAGTTTCACAAGTCCAGATAGACTTACAAATATCATCATAGATAGGTTCTCCTCCTGCAGCCTTTACTTTATCAAAACCTAAAAGAGTAATGTCAGTAGAAGTAATATAATCAGTGCTAACTTTATTTGTGTTAGGTTTACAATAAGGTGGGAAAACAACTGGATATTGCCATTTACATTTTCCTGTTTTACTATTACAACTATTAACCTTGCACACCAAGTCATTTGCTGCACACGAAGTAATAGCATTACTGCAATCCCCCATAGAACCTTGTACTTGCGCACATTCGCCTACAGGAGGATCAACCTTTTCAGGATACCAAATACAAATACCGGAATTTGCTCCGCAAGCAGCACTTCCTTTTGAACTATAATAAGAACAATAATCTCCATAAGTAATAGTATAACTAATAATTTCACCGCCACTTGGCTTTGTTATGCATCCATTAGCAGGAATGCAAGAAGGGCTTGTGGCTGAATAATTATCGCAATCTGTATCCAATTTCACAATGTTGCTCATACCAAGAGCAACCATAATCTCAGACCCTAAATCTTTTGGGCCTGTAACTGTTGTGCAATTAAACTTTGGAGCTGCTGCAGCAAATGCACCTAAAATAAAAATAGATAAAAACAAACTCAATAATAAAAATTTACCCTTCAAAGCCCTCACCCTTGTTATTATTTAGCTATTTTATATTTATATTCCTTTTGTATCTTCAAGTATGCATATGCACAAACATAAAACGCATTTGAGGAAACATATTTTAAAAACAAGAAACAAATTGGGCGAAAGAACCCATAAGGCAAAAAGCCAACAAATTAAACAAAAATTATTCTCTTTGCCTGATTTTAAAAAAGCAAAAACAATAGCTTTCTTTTATGGCATAAAAAAAGAAGTGCATACCCAAGCAATGATTCAGGATGCGCTGAAATCCGGGAAGAGAATTTTGCTGCCGCGCTGTGTTTATGATAAAAAAGAAATGCATTTTTTGGAAATAAAATCATTGAATGATTTGGAAAAAAGGAAATTCGGGTTAATGGAACCGAAAAGAAGATGCAAAAGAATGAAATTGAAGGAGATTGATGTTATTATTGTTCCGGCTGTGGCTTTTGATTATGAAGGCCATAGGTTAGGGTATGGGCAAGGGTATTATGACCGCTTATTGAAAAGAAAAGAATGCAAAGCCAAAACAATTGGCCTGTGTTTTGAATTGCAATTAGTAAAAGAATTGCCAAGGGAAAAGCATGATGTTGCTGTTGATAAGGTAATAACTGAAAAAAGAACAATCAATGCTGAACTAAGAAGAATGAATCGTTTTATTGCTTGGTTGCTTATGGTTTATTCTTGGTTTTTATCACAATTTGAAACTAAATAAACGACAATTCAATATAAAAACTCTATTTTATAAAAGTTAACTACCTAACTAGATTGTACTTTATAAAAGACAACTTCATAGCATTATTATACTTTATAAAAGACAACTTTATAATTAATGTTTGAAATGCCTTATTCCTGTTAAAATCATTGGCATTTTATGTTCATCAGCTGCTTGCATTACTTCAGCATCTTTTATTGACCCACCTGTTTGAATTATTGCAGATATTCCTGCTTTGTGGGCATTATCAACTGAATCCCTGAATGGGAAGAAAGCATCGCTTGCCAAAACTGCATTCTTTACATTTTCACCTGCTTTCTTAATTGCTATTTCAACTGATCCAATCCTTGATGTCTGCCCGGCCCCAATTCCAACAGTTGCAAGATTCTTTGCAATAACTATTGCATTGCTTTTTACATGCTTACAAACCTTCCATGCAAATAAAAGATCCTGCAATTGTTCTTTTGAAAGCTTTTCTTTTGTAACAATTTTATAATCATTCTCATTTTCTGCAAAATTATCTGCTTCCTGCACAAGCAAACCTGATTTTACCCTTTTCAAATCCAAATATTTCTTCAAATTTTCTTTTTTATTATTCAGATTCTTCAAAATAACAATTCTTCTGTTTTTATTTTTTTTCAATTCTTCCAAAGCATCAGCAGAATAAACTGGTGCGATTACAATTTCATTGAAGAATGCTGCAATTTGTTTTGCGGTTTCAAGATCACATTCACGGTTTAATGCAATTACCCCACCAAATGCGCTTTTCTGGTCACAATCAAATGCCTTTTTGAATGCCGAACTTAATTTTTCATCACATGCCACGCCACAAGGATTTGTGTGCTTGATAATTACTACGCAGGGCATTTCAAATTCCTGAACAATTCTTATTGCTGACTCCGCATCATAAATATTATTAAAAGACAATTCTTTGCCGTGCAATATTTCAATCTTTGGCAAAGAATCCTCTGCAGGCAAAAGTTCTGAATAAAATGCTGCTTTTTGATGTGGATTTTCCCCGTATCTCAAATCAAACTGCTTGTTAAATGTCAAATTCATTTTTTCCGGCAAAAGTTCTTTTGAAAAATAATTTGCAATAAGGGAATCATATTGCGCAGTGTATGCAAAAGCTTTCTGCATCAAATAAAAAGAGAATTCTTTTGAAATTTTATTTTTGTTTTTATTTAATTCTTCCAAAAGTTTGGGATAATCCTTTTTATCAACAACAATCGCGCAGTTTGAATAATTTTTTCCTGCAGCCCTGATTAATGCAACTCCACCAATATCAATATTCTCAATCACTTCTTTTTCTGAAACATTTTTCTGCTCAATTGTTTCTTTGAACGGATATAAATTTACAACAACAAGGTCAATTGCATTAATTTTATTCTCTTTTAACTGTTTTAAGTGCTTTGGATTTGACCTATCTACTAAAATGCCTGCATGGATTTTTGGAGAAAGTGTTTTCACTCTACCATCCAATAATTCGGAAAAACCTGTGACAGAATCTAATTCTGTCACTTTTATTTTCTCTTTTGCAAGCAATTTTGCTGTTCCGGAACTTGCAATAATTTCAATCTTCTGATTTTGCAATTCTTTTGCAAATTCAGCTATTCCTTCCTTGTCATGAACTGAAATAAGTGCTGTTTTGACTGTTATAAAATCAGACGGATTATTCATAATAAATTCAGCTCAATAAGAGTTTTTATTACTAACCCCTAATTAGGCTTCTCTTGGCAAAGCATTATGGATTAAAGCCAGTGTTCTTTCAACAGCGTCATTGCTTGCAGCCCTGATGCTGGCAAATAAACTTTGCCTTAGTTCTGCTAAACCTAAATTGAATTGCTTGCGATAAAGCATTCTAGAACCTGATATTGCCTGCATTATCTCAAAAAGTTCCGGCTTATTAGAATCCCTTAGCTTAGATTTGTTTAGAATATCCGCAACAACTTTATCGGAAAAAGTTGCCCTTAATACGCACTTCAGGTTTGTTAGTGTCGGGGATCTTTTTCTGGCCAAAACATCTTTAAGCGCAGCCCTTGCAATATCCTTCCTGACCTTCTGCCTCCCCTTGTCAGTTTGAAGATATTTTTTACTTGCCCTTGTGCTTACCTCTACTCCCTTAGGGCCAACACGGTATTGCCTCATCCTTTTCTTCCCCTTTTCACTCAAATTATAGGTTCTTTGGGATCTCTTTCTTTTTGGCGTTCTGCTATAAATGGCATCATGGGTTCTTCTTGAAGACCTGCTCCAGGGAGTCTGGCTATACAAGCGTTGCCATCTAATCTCCGCATCAGCCCTTTCTGCATCAGATGCTAAGTTGCTCAATTGCATTACTGCGCTTTTTCTCACTTTAAGGGCGGTTCTTAATTCAGCAGTAGTCTGTTTAGGGATTCCCCTTTTTGACGCAGCCCTGGCCAGCCTTCTTGCAACAGTGTTCAAAAACCGCATGCTTCCTAAATGTTCCCCTTTCCTAGAAATGGGCCTTCTTACTGCCATAAAAATCAAAAAATTAATTAAGAATCTTTGTTTTATTATTTTCAATTTTAATTTTATTTTCCCCAAATAACCTAATCCCTTCAAGGATTATTTCTTGCTCTGCTTTCTGCACCTTTTCCTTCAGGGAATCAACTGTTTCATTTTCAGAAACAGGAACTTTTTTCTGCAAAAGTATCGGTCCTTTATCTGCTTCCTCGGTGATAAAATGTAAAGTACAGCCGGTTTCTTTTACTCTGGATTTCAACACTTCCTCGTGAACATTTTTATCCATACCACCAGCAAAAGCTGGCAAAAGCGAAGGATGGGTATTAAGGCATTTGTTTTTGTATTTATCAACAAAATTTTTTGAAAGAATTTTCATATATCCAATCAATAAAATTAAATCAACTTTATTTTTTTCAATCATCCGAATTAATTCTTTATCATAATCCTCACGAGATTTTCCTTTAGGATCAAGGAAAACTGCATTCAGCTTGTGATTTCTTGCTCTTTCCAAGATAAAAGCATCTGCTTTGTTTGATATTACAATTTTGATTTCTGCATTCAACTGTTTTTTTTCAATAGCATCAATTACTGCTTGCAAATCTGTCCCGCGCGTAGAACCTAAAACAGCTAAATTTACTTTTTTGGGCATAAAAAAATTAGCACAAACTAATTTTTATGGACTATGGTTACCTAATTACAATCCCAAGATTTTTTTAATATCTGGGATTTTATGCGGATTGACTGAAACATGAATCTCGCCAGTAGATGGTTTTGTCAAGAGAAAACCATCATTAATAAGCTCCTTTATTGCCTGATCGATTATTTTACGGCCTTTTTTATTGCTTCTTAAGTGATTTGGCAAACCTCGCTCAAGGTTAAAAATAACAGTATGCGATCCGCCTATCTTTCCTAACGAAATGAGCTTTCGCAGAATAAATGATTTAACTAAGTCAACACTCTCTAGCATTAATTAAATTATTTGCGAATTAATTAAAAAAGAGATAATTATGCCTTAAATAGCATATTAATATACCAAAAAAGAAACATTTAAAATGTGTTAGCATATAAGAATAGTTATGAAAGAACAGTTTATTCAGATTTTAGGGAATAATGCAAAAACAAGGCTGCTTGAATTTCTCATTGTTGGCAGAGATTTTGATTACTGTTTAAGTGAAATTGCTAACAAAGCAGAAATTTCTTGGAGTTCTTTACACCGGATATTTCCTGAACTTGAAAAAAATAAAATTGTAATTAAAAGCAGGGAGATTGGAAGGGCAAAACTTTACAGGATAAATAAAGAAAATCTTTTTGCAAAAAAGATGATTGAATTGTATGATTCTCTGCTATTAAATAAGATGGAAGAGAATCAAGAAAAACAAATGATAAAAATTAAAAACAAATAAGAAATAAATTATTTTTTATTCTGCAAATTTTCCGCTGCTTTTAATGTGTTTTTAAGCAGGCAATAAACAGTCATTGGCCCTACTCCGCCAGGAACAGGGGTAATAAAAGATGCTTTCTTTTTTACTTTTTCAAAGTCAACATCACCCACAATTTTTCCGTTTGATAAGCGATTAATGCCAATATCAATCACAACTGCATTTTTCTTAACCATCTTTGCAGTAATCAAATTCTGTTTTCCAACTGCTACACATAAAATATCTGCCTTTTTTGTGAATTCAGATAAATTTTTAGTGAATTTATGACAGATAGTAACAGTTGCATTCTTGTTCAGGAATAATAATACAAGCGGTTTTCCAACAATTAAAGAATGCCCAACCATGCAGACATTTTTTCCTTCAACCGGAATTTTATAATGCTCAAGCATCCTAATTATTCCAAGCGGGGTGGCAGGAATGAATGATTCCTTATCCTGCAGAAGCAAACCTAAATTCCAGCAGGTAAAGCCATCAACATCTTTCAAAGGGCAGACTGAATTAAGCACCTTTTGCATATCTAAATGTTTTGGCAAAGGCACCTGAATAATTAATCCATGAACTTTTTCATCTGAATTCATCTCTTGAATCTTATCAATCAGTTTTTGTTCAGAAACATTTTCATCAAACCTAATTAATTCAGCATCAATGCCTATTGCTTTAGCATTTTTCAGTTTTTTTGAAACATAGATTTCAGAAGCATTATCCTTCCCTACAAGAATTATTGCTAATTTTGGCGTTATTTTTGCCCTTGATTTGAAATCAGAAACTCTTTCTTTTAAATCAGAAAGCATTTTTTTGGATAATGAATTACCATCAAGAAGATCTGCTACCATAAAGTAATTTACATTAAAGGAATTAAATAGGTTGCTATTTAATACCAAGAATTTGCCTTACGTCTGGTGCTTGCCTCATAAGAGTCTGATCTGAGTCAATTCTAGTTCTTACAGCCAGGCTACCAGGCCTTTTCATTATCAATTTCAATATTTTTGCTGCATCCAATTTCCCTTTTGATGGAACAGCAGGATCTGCCAAAACTTTTAAGCAGAAAATAGAGCAATTATCTAAAAAAGGATTAAAATTATAGGTAAGGGTATTGTACCTTTGCAGAGTCCCTAAAAGCATCTCAACAAAGCCTGCTTTTTCTACAGGAGTTTTTATGCTCCAATCCCTCGTAAATTCATTAAGCTGAACTCTTGCCTGCTCAACCATCGTTTCAACAATCTCGCCACCAGTCATTTTGCCTGATTCTTTTTTCCTTTGCCCAGGCGCACCTCTTAATTTCGTACCCATATTTCTTAACCAAGCTCTTAGTTTAGGCATATTTAAAAATCATAATAAAAAAGATATAAAAACAATAGCATTACTGACATCCTCCACACCCTAAAGGGTGTGGGTTCCCCTTTAGGCTGCATATTCCATTAGTGTCTTTTGATGAATGTCAT
>PEXL01000060.1 GCA_002779065.1 Candidatus Diapherotrites archaeon CG08_land_8_20_14_0_20_34_12
TAAAGCATTTATCTTTGACTCAATGCTATCCAATTTATCAGAATGATCCTCTAATGCTGCTTGCGTATTCTGGGCAAGCACTGCATGTTCTTCCCCTGCAGAAATTAAGTGTTCTTTTATCTTTGAAGCTGTTTTTTCTGCAATAATCTCATGCATCTCTTCTTCAGGCTCTTCACCTTCAATTTCTTCAGTCTCTAACTCTGGTTCGGCTGGCTTTGCCTGAACAATATTGCCAGAAGCTTTAGCCAAATAATTAGCAGCTTCCTCTTTTGAAATGCCAACATCCATTAAAGTATTAATAATTAAATCGTCAGAAAGGCCTGCCTGTTTCATCCTTTCTATTGTTTCAAAAATTATCTTTTCGCTTACCATGCTCTCAAAACAAAATACCAATTAATAAATATAGCCTTTACTTATTTAAAATAGTTATTCATATATTAATAAGTCTGTATGGGCATAAAAATAGCTTCAGGTCCTTGGGACTTGATATTTAATGGAAAATACCAGGGCCATAATATTGAAATCTACTCTAACCCAAGGGAAACATTACTTTCGGTAATTTATGAGGAAGACAAGGGAAAAAGGATTGGCGCTATTTTAGAATTATTTAAAGTGTATTATGCGCAAGGGAATGTCGAAGGTTTTATTGATACATTCCCTAAAAAAATCTTGGGCATAGATCTAAGGGCAGATAACAAAAGCTCAAAATTCATTTTTGTTGGCTCAGATATTGCATATTCTTCCCTGGAAGAATCTGAAATAGGGGAAAAAGGCAATGAGATAATAAAAAGGTTAGATGATTTGTGCGATGCCATGAGAAATTTCTCAAAGGCATATGATGTTGAATTGCTTGAATTAAAGGAATGCCAAGATGAAGTAAAGCAATCATTCTACTCAAATCCTTTGGTAAATCTGCTTGTTCTGCCTGTTTCTTCTGAAAAGCCAAAATGGCAGCAAAAAACAGAAATGCAGGATTATGGTGAACTAATATTGGGATTAACGAAGGAGGGAAATTTAGTAAAAGAACCATTAAGCCTTTTTAACAGAACTTTAATTGATGGGAATGATAAAAAACAGAGATTATTTGCTGCCCGGGTTTTAATTGAATCTTCATTATTATCAAGGGTGCCAGCAATGGTATTTTCTTTTGGGAATGAATTTTCTGGCTTGAATTATCCCAGTTTTGAGGCAAAAACAATTAAAGAATATAAATTAGACCTGGAAGCCATGGGTTTTCCGATGAAAGAACTTGTTGCAAATTCAGGCCTAAAAACAGAGTTATCAAAATTAGATGGAAAAGCAACAGTTGAACTCTTAGGATTGGGGGAAAATAATGTAAGCAAAGCCATTGCTACTTTAATAAATGACTCTGATTCTGCAAGCATAAAGCAGGCATTGAATACGGCAAAAAGGGATTTGGAAAAAATTGGGCAGTATGACAAAAATAAGGCAATTCGGATATTATCTTTATTTGATTTAAGGTATCCTGACATTTTTGATAAATTAATGGATATTCCAGAATTGGCAAAAATAAGCGGTAAAATAGCCAGGGCAAATATTCTTTCATGCAAAGGGTTGGGGAAAAGAGAAACTTTAATGTTCATAAATTCAACATTAACTTCCTTGATTGAATATTATGGTGAAAGTAAAGGCCAAAAAATAAATGCAATGGTTGTTCTGCCAAATGCCGAAAATATTTTGCCTGCGGATATTGACAATAAAATGATAAAAGCAATAAAAGAACAGCTTTTATCGCTTGAAAGCAAAGGGATTTTGATGGTATTGGAAACAGAAGCTTCTGCTAATTTAGATTCTGAATTAAATGAAGCTATAAACAGCCGCATAACATTGGTAAATGGAAATGATGCTGGTATTCAGGTAAAGGGAAGAAGGGATTATAGGGTAAAGATAAGGCCGCCATTAAGCAGAACCGAATAAATTTAGAAAATAAATATCAAATTAGTTTTAGATTTATTTTACTGCAATTATCTTCTTGGTGTTGCTGGCCTTTTTGCCTGCATTTCTGCCATTTTATCATCAATCATCTGCTTTGCCTGGTCAAGAGTAACATAGGATAAAGGATTAATTGCATCTATCACATATTTCAATTCTTTCAACTGGTCTTCAGTAACCATTGAATTTTTCATGGAAGCAGTCTCTGAAACCATCATATTCGTTTTTTCTGCCAGATTCTGCAAATTAGTTTCAATATCTGACAATCGCTTTGACAAATCGCTTGGCATATCCCCTTTTCCTGATGCCCCTATTTCCCCAGATTTAACCTTTTTGTAAAGAACAACTAAATTTCTTCCAAGTATTTTTTCATTCCTTATAACATGCCTCATTTTTTGTGAAATAAGCATTACTGAAGAATTTAAGGAACGGACATCATTTGCCAATTCCATTAGCATTACTTTAGGATCCTGCTTCATAGGCTTCCTTTGCTGGATATTAGATTGCTGCTGTTGTGGTCTTGGCATGTTAGAAATAAGGAATATTCTGTTTTATAATCTTTCTTCTTGGGAAAAGATAGCGAAAATAATGCAAAGCCAGGTCAGCGTGTTGAATAATCATTAATAAATGAGTAATTAAATGTTTGAAGGCATATATTTATAGGTGTTCAACACGCTGAGTTTAAATTATTTTATGCCGTAGAAATAGTGGTAATATGCCTAAAATAAGCGGTTTTTTGCTTGATGCTGATTATACTGATGTAAGTGAAAAATCAGTCATAAGGCTCTTTATCAAAACAGAAAAAAGCCATGAAATTGTTAAAGATCATTCATTTAGGCCCTATTTTTATGCCATAGTTGAAAATCCGGAAAAGGACAAGGCAAAAATAGCTGAAGATTTAAAGGGCGTTTTAAAGCGAGCAGAAATTGTTGAAAAAAAATTGAACATAAATGACAAACCAAGGGAAGTATTAAAACTAACTTTTGATTCAACAAGGATGCTTGTTGATGCAAGGGCAAAATGCAAGGAATTAAGCTATGTAATTGAGAGGCGGGAATATAAACTGCCATTCGCCCGCAGATATTTGATTGATAAAAACCTGACATATTTTGACTATCTTGAAATTTCTGTTGATGAAAATAATTCAGTTGAAAAAATTGAGAAATTGGAGGATAGGCCCATAAAATTTAATATTGGCGTATTTGATTTGGAAACATTATCGCCAGAAAGATTTTCCAATCCACAATTAGACCCGATATTGATGGCATCATTTGGTACAGAAAATTGGACAAAAGTAATCTGTGAAAAGCCCATTGAGAAGGATTATGCAATAAAAGTAAATGATGAAAAAGGGCTTATTGAGAAAATTGTATCATTGATTAAAGAATCTGATTTGGATATCCTTGGGACATATAACGGCGATTCATTTGATATTCCTTACATAAAAACCCGGGCGGATAAATTAAAAACAGGGGTAAAGATTGGATTAGACAACAGTGAACCGATGATAAAAAGAAAAGGCATGGGTAATGCTGTCCTGATTAAGGGATTGCAGCATGTTGATGCTTATTTAATTGTAAGGATTCTCGCAAGATTGGGTGTTGTAAATCTGATTAAGTTTGATTTGGAATCTGTAAGCGAAGCAATATTTGGGGAATGGAAAGAAAAAGTAAAGGCAGAGGAAATAAATCAGATTTGGAATTCCAATAAAGGGTTGGAAAGGCTGGCAAATTACAACAAAGAAGATTCTGAAGTAACATTTAAATTAATCAAAAATTATCTGCCGATATTTGTTGAACTTTCCAAGCTTGTGAAACAGAATCTTTATGATACCACAAGGGCTGCTTCGTCTACCTTAGTTGAAAATCTTCTTGTTTTGGAGAGTGCGAATTTAGGCATTCTAATTCCTAATGACCCAAATGAATCCTTAATAAATCAAAGGATGATGCAGACATATGTTGGCGGCTTTGTAAAGGAGCCTGAACCAGGATTGCATGAAAATATTGCTGTTTTGGATTTTTCATCCTTGCATCCTACCATAATGATTTCACACAACATAAGCCCAGATACTTTAAATTGCGGGCATGAGGAATGCAAACAGAAAAACATGGCCCCGAATAACAATTATTTTTGCACAAAAAAACCCGGATTTTTATCAAACACACTGAAGCAATTATTTGAGAAAAGAATCAAGCTGAAAGAAATGGTCAAAAAGATGGACAAAGAAAGCATGGAATACAAGGTATTGAATGCACAGCAGACCTCTTTGAAAATAATTCTGAATGCCACATATGGCTCATTAGGATATGCGCGCTTCAGATGGTATTCAAGGGAATGTGCAAGCGCTGTCACTGCTTTTAGCAGGCAATATGCGCAGATGGTTGGGGCTGAAGCTGAAAAAGCAGGATTTAGATGGATCGCGGGGGATACTGATTCTGCATTCCTGGAAATCCCAAAAAACAGGGCAAAGGATGATATAATTAAATTTGCGGATGAGATAAATAACAAACTACCCGGAGTAATGAACCTTGAAATTGAGGGTTTTTATAAAAGGGGATTGTTCGTAACAAAGCGAGGTTCTGATGAAGCAGCAAAGAAAAAATATGCTTTAATGGATGAAAAAGGAAGGTTGAAGATTGTCGGCTTTGAATATGTGAGAAGGGACTGGGCCCGCATTGCAAAAGACACACAAAGAAGAGTAATTGAAGCTGTGTTAAAAGAGGGGGATTCTGCAAAAGCCATTAATATTGTAAAAGAAACGCTTGATTATTTGAAATCAGGAAAGGCAAAAAAAGAGGAATTGATAATTTACACACAAATAAAAAGGAAGCTGAAGGATTATGAAAGCATTGGGCCGCATGTTGCTGCTGCAAAAAAAGCGATTCAAAGAGGCAAAAGCATTGAAATAGGCTCTGTGATAGAATATATTGTAACAAAATCTGGCAAAAGCATCAGCGACAGGGCTGAATTGGCTGAATTTGTAAAAGAAGGCAATTATGATGCTGACTATTATATTTCACACCAAGTACTGCCTGCAGTCATTAAAATAATGCAGGAATTAGGCCATAGCGAGGATGATTTAAAACACGGGGGAAAGCAGAAAACCCTTCAGGCATTTTTTGGTGCATAACCTCAGAAATAAAACACTTTGGAATAGGTAATTTATATTAATATTGATGAAATGGTGATTTTTTGGATTCAAAAATAGTAAAAAAATATGTAAAAGCTGGGGAAATTTTAAAGGAAACGCAGGAAGAAGCAAGAAAGATAATTAAAAGCGATGCGAAATTGTTGGACATAGCTGAAGGCATTGAAAAATTCATTGTAAAAAGCGGCGGAAAGCCTGCTTTCCCGGTAAACCTTTCATTTAACAATGAAGCAGCGCACAGGACTGCTGATATTAATGATGAATTAACAATCAAGAAAGAGGATGTTTTGAAGGTAGATATTGGCGTGCATGTTGATGGATATATTGCAGATTCAGCTTTCACCATAAATCTTTCAGGCGAATGGAAAGATATGATTAAGGTAAATGAAACTGCTTTGAATGAAGCATTAAAACTTGTGCTGGAAAATGGAGCTGGTTTGGAAATAAAAAAGATTGGGGAAATAGTTGAAAAAACAATTAAGGAAGCCGGATTTAAGCCTGTGCAAAATCTTACGGGCCACGGCCTGGAGCAATATATACAGCATGCCCCGCCAAGCATTCCAAACATAGCAACAAATGATTCAAAAAGATTTGAAGAAGGGCATGTTTATGCAATTGAACCCTTTGTAACAAACGGTTCTGGATTAGTAAAGGAAGGATCTGCCTGCCAGATCTTTATGGCTGATGAAGTAAAGCCAACAAGGGACAAAACTGCGCGTAAAATAATGGAATTAATTTTAAAAGAATATGAAACCCTGCCATTTGCTGAGCGCTGGATTTCTGGCAAAATAAAAATGAGTGAATTTGAAAGAAAAATAGCGTTCAGGGAATTAATGCAGAAAAAATGCATTAGGGCTTATCCAATATTAAAGGATGAAAATGGCTGCATTGTAACACAGGCTGAAAATTCTTTCTTAATAGATGGCCAAGAAGTAATCCTATTAGTAAAATAATTAATACCTCGCTTAAAGCTATTACTATATAGCCCCTATAGTATAATGGATCAGAATGCAGGTTTGCGGAACCTGAGATCTGGGTTCGATTCCCAGTGGGGGCAAGCCCCTTTCTTTTCTTTACAAGAAAAGAAAGGCCCTTGGGTTCAAAGAAAAGAAACTATTTAATTAGCTTAGTCAGGTATGTTATTAGAGAGATTTCTCTTTTCTTTTGACAACCTATATTTTCTTTTCTCTTTTTAAAGAGAAAAGAAAAGACGGAAGCACGGGTTGGAGAGTGGCCTAATCCATCGGCTTTAGGGGCCGACGCCTTAGTGGCTTCGCAGGTTCGAATCCTGTCCCGTGCAATGCCAACCGAAGGTTGGCACTGGATAGCATAAATTTTTGATAAAACTTTTTTTCTAAAAAAAGTTTTGAATCCTGTCCCGTGCATAACCATTGCGAAGCAATGGTTAGGACAGTATGCTCCAAAGGAGCAATTTTTGATAAAACTTTTAATAAAAAGTTTTGAAGACTGTCCCGTGCATAAAATCATCTACTAGATAAAGTTAAAATATTGTGCCTAGAAAACTAATTAAGAAGGGGGAGTGGTGTAACCTGGCATCATTGCACCTTGGGGAAAGACTTAATCTTATAATTTGGTGCCGATCCGAGTTCAAATCTCGGCTCCCCCAAAATTTTTATCAAAAGAAAAGAAAAAGGAGAATTTTTACAATGACCCAATTCAGGATAAAAAAAGAAAAAGAATTTCTTTCTGCTGAATTTAAATTTCAAGGAACTTGGTTGCCTTTAGCAATGATTCATTTTAGGGCTGAAGGAAGAAATACAATTAGGCTAATTGATATGTCTGACACTATGAAAGTACCATTACCTCCTGCAGAAGAAAAAAAACGGCAAGCATTTGAAAAGAAATTTAAAGTTAGGGAAGAATTCATAAAAAGATTTGGCACAACCCCCATGAGAGTATTATGAATAAATTTAGCCAGAAGATTTGGTTCTGTCAGGTATGGATTGAGACTAATTGAAGCAACAAAACTTACTGATCAAGGAAGAGAATTTATTGAAAGAATTAGAAAGGAAGGATATATGCAATTAGAACCTGGAAGTTATTTCATAAAACCAGAACACATAAAAATGGTAAAAACATTGGGAAAAGGAATAGCGCCGGCAAATAAAAGAAAGGTACAAAAGATTCTTCCAAGAAGGGTAAGTTCACATAAAAGGCCTTTATAACTCAGTATTTGGCAAAATAAGCCAAAGCTTCAAATAGGTTTTTAAATATTAGGGCTAATAGTTTAGCATAGGTGATAATTAATGGTATTCAATCTGATGTATGGTTGTAGTGCATGTGGGGATGACAATGACTTCGACTCAGATTCAGACTCTGGTGAAGACTTCGAAGATGAAGAAGATGAAGACTCTGGTGAAGACTTTGAAGGAGAAGGTGGGGATTACTAAATTTTAACCTTCTATCTATTTTTATTTTTTTCTTATTCTTATTCTTTATATCTCTTATTATTATTTTTATAATTAGAGCTCAGTATGGCTGCGGTAGTACAATGGCTAGTATCTAGGGCTGTGGACTAGCAACTTTCTTTTCTTAGAAAGAAAAGAAAGTTCCTAGGGATCAAAGAAAAGAAGATTCTTAGGTTAGAAATGATGGTCACCCTTGGAACCGAGTTCGATTCTCGGCCGCGGCCAAAAGTTATTTTTTTTGGCATAATGATTTTTAGTCTTTATTTTTTGTTTTTTAAAATAAAGGGCAAGTTTAATAATCGACTCCCTGTTTCCTAAAATTACAAAAGTTTCCTAAATAGGAAACTGGCGCAGAGTAGAAACATTCTGAAAAATGCGTTTATTTGAACTTGAATTCGGTTAGGTCTAAAAGGAGGAAAAATGCGAGAGGAAGGCAGTATACAAGCATATCTTCTTTTTTCTTCACTTCAAAGTGTTTTGAAACAACTATTGCTTTTTTGATTCTTTTCTTTTTCATAAAATACCACAACGATTTTAAATCCGCATCAGTTATTTGATTTTTCCACTTTGATTCGATGACTAACTTTCCAGTAAAATCTACTTCGTGTTTTTGGGCATCCCTGAAAAAAAACAATTCTTTTGATTCATTATTTAGCTTAGCAAAAACTGCAGTTTCAACAAGCCTGCTTTCATCATAGTCTAATGACAGGGCATAAGAAATTGAAGGACAGCTTGCATAAACCTTCTTAGGTCTCCTAAAACTTTTGATGGTGCTTCCCTCAATAGGGAGCAATTCAACCAGATAAGCATATTTCAAGTAAAATAAATATTTCTTTACTGTGTCCTTTGATACCTCCAATGCCTGGCCTAAATGGGACGGCAATAAAATATTACCGCTTTCTCTTGCAACATAACACAAAATATCGTACAACTTGTCCTTATCTTCAACTGCGAAAATGTGTGGAATATCTTCAAACACGATTTTATCAATTGTGCTAGCTCTAATATACTTCTTGATGTCTGTTTCATTTTGAACGTCAAGAAGTTCTGGGAAACCTCCTTTTTTTAAAAATTCAGTTATCTCTGTTTCACCAATCTTGTCCCACTGAAGATAAGCCTTTTCAATGCTCTTTGCACTAATTTTTTTTGCGACAATTCCTTTCAATGCCAAAAATTCTTCAAACTGCCAAGGCATTAATGTATATTCCATTAATCTTCCTGCAAGGCTTTCTTTTCCTTTGGTTATTTGTAACGCAGAAGAACCAGAAACTATAAATTTTGCTTTGCCCAAATCATGATATTTTTTGAGCAACCCAGCCCATCCTTTTATTCGACCAATTTCATCTAAAAAAATCGTTGGTTTTTCAGACATTTCAAGAAATGTTTCAACAACATGCTTTAATGACGCATAATTGGCAAATAGGTCTTCTTCAAAAGAAAAAAAGAATTTTTCACCACGCAGATTATTTCCAAGCTGCTTCAATAAAGTCGTTTTCCCGACCCTTCTCAACCCAGTCAAAGCAATTATGAACTTTTTTCCCACAATCCTCTCTATTTCATAATAAATAGGCCTCTTAAAAGAAGGAACTTCAAAGCTTTCGCCCTTAAGCCAGGGGTTATAACTGCGAATATCATCCAAGGTAGGTAAGGGCATAAAGCTATGATACTAGCAAGAATTTAAAAAGTTTGCTATGATACTAGCAAACTATTGAATGCTTACTAGGATGAAAGAGCACAGTAAAGGGGGAAACCTACGAGGATATTATCCTAAGGCTCATAAAGGAACAAAAGAAATAATAGGGGGTAAGGACATTATAGAAATAAAGAGGTGCAGATGGCACTATGGCAAGAGACATAAATAATCGAATAAATTGCCTCTTGCTAGATACAAATTAAATCCAAAGGATTTAATTGTACCCTTAAAGCTTGCATTAAGTGGTAGTAAAAGACCAAAATAAGTTCAACGATGTCTTTTACTATATTTTGACCTGAGGCACTGAACTGATTGTAGTAGGCTCGGCCGCGGCCTTTTAAAAAATTAATAAATTAGAATTTTCTACTTCTTTCATAACTTATTCTTTTTTCTTTCTTGAAAGAACAGACCTAGCTCTTTTAAACCCAGAAACAGTTGCATCCTTTACTCTTACTCCGCCCCTTCTTATGGCTGAGTCCATTCGGCCTTCAAGCCTTTCAAATCCATGTTCAAAGACATCTTCCCAATGTTCTGGATTTGAACCCCTTCTTTCCATTCTTTTAGCATGAATTTTTTCTCTTGATTTATGTCTTCTGCCCTTTGCTCTTAAGTCTGATAGGGCATCTTCATACAACTGAATTGTATTCTCAAGTGCCAATACTTCGCCAGACAATCTGTCTCTATCTGCCCTTGCTAATTTTAATCTAATTTGATTAAGCATGCTTTGGATTGATAATACCCTGGCTGAATCAGCAGATTTAAAACTGTCTGACTGCAATGCTTCAATTTTTTTTGCAACCTCACGGAGTTTAGCTTTTGCTAATTCATAAGATTCATAAGTAGAACGTTCCATCTCTGCTTTTTTCTCTTGGAAAGGTTTTACTTCTCTTGCCAAATCCCAACGCCGCACTTTTTTCAAAGCAAGTCTTGCTGCAGTAATTGCTTTCAATGTTTTTGCTTTAGCGCCTGTTCTTGCGGCATATTCTGCCTGTTTTCCCTGAAGTTTTCTTATCTGGGCATCTTTTCTATCTACACGATCCTGCCATTTTTTATGCCTTGCAGAAACCTTCAAATATTCCTTGTTTGTTTCCAAAGATTTAGCAAGACCTTTCTTATCAATACCGTGGCTTATTTTATGATCCATTATCTGCTGCTGGGCATTTGCTTTCATAGCCCTATGATCGCCTACCCAAAAAAAGTCCCAGGCATTTGCCGGAAATAATGCAACAGGCCTTACTTTTTTCCATGCTTTGGATCCTGCATTTTTTAATCTTGGCCTTAAAGGT
>PEXL01000053.1:0-345 GCA_002779065.1 Candidatus Diapherotrites archaeon CG08_land_8_20_14_0_20_34_12
ATACAAATTCGAGGGGGTTTGAAGAATGTTTGATGCAATATCCATAGCATTAAGTACTGGGGTTCTGGTACTTTTATTTGCTGTATATCTAATTTTCTGGGTTATGAAGCAGGAACAGGGAAATGAAAAAATGAAAGCAATTGCTTCAGCAATTCAGGATGGGGCTAAAGCATATTTGATGAGGCAGTACAAAACATTGGCAATATTTGTAGTAATATTGGCAGTTATAATTGCAGTATTTTTGAACACAAATATGGCTCTTGCATTTGTATTGGGAGTATTATGTTCTGGATTTGCCGGTTATCTTGGAATGATGATTTCAGTAAGGGCAAATGTAAGGACAGC
>PEXL01000053.1:360-10496 GCA_002779065.1 Candidatus Diapherotrites archaeon CG08_land_8_20_14_0_20_34_12
AGGATTAAGCCAAGCAGTAAAATTAGCAATCAGGGGAGGGACTGTAACAGGAATGGTCTTAACTGGTTTGGGATTAATTGGGGTTGCGGCACTCTATGTTATTTTCAATAATTTAGGGGTACTAATTGGGTTTGGATTTGGTGCTTCCTTGATGAGTTTGTTTGCGAGAGTAGGGGGAGGCATTTATACTAAGGCAGCAGATGTTGGTGCTGATTTAGTTGGGAAAATAGAGAAAGGAATTCCAGAAGATGATCCAAGGAATCCTGCGGTAATTGCAGACAATGTTGGGGACAATGTCGGGGATTGTGCAGGAATGGCTGCTGATCTATTTGAAAGTTACGTTGTAACAATCATTGCAGCAATGTTATTGGGAGTTACATTAGGAACAGAATATGTTTTACTGCCATTAACTTTTGCAGGAGTAACTGCAATTGCAAATGCAATCGGGACATTTTTTATAAATGTGAAAACTAAGGAAAATGCAGTAAGGCAATTGTATATGGGAGTCTTCGTTGCTGTTGCATTAGGAATTGTTTTAGCATATTTTGTAGCGAGCTGGAACATGAATTTGTTTTACGTGTATGTAGTGGGGGCATTAACAACAGTACTAATTAGTCTTATTACAGAATATTATACAGATGGAAAGTATGCACCTGTAAAAGGAATTGCAGAAGCATCAAAAACCGGTGCAGGAACAAATTTAATCAGCGGATTGGCTGTTGGATTAAAAAGCACGGCATTGCCCGCAATTTTAATTGTGATTGCAATAGGCATTTCATATAATTTAGCAGGATTATATGGTGTAGCATTAGCAGCAGCAGCAATGTTATCCTTCACAGGAATAATTATTGCATTGGATGCATATGGCCCGATAATAGATAATGCTGGAGGAATAGCAGAAATGAGCAATATGTCTGCAAAGGTAAGGCAGGTGACAGATTTGCTTGATGCAGCAGGAAATACAACAAAAGCAACAACAAAAGGATTTGCAATTACAGGTGCTGCGTTATCAGCATTGGCATTATTTGCGGCATTTTCTGTAGAAGCAAAATTAACTATGATAAATCTTTTAGATCCTGCGGTGACAATTGGATTATTCATAGGAGCATTGCTTCCTTTCTTGTTCGCATCATATCTGATGGGGGCAGTAGGAAGGGCAGCATTTTCAATTGTTGAAGAAGTAAGAAGGCAATTCAAGGAAATAAAAGGAATCATGGAAGGGAAAGCTAAACCAGATTATGCACGCTGTGTTGATATAAGTACGCAGGCTGCATTAAAGGAATTAATGATTCCAGGAATTATTGCAGTATTCAGCCCGATTGTTGTTGGTTATCTCTTTGGAGTAGAAGCTGTCGCTGGTTTACTTGCCGGTTCAATTGTTTCAGGCTTTTTGCTTGCATTAACAATGTGTACAGGCGGAGCAGCATGGGACAATGCAAAGAAATACATTGAGCAAGGGGCATTTGGCGGCAAAGGATCAGATGCACATAAAGCAGCTGTCGTAGGGGACACAGTAGGAGATCCATTCAAGGATACTGCTGGGCCTGCATTAAATTCCTTGATAAAAGTGCTGAACACTGTTGCATTAGTATTTGCGCCATTGTTAACAGCAATTGCTTTGAATTTGATTTAAAGAAATTTTAATTAAGATTTAAGAAAGCAGCAAAGGCTGCTTTTCTTCTTTTTCTTTTTTGTTTACCAAGGGTTTTTCCAAAAATACTTAAAGTATTTCATAAAACTTTCCCTGACCTTTTCAGACTCCAATACAAATGCAAAGGATTGTTTTCCCCAAATGATTTGAGCAACCTTGTTTCCAAACAGAATTATAACAAGCGGAGAACGCATATTTTTTGGCAGAGAGCAATATTTGTAATAACTTTTCTTGTGTTTTTCAACCTTCCAGGGTTCCAATCCGCGCAGATAAGTGCCATAACTTACCAAATCATGCATCATGTGTTTCTTCTCTGCCCTTCGCTTCATCCAGTGTTCCCACCAAATTTCAAGGCTTTTAGGCACAGCAGTATATTCCTCAAAGCTGTTTCCGCCAAGCCAGAAAGATTCCTTATATTCAATAACCTCATCCAAGAGGGCCTTGATACTTCCATTTCCCCTATAAACTTCTGCCCTTATCTCTGGTTTTGAAGCATTAAATAAACTTTTAACCTGGGGGATTTTCTTTTCAAGCTCTTTTAAAGAGAGCTGCTTTTTCTTTATCTCCTCGGCTATTTTACTTGGATGTGTGCACTGATATACCTTAACCTTTTTTTCGAGCGTATAGCTAACAAGGCCTTTTTCGATCAGTTTATTGAGTATATCATAGATGTTCCTCCTCTCAATGCCAACCTTTTCATGAATCTTGTTAATTGATGCTATGCCTAATTCCAAAACAGCAGAGAAACTTGTTTCACCAACTATGAAGTTTTTAACCCCTATACCGCCAATCGCTTGGATTCCACTAATAATCATTATTTTCAGGATTGGTGAAGCATCAAAAATAGCACTAATAACATTTGCTGTTTTTGTGGTGATTTACATAAATACCTTTCAGGGGATCAGGGCAATAGACTTAAAATTGGTTGAGGTTGCAAAGGCATTCAATAAAAATAAGAAGAACGTGCTATTCAAAGTTATTCTGCCTGCAGCAACTCCAAATATCCTAATAGGAATGCGTGTAGCGCTTGACCTTGCTTGGATTTTATTGATTGCCTCAGAATTAATTGCTTCATCCAAAGGGCTTGGATGGCTTATCTGGGATTCAAGGAATTTCTCGAGAGCAGATGACATGATTGTAGGCATGCTTGCAATAGGCATTCTTGGATTTTTTACAAATAGGTTGCTTGCATTGCTTGAAAGAAAGTTGCTTGTCTGGAGAAATAGTTTCCAGGGTGAATAAATTGAAAAGGTTATTAGAAGTAAACATAAAAAGAAAACAATTTGGCAAAAGCAATTTAGTTATCCGCAATTTGGCATTCAACATTGAAAAGAATAAATTTACAACTATAATTGGGCCAAACGGATGCGGGAAATCCACGCTGCTGAAAGCAATTATTGGGCTAGATCAGGAGTATGATGGCCTAATTAAATTAAATGGAAAAGAAATAAACTCTCCAGCAAAAGAATGCAGCATAGTTTTTCAGGAGCCAAGATTGATGCCTTGGATGTCTGTTAATGAAAATATCTCTTTCGGCTTAGAAAAAAATGACAAAACCATTGTTTATGATTTGCTGGAATTATTGGAATTGGAAAATTTTTCTGACAATTTCCCGCACCAGTTGTCCGGGGGAATGGCCCAAAAAGTTGCGTTGGCGAGGACTCTTGTAAATCTTCCAAATCTCCTGTTGCTGGATGAGCCCTTTGGATCCTTAGATGCAATCACAAGACATAAACTGCAAAGAAAATTATTAGAAATAATAGAAAAAGAAAATAGCACAGCATTATTAGTGACACATGATTTAGATGAAGCGGTTTATTTAAGCGACGAAATACTCGTTATGAGCCAAAGGCCTGCAAGGATAATTAAGAAATATGCAATAAATTTGCCAAAACCCAGGGATAGGGCAGATAAAAGATTCTCAGATATGGTTGCAAAAATATATTTTGATTTGGAAAAAGACTCAATATTAGAGTAGATATCGCTTTTTATGTAAAATATCGGTTTTTACCGATACTGTTAAAAACAGTTTGGGCTGATTATTCTATATGAAGTTGACATCAAAGCAGACATATAAAGTCATAACATACATACTTGCAAACAAGAAATTCACACAAACAAACATAGCTGAGAAAACAAGGGTTTCATGGGGCAGAATGAATGAGATTGTGCAATGGCTTGTAAGCCATGGGTTTGTTGAAAAAAGATCTGGCAACTATGAAGTCATTGACCCCGCAAATCTAGTTTCATTATTTTCCTTGTATAGGAATATGAATTCAGCACTTTTAGAAAGGTTGCCATTAAGGCTCACAAAAAAACAAGTATTGGAAATGCTACCAAAGAATATTGTGCTTTGCTTGGATTCTGCACTTGAGTTCTATTCTGGTTATTGGGATTCAGACAGGGTTTGTATCTATGCTAACAATAAACAACTCAAGCAAATTGAGAATATATTCAAGCCATGGGTCGGAGGCAATACAAATCTTTTAGTATTTAAAGTTGACATACCAATAGAAACTGAAAAAATAAAAGGTTTTGTTGCAACAAATAAGCTAAGGACACTCATAGACCTTATATGCGACAAAAAAAGCCATTATGCCAAAGATCTGTATAATCAATTGTGGGGTTTGCAATTTGAAGAATAAATATACTGAAAATAAGCTGACAAAGGCATCCTATAATGAACTCCTGAAACTAGCTAGCAGGTTAAATATGCATGGTTTAAGCCCAATTCTAATAGGTGGCTGGGCAGTTTATTTCCACACTAAAGGGGCTAAATCAATTGACATCGACATAATCCTGCCATCAAGATATGCTGTGAAAATCTTTGAAAAACACTGCAAGCAGCATGGTTTTATCAGAAGTAAATCAAAAGTAAGGGCATTGTTCAAGAAAGAAATTCGCACAGAAAGTGGCAAAAAAGAGGAGATTCAACTCGACATATTTACGTTGGCAGACAAAAATAGTCTTGCATCAGATAATTCAATTGAAATACCTTGGAAACTTGCTGAAAAATACAGTAAAGAATTACGACTTGAAAACAAAGCTATGGTTAGGCTCCCTGATAAAGAAGTACTATTGCTCTATAAATTTGCTGCATTGATAGATAGGGAATACAAAATAAGAACTTGGGTAATGCCAACAGTACTAAATGAAAGGCTAAGATCAAAGATTGAAAAAGACAGGTCCGATATTTTAGGGTTAATAAAAACAGGTATTGACGAAAAAGAACTGAAAAGACTTGTCAAGAAAATAGGCCTTCTAAAACAGTTTGATGAGAAAATAAAGGAATTAAAATGAACAAATCTTTATTGATCAAAGCAATGGGCAATTCGCCAGTAATAAAAGTATTGGACTTCTTGATTGAGAACAAGGTATTTGACTACAGCAAAAGCGACATAGCTAGGGAAGCAAAAATTTCAAGGATAACTTTGGATTCTTTTTGGGAAAATTTTATAAAATTAGGGATAGTGAAAAAAACAAGGACTATTGGAAGAGCCACATTATACACACTTAATAAAGAATCTGAATCAGCAAAAAAAATGATTGAATTAGATTTAGCACTAAGCGTAGCTTATTCAAACATGGAAGAAGAAAAACAAGAACAAGTAACTGTTGCTTAAACTTATTTAAAGAAATAGATAAAAAGGAAATTTTTTCCTCTTTCTTTTTTTATTTTTTAACTACCAATTAGCAACTTCTTCTCCACGTTTTCTCCGGATTTGACTTAAAGCAGCATCCAGGTCTTCAAGCGAAGCTGTTCTTGCCAATCTTAAAAGTTTAGGATTAAGTCTAATCTCTTCCTGGGTTGCACCTATGCCAGATAATCTTTCTCTTGATGTTAATATTGGACCTGCGTGTGTCCTACGAACATATCCTTTGTTAGTAACCCCACTAAAAGGTTTAAAATCAGGGTCTAATTTTATTTGCCTTCTTGGCCTAATTGCAGTTCTTGCTCTTACAGGCATCCTATCACCACATAAAGAATTGGTTTAAGTGATATTTAATTGTTCAGTTTCAGAAAAATCACTTTCTGAAGGTTCTTCTTGGCAATCTTAATTTTCTCGGAACCTTTCTGGCAATTTTTATTCTTCTGGCTTGGGGCATTGAACCTAATTTATGATTTACTCGTTCAATTAATTGTGAAACACTATAAGGCATTGAAGCAGCATTTCTTGCAAGAGGGTCTTTAATCATGCGCAAATAAGTATCAAATAAAATATCTACTTCTCTTTGGCTCATTTCAATTCTTCCTTCGTTTAATTCTCTAAAAGTACGTTCAAGCTCTATTCTTTCAGGGGTTGTTTTGCCAATCCATTGTTGCTTTAATTTTCTTACCCCTTCTCTTGCCTTTAGGGCTACATCAGCTAAATGAGAATCTAATGCTACATCAATTGCTTGAACAAATTCAGTTAAATCTGATAAATTATGAGATCCTGATACTTTTGCAACTTCTCTTAAATCAACTGGTTGACCTTTCTTTCTTTTTTCAACATCAATTCTATACTTTAACTTAGATCTTAAACTAAGCAATTCATCAATTCTGTTAAAATCTAAACCAGACAAACTTCCCAATATTGCCTTTTTTTCAGATAAAGGCGCATTTTTTAATCTCCGTTCTAATTGAGTATAAAAATCCTTACCAACTAAATGCCCTATTGGCTTTAGCCTTACTTCTAATTGCATATAGGCTTCAACTTCGTGCAATGAACTATGTTGTGCCCTATTAGTTATATATCCTGATTTAGATAGTCTTAGCAGTAATGCTGTAGGAGATCCACCTATTTCAATACCTCTTGATTCTGCAAAATCTAAAAGATAATCATATGCTGCATCAAAAGTAGGTTCTCCGTGGGATTTTCCACCTAGGATATAACGATCAATAACAACTCCCATACTCCTATTAACCTGCTCTTCAGAAAATACTTTATTAGCCATTTTAACAGTTCCTTATTTTATTCCTTAAATTAATCATTTTTTGATTTATTACGGGATTTATTTCATGAATTGTTTTATTAACTAAATTTAAAGCAGCAATATATAAAATGCGCGAATTCTTGTTTAATTCTGAATCAGTAAAACCAAAGCCTCTTGCATATTTAAGCACATTCTTTAGTTCTTCTGTCGGAGTTTTCATGAGGAAAGTTTTAGTGTTTGCATTAGTAAGAAATTTAAGGTATTTAGAATTCTTTTCCAAATCAACAGCATGCTTCGGCATATTCAATAAATAAATTTGTAGGAAACTGTTAATAAAGATTATAGTCTTCTAGTAGTAAAGGACAAAAATACTAAAATAAAATAGTTGTCCTTTACATATGCAAATTAAATCTGAAATGATTTAATTGCACCCTTAAAGCAAGCTATTAAAAGCAAAGCTTTTAATGCTCCATTAAAATGCAAAGCATTTTAATTGGATGCTTTAAGAGGTAGCAAAAGGCAATAAAATTTTCAAAATCAATGTCTTTTGATATAGCATATAAGGTAAAGGTTTTAGGCATGAAATACAACAATCTAGAAATCGAATTATTAAAGCACGATACTGTGAAAATAAAATCAAAAAATAAAGTGATTTACATTGACCCAATTAAAATTGGGAATAATGCGGAGAAAGCAGATATTATTATCTGCACACATGGGCATTTTGACCATTGCTCACGGCAGGATATTTTAAGGCTGAAAAAAGATGAAACTGCGATAATTGGGCCTAGCGGGGTAATAAAAAAATTAGGGGAAGGTCACTTGATTAAAGTAGGGCAGAAGTTAAATGGCTCTGAAATTAAGATTCAGGCGGTTGAAGCTTATAATATTGGCAAAAAATTCCATCCAAAAGGGCTTGGGATAGGAATTGTGATAGAAATTGATGGAATTAAAATTTATCATGCAGGCGACACAGATTTAATTCCAGAAATGAAGGAATTAGCAGGAAAAATTGATGTTGCTTTTCTCCCAGTTTCCGGGACATACACAATGAATGCAGAGGAAGCTGCAAAAGCTGCAGAAATAATAAAACCAAAGGTTGCTATTCCAATGCATTACAATGCTGGAATTGCTGGAAAAGAAAAGGACGGAGAAGAATTCAAAAAGAAATACAAGGGAAAGGCTGAGATTTTATGAGCCAGCTGAGCAGAGAAGCGAAACAGGCTATTTATGAAGCAGTTGAAAACCTTGTAGATTATGCCCATACAAATAGGATAGATACTATTGTCATTGGAGGGGCAGAAGCAGGCCCATATTACCAGCTATTCAGAATAATTTGGGGCAAAAAATACAAGGAAAAAGACCCTTCTTATGTATCTGTAGGGCATGTTTGGAAAGCTGAAACATACAGGCCTCTTTCTGATCTTATAAAAGAACACATGATGAAAAGAGGGCTGGATAAAAAATTAAAAGGAAGGGTAATGGTATTTGATGAATCAATGGTTTTTGGCGTAACCATGGCATCATGGCACAAGGCATTAACTGAGCTTGGGGCAAAACCATATTGTGCCTCCCTATTTTCCGTTCCTAATCCGGAGCATGCTTTCGAGCAGCTGCCATTCAAGGTGCATGTTGCAAAAAAACTGATGGGTGATGAAGGTTATTTTAAGGAGTTATACGATGCATTAAGGGTTTCAGCAAAGGCAAGGGGTGCAAGAAGAATAAAACCTGTTGCCGGAGTAAATATCCCTAAAGAATTAACAAGGCCAAAAAAAAGAGGCAAGGCCTTTTGCAATTGAGCTCAAACGATATGTAAGGGCAAGATTAAGGGGCAGATAAAAGATTGCTAATTAAAAATAATTAAGGTAGGGATATAACTAGAAATTGTTAAATTAATAGTAATTAGGTTAGCAGTAATTAAATCAAAAAAATAGAAAAAAAGTAAGGAATTTCTCCTTACCTTCCCATTGGAAATAATTCTTCCCTTGTTTCATTAGATAAATCATCTTCCAATCTCTTTACTGATTCTTCTACCTTTTGGCAGATAGATTCTTTTCTCTGCAATCGGGTAATGATGTAAAGGTATGTGTTTATCACTGAATCCAAATCAAGCTTCCTCTTGAAACCCCTTCTCGCAATCTCCTCAAAATAGATTGCAGTTAATCTTTGTGCAATTTCTTCATCTGAAAGTACAGTCATTTTATTCACCCTTAACCTTTCTAATTCTTTCCTTATTCAATGCTTCTAAAATTTTATGCATTTCTATGTCCTTTCTCCTTACTCTGGAAAGAACATAGAAATAGCTATTTATAACCTGGTCAATATCAAGCTGATCCTTATGCATCAACCAAGCTATTTCTTTAAGATATATTTCAAGCATCCTTAATGCTGTTTCTTCATCAGTCACTTCTCTACCATAATGCACAAAGGTTTCTGGCTTTGATTGCATTACAGAATCAATTACTTCTTTTATTTTTTCTCTTGGAAAAACCTCTTTTTCCACAACTTGAGGCTCTGATTTTAACCGTAATAGCATTCTTTCGAATTCTTCCGTAGGGAAAACATTCTTCCTCACAACCCTAACCCTTGAAACTGGTTTTGGTTCTGGTTTTACTACAGGTTTAATTATCCTGTTTCTGTAGACTATCTTTGGAGCAACCTGTTTGACAATTTTCCTGCGGTAAACTACTTTTGGAACTTCTTTTTTTACTACCCTATTTCTGTAGACTACCTTAGGAACCTCTGTTTTCACTATTTTATTTCTATAGACTACCTTTGGCACTATCTTGTTTCTGTAAACAAGCTTATTCCGATTACGATATACTACTTTATTCCGGTATACTACCTTTGGCTTTGATAAGATTTTCTTATAAACAATTTTTCTCTTTACTTTTCCGCTTTTAAAAAAATTCCATGCTGCAATCGCTTGTTTCATTGTTTTTCCCTGCTTCAGCTGGGAAGAGATAAAAATATTATAGGCGGTTCTTTTTGAACCTTTTGATTTTCTTTCATCATCTTTTTTCTTTTTTTTCCATAAAGCAACTGCTTGTTTAAATGTCTTGCCTGATCTTATTTGAGAACGCATAAATCGGTTATAATCAGAAAGATAACTGCGCTTTTTCTTGGCTTTTAATTTTTCGAGCTCGTTTTTTAAGGTTTCAAGCTCAGCATCATGTTCCTTTGATGTCTTGCTAACTTTCTTGGCAAGAGTCATTTCTTTTGCTAGCCCTTTCTTCAAGGTTTTAATTTAAGTATTAATGGTCTTATGCCCAACTTTTCCAGGTTTCTTCTTTTGTGCCAAAATAATCCCCCCCAAATAATTATGTCACAACGTTTGGGAACCTATGCCTAAAGGCATAGGCTTGCAAATCACAATATTAAATTTATAAATATGCTTACTTTACTTATGCATAAATACATTGGCTTTGCAAGCCAAACGTTGTGAGTGATATACGTAATACCTAAGAGAAAAGTATAAATGACAATAGGGGCTCCGCCCCTATGACCCTGATGAACTCTGCGGGTGCTTCGCACCACGCAGTATCTAACTATATTGCCTGAGCATCCT
>PEXL01000009.1:0-349 GCA_002779065.1 Candidatus Diapherotrites archaeon CG08_land_8_20_14_0_20_34_12
AAGGAATTGGTGAATGCTGGGGTAATATGCAGGAACAACTGCAGTCCGGCGATATTTTTCACGAAGGATCCGATGGAAACCTATGAGAATATTGCAAGGCAGAAATCAAGGGAGCTTGAAAAAGGGTTGAGGAAGCTTGGGAAAATAATAGAGGATGATTCGCAGAATGAAAATGAGCGGATACTTGTCGTTATTGGAAAAGGGAAGCAGACCAAGCTGATAAATTACAGGACAATGGAGGAGATATGCAGAAGGGAAGAGGCATACAGGGTAAAGGAGTTTGTGAACAAGGCTGTTGATAAAATTGTGGCTGAGAGCCTGCTAAAAGGATAACTATATAAAGCCCATA
>PEXL01000009.1:368-10141 GCA_002779065.1 Candidatus Diapherotrites archaeon CG08_land_8_20_14_0_20_34_12
TTAACAAAAAAGCAATCACGACAATACAATTGAGCGCAGATACTAGGGAAAAGATGAAGGAACTCGGCAAAAAAGGGGAAACCTACGAGGATATTATCCTGAGGCTCATGAAACAGGCCAAAAAGTAGGTTTTCATCGGTATTTCTGGGATTTATGCTTTTTGTTGCACTTTTTGGCTGATTGAGTGGGAATAATAGTGCAAAATTTGATATTTGCTATAACTATATAAATATGGGAAATCAAAATGGAAAATAAGATTAATCATAGAAACCAAATAGGAATAATATTTATTATTCTTGGCTTATTATTGTTGATATTTGGCTGCGTGGCTGGCCAAACTATTAAGGATATAAAGACAGGGCAAAATGTCGGCAAAACTGTTGTAGTATCTGGAACAGTTACTGATGTTGTAAGCATAGGCGGATTATCCTACTATGTTCTGCAGGATAACAATGGCACAATTCCTGTTTCAGTAAAGAATCTTCCGGCAAAGGGCGAAAAACTTACTGTGAGTGGCACACTAATAAAAGATATTTTAGTTGGCTATTACATCAAGGTTGTTGAATAATTAAATTTAGATAACTCATACAGTTACCCCCCACAAAAAGCAATTTCTGAAAAATGTGCGCCCTAACTATTACGGATGAACAAAATAATCTCACAGTCTTCAGATTTTGGGGTTGTAACTAAAGGTTACCATAATGGTAACCTTTTTAAATAGGTTGGCAGATTATATTAGTATGAGTTTATTTATTACAAAAACTGAGTTTGGGGTATATTCTTATTTCTACAACAAGTACGGGTTGAAACCATTTAGCATAGGCACTTTGAAGTGGTTCTTTTCTAAGCAGATGATAAAGAAGATTTTATTTAACTTGAGCAAAGCGGAATGGTTGGAAAATGTAGGAAGGGGCATTTATAAATGTGCTACTCCTGAAAAAGCAATTAGTGGGATTTTTGGATCCAGGATTGAGGAAAAATTAGGGGATAGTGGATTAAAATATTGCTATTCTGGGGCAAGCGCCGCAGAAATATGGTCAGATGATACTTACATCCAAAGAAGCTGGGAATATAACCCATACTTCATTGATGTTTTGGGCAAAGATTTAAAGAAATGGAAGAAGTTTTTTCAGAAAGAAGGCATAAGCTTTTTCATTAAGCAGCCTTCAAATATTTTGGGCGAATTTATTGTATTGTTTCCAAAAAAAGAAATTAGTTGTGCAGAGAAAAATGGGAAGCCAGTTATGCAATTAAAGGAAACAATAGATTTTTGCGAAAAAAATATTGATACCTTTGAGTATGTGTTGGCATACTTGGCTAGAAAATACAACAAAAAAACCAATGCTTCAAAAGAAATCTTAGAAAAGGTTGGTGAGGCATTATGAGTTTGCCAAAAAGGGAAAAACAAATACTGGAAATCCTGCAAAAACTTCCAGAGAATGAATTTTCGCTTATTGGGGGTTATGCTGTCAATGCATACACCCTGCCAAGATTCTCAATTGATTGCGACATTGTTTTAAAGGATAATAAAGCAGGAAAAAAAGTTTCAGAATTTTTAATTAAAGAAGGATTTTTCATAGAGCATAAAGGAAATACTGGCAGTTATAAAGGCAATTTCATCAGAATGAAAAAAGAAAATGATGTAAAGATAAACTTTGATTTGCTGATTGGGGAAGTTCTGGATAGAATTACCGGCATTTCTATTCCTGCTGATTTGATTTTTAAAAATTCAAAAGTAAGGGGAATCACCGGCAAAGCAAGCCCAATAAAAGCAAAGGCAAGGGTTGTAGAACCAGAACTACTTTTTTTGATGAAATGCATTACTGGAAGAAAATCAGATATAAGGGATACTTTAATGCTTTCTGCAATAAAATTGGATAAAGATAAGATAAAGGAATTGAATAAAGAGATAAAAGTTCCAAAAGAAAAGATAATAGAAATAAAAGGGAAGATTAATGAAAAACAATTCAAAAATGCCTTAGAGGGAGTATATGGCAGAATAGAAGAAAAAATGTTTGAGAATACCAAAAAAAAGCTTGAAAGGATATTAGATGGGTTGTGAGGTTCCTCAAAGAAAATTCCAGTAGATTGATAAGGAATATGAAAGAATGAACAAAAAAACAAGTTATTGCAAAAATTGGAAAAGAACGTTGGAAAGAATTTGGAGACTTTATGTATGGCCAAACAATGGGCCTTAATAAAGATGGTTCTTTAGATTATTATAAATGCGATGTAGAAAATTTTCTGAGAAAAAAAGAAGACAGATTTTTTGATTAAAATAAGAAAAGCCTAGGTGATTTTTATGAACAAAGTAATTTCTTTATCCTCTGATTTCGGAGTAATGAATAAAGGCATTGCTGTGATGGAAGCTGTTGCCTTAAGCATCTGCCCTGATGCAAAAATATTCAACATGAGCCATGGGATTCCTTTTTTTGAGATATCACAGGGAGCTCGCGTTCTTGAAGCTGTTGCATATTTGCCTGTTGGATGCCATGTAATGGTTGTTGATCCTGGTGTTGGGACTGAAAGAAAAGGCATTGTGATTGAAACGGAAAGAGGCGATTACTTAATCGGGCCAGATAATGGCATTTTGTTGCCTGCAACAAATTTTCTTGGCGGATTCAAAAGAGCCTTTGAATTAGCAAATGAAAAGTATTATAGAAAACCTGTTTCACCAGTATTTCATGGAAGGGATGTTTTCACCCCTGCTGCTGCTTATCTTTGTGCAGGAGTAAAGGTTGAAGAATTTGGGCCAGAATTGAGGGAAAAGGATTTGGTAAAAGCGCCATATCCTGAAGCAAAGATTGAAGGAAATAAAATTGTTGCGCAAATAATTGATGTGAATAACTTTGGAAGCCCTTTCCTGAATGTAAGGCAGGAAGAAATGCACAAATTGTTTAAAGTGGGAGATGTAATAAAGGCAGAGGTTAGTGGAAAGAAATTTGATCTACCGTATAAAAGAACTTACGGTGAGGTAAAGGTTGGAAATGTTTTGTTGGTTGATGATGATTTTGGAAGGGTTGAGGTTGCTGTAAATATGGGATTTTTTACGGACAAATTCAAGGTAAAGGTCGGGGATAAAGTTGTTTTAGAAAAGTAATTAGAGTGACTTTTATGGGTGAATTTTCAAATAAATTAATAGCAATATTGAATGAAAAGCTGGAAGTTGGTGTTGCCTTGAACGCACTGGCACATATGGTAGTCGGCCTTGGGGCAAGTGTGGAGAAAAAAGAGGATTTGAGATTAACTAATTATGCAGATGCCGATGGCAATAGCCATGCGAATATTTCCGAGATACCGTTTGTGGTTCTTAAGGCAAGAAATTCCAACCAGATAAGGCAATTAAGGCAGGCGCTTATACAAAACAATGTCAAGTTTGTTGATTTTACAAACACAATGACAATCGGCACGTATCAGGAACAGATTGAAAGAAGCAGGCAAACAAAGGAAGCAGACCTGGAATATTATGGGATTGCAATATTTGGTGACTGGAATATAGTTTCTGAATTAACAAAGAAATTCTCACTATGGAAGTGAACAAGCGGCTTATTAAAAATTCAAATTAAATCTTGAAGAAAATGATTTTGGAAAAGTGAAATAAATGTCTTTTTTTAAACTGTTAGAAAAATATTTTGTGCCGCTGTTTATTCTAGCAATAATTTCAGGGATATTGTTCCCGCAATTTGGGGTTTTTTCGCCTGCAACATCATTTATGTTTGCTGCAGCCATTTTCCTTGCAAGCCTGAAGGTTGATTTCAACCTATTCTTTGCACATATAAGGGATTTCCCCTATGTGGCAAAAAAATTCCTGTTAATAAAAATATTTGCGCCTTTGGCTGTATTTTTCATAACATTCCCCTTTTTCCCGGAATTTGCATTAGGTGGGCTTTTGATTGTTGCGCTCCCAAGCGGGATGACAAATATTATCTATTCAGATATATTCAAGGGAAACAATGCACTGACCTTGTTATTCACTGTTTCAACTCATCTGCTTTCACCAATAACAATCCCCTTCCTGATACTACTTAGCTCAAGCCAAGCAATTTATATTGATTATACAAGCCTGTTTTTTTCATTAGTTGGAATAGTTCTTTTGCCGGTTATTATTGCATATTTGGTTAAAAGAAAGTTTTCAAAAAATATTGAAAAAATTTCAGATAAAATATCAGGGGCAAATATTTTGATTACTGCAGTAATTGTGCTGGTAATAATCGCGACAAATGCTGGAAAATTCGGGGAGTGGAAGGCATTTGCTCTGCCATTAGTTTATGCATTTGCAATATTTCTTGCGACAACATTGTTCGGGTTATTTTTGGCAAGAAGAGAATCAAGGGAAAACAAGATAGCGGTTTCATTAAGCGCATTTCATCCAAATACTATTTTGGGGCTTTTTCTTGCAAGCACTTATTTCCCAATAGCGGTGGTTTCGATAAGCATAGCCGCAGAATTAATCAATAATCTTTATACCGCATTTTACATGATATTGATAAACAAATATCTGCCCATAAAATAGGTACTCGCACGATGGATAGCACTCCTGAAAGAGCATGCATAGCAGTTTGGCAGGGATTTTTAAACTGTTCAGCATCAATGAACATATGTCCAATATTGATGTACAGTGATTTTATGAATATCCTGCAAAGGCTCGTTGATTCGGATTCAAAGGTTAAGTTATTGGGAAAGCTGTTTGAAAGGCTGAACTCAACTTTCTCAGTATCTGAACTTGGAAGGCTTGCTGACATACCAAAAGCGTCTGTTTCAAATATAGTTATACAATGGCAAGAAACCGGTTTGGTACTGTCAAAGCAGCAGGGCAGAAATAAGCTGGTTTTTATCAACACCAAATTTTACCTTCTTCCGGAACTGAAAAGGATTTTTGAGAAAACGAGGAATTTCCAAAAGCCTTTAATGGAAGAACTCAATAAAATGCCGAGCCTAAAAAATAGGGGAATAAAAGCAGTAATTGTATTTGGTTCGAGATTAAGGAAAGACTTTGCCTACTCGTCAGACTTCGATGTTCTTGTGGTATTGGACGACAAAAACAGCAAGGTGTCGGAAAGAATTATAGACGAATTCGTTGAGGCGACCAACAAAACAGGCATAAGTTTTTCACCTGTAATACTTGACGAAAAGAATTTTCGAAACAGGTGGAAAGAAAAAGACAGGTTCATAACGAACATATTAACAGAAAGCAAAATAATCAAGGGGTGGAAATGGATTGAGCACATACAAGCAGCACGCTGACCTTGCAAACGAGCGCTTCCAAACAACAGAAGAGCAATTCAAAGATGAAAAATTTCTTATTTAACCTTTTTCTTTTTTCTTGGAAGCAATTCAAAAATCAAATAAAGCAATGGGCCTATGCAGAACAGCAGCAGGGTGAAGAATATTATAAATAGCCATGCTGCTTTATTCAAATGTTTGAAACTTTCTTGTTTTAAGCAATCCAAAAGCATCAGCAACCAGAAGACAAAGCAAATAAGGAAAACCGCAAAAAGCAAAAGGAGGAAATTATAATCCTCTTCAGTCAGCGGAGGTATTGCTGTTTCTGAATGTGCTTCGGGAAGCTTTACCCCTAATTGGGTAAGCAATTCATCTATGTTTACATCTCCGGATGCGATTCCAATTTTCTCCCCCTGCACAACTTCGCTGTTCAGCTCATAAACATCGTGCATCCATTGCTCCTGAGTTAGGTAATATGTTTCAAGTGATGCCTCGACATTTGCAATCCCTAATAATTTATTATTTATTGCGAAAAGATTTGCTTCAACAGCATTGTAATCCTTCTGTCCCAAAAGCAAATTCGCGGATTCTAATAGGGATTTGGTTTCATCCAAATCATCCTTTAATTCTGTTTCTTCCGAGGGAGTTTCCAAATCAAAATTCAGTGAAACACCGAATTGTTTTTTCATCTCTTTTATCTTTTTTTCATATTTCTTAGCAATCTGCTTGGAATCAGCAGAGTATTGTTCCAGCAGGCCTTGCATCTCATTTAGCAGGGAAGAATAAATTGATTCAGTGCTGCCCTTTAATGCCGCTGCTGTTTGCCCATTCAATGCCTTATTTTGTAAATATTCATTAGCAGCGCCTTGCAAAGACAAAAGCTCTTTATCTAAAGAAAGAGAAAGATTTGCATAAGGCCTTGGGGAATAAACGTACTCAACCAAAACATTATTGAATTCCTTATTCAAATCCGCTATAAACATGGGCTTTATTGATTGGTTAAGGTCAATACTTCTGGGCATTATTTTAAGCAGTTCTCTTTTGAAATCCCTAGCATGTGCTGCAGTATACAAAGTTTTCAAATCGCTGTTCCACAGCTGATTATAATCCAAAACCGCATAGGTGCCGTAATTCAATTCAAGGCCGGTATCTAAATTTTCCCCACTATAAAAAAGCCAATCTGAGGGATATGAAGGCGGGAACTGCTCATACATCCTTATCTGCCTGGGTTCTGAATTAAGGAACCAGTCGTTTACATTGTGCCCCCATGTGGAATCTACCGGCAGCCAGCCATATTTTTGCAGAAGGAACTCTGTCCTTGCGTGCAATTCTGCTGAATTATTTTCCAGCGCAAGCACAGATACATATTTTGCAGGCGCATCAGAGGCCCTTAGCAGAGCTGTGTACAAACAGGAATAACCATGGCATACCCCTTTTTTTGTTTGCAGTGTTTTAACCGCACCGCCTGCCTCGCCCTCTCCCGCATACTGGTAGTTTATGTTTCTGGTAACCCAATCATATTCTTTTTGTGCAATAACATAAGGATTAGATTCCTGCTTTACTATATCCTTTGCTTTATTTATTATAGATTGGCCCTCGGATTCAACGCATTCAAACTGCGAAAGGAAATCATCATTCGCATAAGGTACTTTGGCTAATGCATTGAAATCCACATAATCAAAATAATTCACATTAAAAAGCAGAACAAGGAAATTGGAATCTATCTCTTTTTTCTCGCCTATTTGCAGGGAATCGACATACCAGGAAGCCCAGATATTGCCATAAGAATCCTCTTTTATTTCAATTGGCTCAATTGAAGAGCCCTCATATTTCACAAACTGGTTTGGGGCATAATCTTTAATGAAAGGCACTTTTACATTGATTGCACTGATTGTGCTGTCATCCTTGTTCTCAAGGTGCAATTTATGCGTGATGCGGTAAACCATTGGTTTGGAAAGCGCGAATTTCAATTCATTTTCAATGCTGCGCACCACTTCAAAAGAGGCAGACAATTCATTGGAAAGCAGAATACTGAATTTATCCTTCATGCCTGCGATTTTAATAAAATATTTGTCTGCAGGCAAAGGCTTTGCAGGGATAAATTTTAATGTTGTGTTATCAACCAGCACCATGCCTGCAACCACTTCCCCCTTGCTGTTTGTTACAAAATCAAAGGAAATGTTTTCAGCAACAGGTTTGTTGAAACCTATTTCGACTATTGGCTTCTCTGTCCTTATAAAAGAGCCTTCTGCAGGGGTGATGGATACTACTTTGAAGGGAACATCCAAAGGGTTTTTTGGAACATCAAAGGCTTCAGAAGATTCCTCAAACTTTATTTCACTTACCTCAAAGCCCCCTTCACTATATTCGTTTCCTGTGCGTGTTAACTGAACATCAGTTTCTAAAATTTGCCCTTTCTTTATGAAACCATTAATATCCTGCATTGTTTCAATTTTTTCTGAAGTATTAAATGCTGTGAAAGAAAAAGTGAATTCTCCATCGGCAAACCCGTACAATTTTATGTTATATTTTCCTTCAAACAAGGCTGGAGTTGAGATTAACTGCAATTCATCGTTTTTGAACGGAGCAGAACAGAACACCTCTTCCCCTTCGCATAAAACATCCTTTGTTTCAGGGCTCACACCGAATTTCCTTCCAAATGGGTCAGTTATCACCATATACAAAGGCGAATTCTTTACAACAAAACCAGAACCAATAGGAAACTGTGAAATCACTTCCTTTGCCTGCTGCACATTAATAGGAAGCTGGCCATTAGCAGCTTTTGAAATAATTTTCTTGGCAATATCCTTCTTCTTGTCATCAGAAACATAATTCAAAATGCTTGGGTCGGGAGCTGACTGCAATGCCTGCCCTGAAGCACCAATGCTTATGCCTAAAACATGGTCAACTAGTTGGTCATCAAGCATTACGCTTGCAATCAATGTTTTGTTCTGAACATTTGTTCCATAGGTATTCCAAGTGGATTCCATTGTTTCTGCAAGCTGTGCATTGCTCTGGGCAAGCTGCGCCTGCCATTGCTTTAATTCAAGTTCACCCTTCTCGGATGCACCCTGCAAAATAACTGTTCCGGCTTTAGTGATTGCCAAAGCAGCATGGCTGAAACCTGGCGGCAACACACTGGATAATGAAGAAAAACCGCTATCATAAAACGCAATATCTGCATCAAGTTTTTCCTGAGAAGTGGCATAAGGATTTGAATGCACTGCGACCCAACCATTAAATGCATCGCCTGCATCCTTTAACGAAGCCGCAATATTTATCCAATTAATTGCTTTCCCAACAGTATTTGACAAACCCTTAATATAGTTTTCATACTTAGGGTATTTTTTCAGCAAAGCTTTCTCTGCAGCTTCTGCCCCTTCGGCAAGCTGTTTCTCATACTCTGATTTTATTTTATCCTCTGCTTCATTCTGCATGAATTCAGGCACAACGCTTGTAAAAAAATCCTTCACCTTCTTCTTGGCAAGCTCATCCAACTGCATTTGAATCAATTGCTGGTTGAAGGGATCAGGCGGGACAACATCCGGCTCGGGATAAATGCACATGGCTTTTGAAAAATCCGTGCAATTATTTTCATTGCTTAAATTATTTGAAACAGAAGGCAGTTCATTTGAAGCGAAAAGCAGAGGGGATAGAAATAAAATAAAAAAGAATGTGAGAAATATAAAAGAATGGGGAAAATATTTTGAATCTATTTTGGTCTTATGTGCCAAAAATATGCTGTTTTTATAGTTCATCATATGCCTTCATTTAATTTATTTTTTTATAGAATTATTATAGGGAAGAAGTAATATTTTAAGCTATGCTAGCTAATAGAAAACCAGTAGGCATAATTCAATTAGTAATTATCCTCGCAAAACTTTTTGGCAAACGGCAGCATCTGCATCAGATTTTCTGCATTGAAGGCATAACCTCTTTGTGCTTTTAAGATATCTCCAGCAAAACCATTCAGGAAAATAGCCGCAAGCGAGGCATGCAGTAATTCATTCTTGCAAGCAAATGCAGCAATCAAGCCTGCAAGAACATCGCCTGTTCCGCCTGTGGTCATGCCTGCATTTCCAGTAACATTGTGATAGATTAATTTGCCATCTGAAATGACATTAATGCCTGATTTTAGGGCAACAATGCAGCTGTATTTTTTGGCAAACTTCTTGGCATTTTCTGCTGTTGCTTCTGCTTTAAACATTTTTTTAAACTCAGCAGCATGCGGAGTTATGGCACAATTCTTGGACAGCAATTTTTTGTCTGCAAGGTAAAGGGCAGAAGCATCCAGAATGAATTTTTTATGTTTGAAATTTTTTAAAAGAAAATTCAGCAGTTTTTTGTTTTTTGAATTTGCCTCAAGCCCTGGGCCAATTAAAATAGAATCAGCCTTTTCAGCGAATTTCTTTGCATTTTTCAGGTTTGTTTCAGAAACAATAAATTCTGGAGAAGCTTTTTTAAGAATAGGAATATTTTCTTTAACAGAAAGCACATAAATCAAATCGCAGAATAAGGAAGCTGTTTTTGCCGCGAATACTGCAGAACCA
>PEXL01000054.1 GCA_002779065.1 Candidatus Diapherotrites archaeon CG08_land_8_20_14_0_20_34_12
ATGGACTATCGTTTTGCTGCCTTGCAGCATTGAATTCACTAAAGGCAATTCAAATCTTTCTTTTGCCAGTGTTTTTTCAGGCATTTTCTTATAAAGTTCATTTAACATGCTGTCATATTCCATAAGATCGCCTTTTTAGATAACATATACTTATGAAAGTGGTTTTTTAAACCTACATTCTGCCGCAAAGTAGGAAAGCGCAAGGGTTATATTCCCAAAATGCCTATTTAATTAAACAATTGGGGGAACATGGATAAAAAAATCACAGGAATAGCGCTTGCAGCGATCATATGCATAATTGGAATAGCTTACCTATTTATTAACAATCCTGACTTGGCAAATAATTTGGTTTTACAATATGGGGTAGCAGGTCTTTTTATTGCAACAGTCATAGGTAATGCAACAATAATGTTTCCCGTTCCAGTAGATATCCTACTTTTTTTATCAGCTCAGATCGATTTCTTTAAAATTGGCATTTTTACCCCTTTAATTTTAGGTTTGATTTTAGGAATAGCATCTACAATAGGTGAATCCACAAGTTATATTGTCGGGTATTATGGCACAGAAAGTTTGGAGCAGATGACTAAAAAACAATTTTCAATGTTAGATGAAGCAAAGAAAAAAATCAATAAACATGGTGGAATAATTGTTTTTTTAGGGTCATTTACCCCATTTCCAATGGATATAATCGGGTTGGCAGCAGGTATTTTAAAATATGATTACAAAAAATTCTTTGTATTCTGTTATTTGGGAAAAGCAGTTCGTGCAATCATAATTTTGTATGCTGGTTATTATTCATTAACAGCAGTAAGAGCATTTTTCGGATTCTAATTAGTTAATTTATTTTTAGGCAAAATCTGCTGATTTCCATCTAAAACTCAAAAGAGTTTTAGAGGACCTTTTCAAACAATAGTTTGAAAGGGTCAGCAAACAAAGTTTGCTGGACCCATAAAATCCAAAAGATTTTATGTGGTTGCAACAGTAAAAAATCAAAAGATTTTTTACTTTATTCAAAAAAATAATTGCATTTATTTTGTTTAAAAAAAGAAATTGAAAACAAACCAAGCAATTATCATAAACAAGCATTGCAAGGGCAAGGCAGGCATTGCCATTTTCTTATTTTTAGTAATCCATAAAGTAATGCCTATTCCCAGCAAAGACATTATCAGAATTATTAGCCCAAGAACATTTGACATTAACCTATTTGCAGTTTCTGCATAAAAAGAACTCATTGCAGATACAACAAATACAAGTGGAATTACTAAATCCCCTGTGCCAATTAAGTAATTATGCTCCTTTGTAGGTATTGTAAAAGCCAATGCAAGATTTTTTTCTTTCAATGTTTCAGCCATTGCAACCATGTGCTTTGTAAAAAATACTGCAATAATGTCATAAATGGAAAGAGCAGCAACAAAAACAATTACCGGAATTATATTTAGTGAAACACCAAGCATGCTTCCAACAACAGCTGAAGAAATTATTGCAGAAATATTTCTCAAAAGAATGCTCTCAGGCAATAAAATTCTTAAAGCTAAAAATAAAACAGCAAATAAAAATGAAAGTTCTGGCACTATTAAATAAACAAAAATGCTTGTTGTTGAAAACACCACGATTTTTTCCATTAACGAAAGAATTTTGCCGGTTTTTGAAAATTTCATTATCAATAAAAAGATACCTGTGAAAATCAATATGTAACTGACCAAGCCAACAGCATTCCATATATCATCTGGATTGTCATTTACTATGATTGTTTTTATGTTTTCCTGAATGAATACATTTGCAACATATAATCCAAGCAACTGTGTTACTACAAAGAGAATTAGCATTTTCTGAAAAAGATTCATAGAAGAAAATAGCTGCAACCGCTTTTTAATATATTCTGCCTTATTCTATTTTATGACTGTTCAGAAAAAATCAGCAAAAGCACTGCCAGCAACCTGGCGTGTGAAAAAGAGATATCTGCTGTTCCAAATAATCTCTGAAAATAAATTTTCGCAAAAAGACGTTAATTATTCTTTGACAAGCCATTTACTTTCTTTGCTTGGCAGCCTGTTTTTTGCAGAATTGCACTTTTCTTTAATTATTTATGATTCAGATTCAGGCAAAGCTATAGTAAAATGTTCGAGAAGTGCCTTGCCTAAGTTAAAGGCTTCTTTAATACTCTTGAATCAAATAAACACTGCCAAGGTTTCGATAAGGCTTCTAAGGTCCTCTGGTACCATAAAATCGCTTAAATAAGCCTTAATATATTAATATATACAAAACCGAATCCCAGCATACTGTTTATATAGCTTATGTTTTACTTTTAGTAATTAGAGCGTTTATTATTATATTTATTATATTATTTAATTGATTGAAATAGAGGTGGGATTTTGTATCCTGATTCTGATGTAAAGACAAGCGGTTATGATCGCATAGCAACAATGTTTTCCCCAAAAGGAAGACTTTACCAGGTTGAATATGCCTCTAAGATTGTTGAACAGGGAACGTTGGGCGTAGGAATAATTTACAATAAAGGAGTATTGCTAGCAGCAGATAAGAACATTGTCAGCTCTTTGGTTATTGCTCCTTCAATTGAAAAATTGTTTAAAGTAGATGAACATATTGGTGCAGTAAGCTCAGGCCTTGTTGGAGATGCAAGACGTTTAGTAAAAATAGCAAGACAAAAATGTCAGGAAAACCGCATGTTATATGATGAAAAAATTCAAGTAGAGGCTTTAGTAAAAGAAATTGCATCAGTTAATCAATTATTTACCCAATATGCAGGAATGAGGCCATTCGGCATAAGTTTAATTGTTGGTGGAGTTTATAATGGAAAGTCCCAATTATTTGAAACAGAGCCAGCAGGTGCATTGGCAGAATATACTGCTGTTGCAATAGGCCAAGGAAAAAAGAAAGCAATGGAGATGCTTGAAAAAGAATACAAAGTAGGCACTACTTTGGAAAAAGCAATAAAGCTTGCATTGAAGATTATTAATGCTACTTCATATGAAAAGAAGCAGTTTGATGTGAATAATGTTTGCTTCGCATATATTGAGGAAGGCAAACCATTTGAAATAATCTCTTCAGATAAATTGCAAGCCCTGCTCTGAAAAAATACACAAAAGGATTAGCATGGTTTCGTTAGAGAAAGCGGTCATCGCAAGACATAGTTTAGCAGGACATAAATTTGAAATATTAGTGGATCCAAATTTAGCTGCAGAAGTGAAAACAGGGAAGGATATTCCAATTAACGATCTTATGGCAATTGACCGCGTATTTAAAGATGCACATAAGGGCGATGAACAATCACCAGAAATAATCAAATCTGCATTTAAAACAGAAGACCTTAAAGAAATAGCAAAAATAATTATTACAAAAGGGGAAGTGCAATTAACAACAGACCAAAGAAGGGCTTTGAAGGAAAGGAAAACACAGGAAATTATTGCTTACTTTGCAAGGCATTCAATTAATCCACAAACAAAAACACCAAATCCGCCACAAAGAATTGAAAATGCGATGGCAGAAGCAAGAATTACTGTTGATATTTTTGAGCCTGTGCAGGAACAAATACCAAAGATACTGAAGGAGATTAAAAAAATTATTCCAATTTCAATTGAGAATTTGGAAGTAGCAATAAAAATACCTGTGGCTTATGCAGGCAAAGGGCAATCATTTTTGCACAAATATAATATCAAAAAGCAGGAATGGGCATCTGACGGTTCTTTTATTGCCATGGTTGAAATTCCTGCGGGAATGAAAAACGATATAATTGGAGAAGTGAATAAATTTACGCAAGGAACAGCAAGCATAAGATTCATAGAAAAATAATTGCTGTTTTTTTGTAGATATTATTGAAATATTTGAAAAGGATGATGTGATTTTATGAAACGAATTGTAGTACCAGGAGAATTAGTTACTGAGGAAAGAAAGAAAGTAGGGGAAAATGTCTATGTAAGAGAGGGAAAAATATATTCAGAAACATTGGGTATAGCTGAATCGGATTCAGACTTTGCTCGCGTAATTCCTTTGCAAGGAAGATATATGCCTAAAGAAGGCGATACAATTGTCGGGCTTGTTGGTGATGAATCATTTGCAGGATATTCAATTGATATAAATTCTTTTTCTCCAGCATTTTTCAGGAAAGAAGGAGTAAGAAAAAAACTTAACAAAGGGAATATGGTTATGGCAAAGATTACCAGCGTAAATGAGGTTAATCAAGTTGAACTTGATGAGATAAAACCCTTTTTAGGAGGAGATCTAATTAATACAAGCCCGGTAAAGGTTCCAAGAATTATTGGAAAGAATGGGAGCATGCTTGAAGTATTGACAAATGGAACTGGTGTTCAGGTTGTTGTAGGAAAAAATGGCCGTATTTGGGTAAAAGGTTCCGAACAAGCAGTTGATTTGTTAAGAGAAGTGATTAAAAAAATTAATGATGAAGCTCATTTAAGTAATTTAACTGATAGGATGAAAGCCTATCTTGATGAACGAGCAGATAAGAAAGATTTGTCAGAACATCCAGAAGAAATTTTTGATAATAGTTCTGATGAAGGTTATGAAGAAAGGCCTAGGTTTGGAAGAGGCGGTTTTAGAGGAGGCCCAAGACGCGAGGGTGGATTTAGAGGCGGACCAAGAAGAGACTTCGGCCCAAGAAGAGAAGGTGGATTCAGAAGTGCACCAAGACGTGACTTTGGCCCAAGAAGAGATTTCGGAAGCGGCCCAAGAAGGGAAGGTGGATTTAATAGTGCACCAAGAAGAGATTTCGGAAGCGGCCCCAGAACTTTTGACAGAGGAGAATCAAGAGCTTTTAGACCTAGAAGACCAAGAGAAGAGTTTTAATATTTGAAAAAAAGGTGAATAAATGGATGAAGAATTAACATACGTGAACGATGCGGGCCTGAGATTGGACGGACGAAAGGTTGACGAATTAAGGCCGATAAAAATAACTCCTTCTGTACTGACAAGGGCAGAGGGTTCTTGCTACCTAGAATGGGGAAGAAACAAAATACTTGTCGGGGTTTATGGCCCTAGAGAAGCCTTGCCCCAGCATATACAAGATCCAACAAAATCAATTGTGAATTTTGTCTATAGGATGGCATCATTTTCTGTGCCGGAAAGAAGGAATCCGAGACCAGCTAGAAGAGATATTGAAATTTCAATGGTTTGTAGTAATGCTTTGGAAAGAGCATTGTTGGTGAATAGATTCCCAAATACAAAAATAGATATCTTCACTTACATAATGGATAGTAATGCGGGCACAAGAGTAGCAGCATTAACTGCAGCATCAGTTGCTTTAGCAGATGCAGGAATTCCAATGACTGATTTAGTATCATCAGTAGCAATTGGAAGAGCTGGTGGAACATTAATCACAGATTTAACAAAAGAAGAAGAAGATGCACCAGACGCAGTTGATATGGCATTTGCAATGTTGCCAAATACTGAAGAAATTGTATTGATGCAAATGGATGGAGAAATTACAAAAGCAGAATTTGATGAATTAGTGGAATTGGGATCAAAGAGCTGTAAAAAGGTTTATGAATTCCAAAAAGATGCTTTGAAAGGAAAATTCAAGCAAAACGATGAGAGCGTGAATTAAATGGAATCTGATAGCGCATTATGGGAACTTAAAAAAGAAAAAGTATTGGCAAAAATGAGGGAAAACAAAAGAATTGATGATCGTGATTTTTTACAATACCGAGATATTAAAATTGAACAAGGATTATTTCAGAATGCAGAAGGTTCTTGTAAAGTAACTTTGGGCGAGACAGTTGTTTATGCCGGGGTAAAAATGGTTCCAGGGGATCCATATCCTGACATGCCTGATGAAGGCACAATTTCTGTTTTAGCAGAATTTATGCCTTTGGCTTCCCCAACATTTGAACCAGGGCCACCATCCAAAGAATCAAATGAATTAGCAAGGGTTGTAGATCGTGGAATTAGGGGGGGGAAATGCCTTGACTCAAAAGCTCTTTGCATTAGAGCAGGAGAAAAAGTTTGGGTTGTTTTCATCGATATGTATATTGCAAATGATGGCGGAAATCTTTTTGATGCAGGATCATTAGCTTCAGTAGGTGCTTTGTTAAATGCAAAGATCCCGAAATATGAAGATGATAAACTTGTTCAAGGAGAATATTCTGGAGATCTTGAGGTAAAGACATTGCCAATATTGACAACTTGTGCAAAGATAGGCAATACAATTATTGCTGACCCTTCATTAGTTGAAGAAAAAGCAATGTCAGCAAGATTTTCTGCCACAACATTGGAAGATGGCAGAATATGTGCAATCCAGAAAGGAGGAGCCTATTCCTTTACAAAGGATGAGGTAAAGCGCATAATGGATATTTCAATGGAAAAAGGAAAGGAACTGAGGAATTTGCTGAGGTGAAGGACGTGGGTAGCACTAAAAAAGTAAAAATGGCAGGACGTTTTGGTAGCAGGTATGGCACAAAGATAAGGCAAAGATTAGTTGATGTGGAAACTGAACAAAGAAAGAAACATAAATGTCCAAAATGCGAACAATTCAGGGTTAAGAGATTAGGCGCAGGATTATTTAAATGCAGAAAATGCGGTGCAAAATTTAGTGGAGGGACTTATACCCCGGAAACTAATGTAGGCGTAATAATCTCAAAGATGGTTCAGCAGAAGCAGTTCTTCCCTTTAATGAAAGAACTTCTTGAAACAAAAGAATCTGAAGAAATAGTTGAAGAAGTTACTGAAACAAAAGAAGAAAAATCAGAAGAAAAAAAACCAAAGAAAGAACGTAAAAAGAAATCAAAAAAATCAGATAAAGTAGCAGAAGTTATGTTAGCTGATAAAGTAGAGGAAGGAACAGGAGAAGATGAATCTGTTGAAGCTGAGGAAGATTCTTTAGAATCTGAGGAATCAGAAGATTCTTTAGGACCTGAGGAATCAGAAGAAAATTCTTCAGAAGAATCGGAAGAAGCAGGGGATGATTCAGATGTATAAATGCATGTCTTGCGGAAAGCTTTTGGATGAATTGCCAAAGCCAATGATAAGATGCCCTAACTGTGCAGGAAAGGTTTTATTCAAACAGAGAGCGCCAATAGTTAAAAATTTAATTGCCCACTGACCGTCTTTTCTTTTTCTCTTTACAAAAGAGAAAAAGAAAATACAGGTTGTCAAAAGAAAAGAGAAACTAGTTGCCAAAAGAAAAAGAGAAACTAGTTGTCAAAAGAAAAGAGAAACTAGTTGCCAAAAGAAAAAGAGAAACTAGTTGCCAAAAGAAAAGAGAAACTATGGTTTGCCAAGAGAAAAGAAAAATGTAGATAAAATATGTTCAGTCTTTCAGTAAAACTTTTGTTCACAGAAAAGGATTTTGCAAATAAGGTTGCGAAATTGTTAAAAGTAGATAATGATCACAAGCAATTCAGGTCTAAATCAAAAATAGATCTGAAAAATAATTTGCTTTTAATAAAAATTAGTGCCGCTGATTTAACAGCAATAAGGGCAGCAATTAATTTTTACCTTAAAAGCATTATTCTCATCGAGGAATTGAAATCTTTATAATAAGGAGGTTTTTGTATATGGATGAAGCAGCAATGCAGCAAAAAGTAATGGATTTTAGAAAAAGCAGGGAGCAGTTAATGATGATCTCTGGGCAGAAGCAGCAGATTCAGGCACAGGTTTTTGGAATAAATGAGGCATTAAAAGAACTGAAAGAAACAAAAGAGAAAAAAGTATACAAAGCAGTAGGGAATATTTTAATTTTGAAAGATGTTGGTGCAGTAACCACTGAATTGGGGGATACAGCAGAAAAATTTAATTTAAGAGTAACAACCCTGCAAAAGCAGGAAGATACTTTGTTAGATAAATTAAATAAATTAAGAGCGGATATTGAGGGAGAAGCACAGAAGGCAGTTCCAAAAGAAGTAAAAGAAAAGGAAACAAAAAAGAGAAAGTAATGCCTTTAGCATTATTTAGAGGAATGAAATGAACCTAAAATTTCCATTTTCTTCATTATGTGGAAAAAAAGTTCTTTTGTTAACCCATAGATCTGCTGATGTGGATGCATTATCTTCATCAGCCTCCTTATATCTTATTTTTAAGGATAAATGTGACATAACCATTGGAATTCCTGATTCAATAAATGGTGATGCCAAGAAATTAGCACAGCATTATTCTATTCCTTACAAAATAAATCCTAATTTTGATAAATTTGATGCCATTATCCTTCTTGATTTAAATTCAGCTGAAATGCTTGCCTCCCTTTCCGAATCTTTTTCGGATTCAAAGGCAGAAAAATTCATTATTGACCATCATGAATTCTCAAAAAAACTCGTTTCAGATAAAAACAGTTTTATTGACCCTGATGCAATTTCCACGTCAACAATTTTATTCAATATGTTTAAAGAAAATAAAATTCCTTATGATAAAACTGTTGCGCAATTGCTTTTGTGCGGCATAATCACTGATTCTGGAAATTTCTATCATGCAGATAAAGAAATATTTATTGATGTTTATGAATTGCTTTCAAAGGCAGAGATGAGTTATTCTGAAATTTTGAATATGCTTGCTTTGGAACAACATTACAGCGAGAAAATTGCTCGTTTGAAAGCAATGTGCCGCTTGAGCATTTTCAGGATAAATGATTATATTATTGTTTTTAGCCATATAGGTTCTTTCAATTCTGACATCGCGCAGCTTTTTATTAAAATTGGCGCTGATATTTCCTTTGTATTTTCAGAGGTCTCAAAAACCGAGCTTGTTCTTTCAGCAAGGGCCAACATCACTGTACAAAAAAAAGAGAATTTTGACCTTGTTTCAGACATTATTGCCCCATTGCAGTCAAAATTTTCAGGCAGAGGCGGAGGGCACGCTGGTGCAGCAGCATTTGAATGCAAGGCAAAGCTCGAAGATGTTAAATCTTATTGTTTAGACCTGGTAAAAAAGAAATTAACAAAAGGAAAAAAGGTTGAATTTAAGGAATATTCCTATGATTAAATAATTTATGCTCACTAAAGCACATTGATTTTTATGGATTCAAAAACATTGAATATTATTGATGCAAATATTGACCGCGCGCTTGAAGGCCTTAGATTTATTGAAGATGTCTGCAGATTTATTCTGCAGGATAAGGAATTAAATGCTCGTTTGAAAAATAGCAGACATCAAATCATCAACACCATTAAATTATTAGAATTAAATCGCACAGAATTAGCGATTGCAAGGGCGAAAGGGAATGATGTCGGTTCAACCATCCTGCAAAAAGAGGAATTCACAAAGAATTTTGATGACCTTTTGCTCTCTAATTTCTCACGTGTGCAGGAATCTCTGCGCGCGCTTGAAGAACTTTCCAAGATTTATTCTACAAATGCAGCAAAATCATTCAAATCCCTGCGATTTGATAATTATAAAATTCAAACAGATTTTTTAATCAAATACAAGAAAGCCAAAAGGATGAAAATTTTTAATGATTCAAAAATTTATGCTGTTTTAACCCTTGAGGGTTCAAAAAGATATGTTCCTTTAGTGAAATCCTTGCTAAAAGCAGGCATAAAAGTAATCCAATTAAGGGCAAAAGGCCTTTCAGATAAAGAAATTCTCAAAATTGGAAAGAAGTTGATTTTACTCACTAAAAAATCAGATGCTTTGCTGATAATTGATGATCGTCCAGATATTGCATTTGTAATAGGTGCTGATGGAGTCCATTTAGGGCAGGATGATTTGCCAGTAAAAGAGGCAAGGGTAATTTTAGGGCATGAATTCATTGTTGGAAAAAGCACACATTCGGAAAAACAGATTGATTTAGCACTTAAAGAAAATCCTGATTATTTCAGTGTCGGGCCAATATTTGAAACAAATACTGTTCCATACAAACCAGTCGGGCCCTCCCTTATAAAATATGCAAAAAATAAGACGATTCCATTTGTTGCAATCGGTGGCCTAACTGAAAAAACAATGCACATAGCATTCAAAGCAGGTGCAAAAAGAATTGCGGTTGTAAAAGCGGTCTGCAATGCAGAAAATCCAGAAAAAGCAGCCAAAGAGATTCTGAAAAAAGCCGAAAAACTAGTAAAATAATTAGGTTCTATTTATATTTCTTTTATTACTTGAATTATTTTCTAGATAAGAAATATTTGATTTATTGATTTTTATGTCAACGCAAATTTTTTCAGCAAAAAAAGGGAAAATCACTGATGAAATCAAATTAGCTGCAATTTCTGAACGAATTG
>PEXL01000055.1 GCA_002779065.1 Candidatus Diapherotrites archaeon CG08_land_8_20_14_0_20_34_12
TTTCTTATGAATCCATCGCCTTTTTAAATACCTTTTTAAACCCTTTTAAATACTTATTGAAAGAAGGAATGAGATGTCAAAAACAGTTAGTTCCATAAAAACAACAAAAAACAACAAAAAACAACAAAAAATAACAAAAACGGTTTTTGACAGACAATAAGACAGACAATAAATTCCATCCATAATCATTCTAAAATGATGGAATTTTTTGGATTTAAAAAGGGGGAGAGGTCGAGAATTTGAAGTACACTATTGTTAATCTGGTTGCGAGCGCGAGTTTAGGGGGAAGCCTTGATCTTTACACACTGGCCATGTCATTGCCTGATATTGAATATGAGCCTGAGCAATTCCCCGGGGCCATACTGAAATTAAAAGAGCCAAAGGTCAGCATGCTGCTCTTCAAGAACGGAAAGGTAATCTGTTCAGGGGCAAACAATGAAAAGGATATTGAATTAGGCATAAAGAAAGCCTCAAAACTGATTAATGAAATTCAGCCGTCAATTAAAGTAAAAAGAAAGGTTGAATACCAGATTGTAAATCTTGTAGCAACAGCTGCATTAAATAAAACACTTGATTTATTCCAGGTAGCTTTATCCCTGGATAATGTTGAATATGAGCCGGAGCAATTCCCTGGCGCTATTTTAAGAATAGCAGACCCTAAGATTACATTGCTTTTATTCAAGAACGGGAAATTAATCTGCGCAGGGGCAAAGAAAGAGGAATTATTAAAGAAAGGCCTGAATAAAGCCGCACTGATGATTAACAACATGGGAAAGAAGAAGAAATCAAAATCCTTGGAGGATCTTTTGAATGAATAAAGCTTCCTCAAATCAGTTTAAGCTGACAGATATTATCAGCATGAATGATTTTACAAGGAAAGATATTGAATTTGTTTTAAATTACGCCTCAAAGATTGAAAAATTAAACCATGCAAAGAAACAAGCCTTATTGAAGAACAAGGTTATTGCTTCACTATTTTTTGAACCAAGCACAAGAACAAGGTTAAGCTTTGAAACAGCCATCCAGAATCTTGGCGGAAAGGTAATCGGATTTTCAGATGCTTCCACTTCCTCAACCAAGAAAGGTGAAACCTTAAGTGATTCTATTTTAACAGTAGCTAAATATTCTGATGTTATAGTAATAAGGCATCCTGTTGAAGGGGCAGCAAGAAGGGCGGCAGAATTGTCCAATAAGCCAATAATTAATGGCGGGGACGGGGCAAACCAGCATCCTACCCAGACATTGCTAGATTTGTATACTATCAAAAAGGCATTCGGGAAGATTGACGGCTTGAATATTGGATTGGCAGGGGATTTGAAATATGGAAGAACAGTCCATTCACTTGCTTATGCCTTAGCTATGTTCAATAATATTAATTTGTATTTAATAGCGCCAGACATGCTGAAAATGCCTGCTTATATAAAAGAAGATATTAAAGGAAAGGTTTCAATAAAAGAAATAGCTGATTTATCAGCATTCATTCCAAAGCTTGATGTTTTATATGATACAAGGATTCAGAAAGAAAGGTTTGCTGATCCTTCGGAATATGAAAAATTAAAAGGTGTTTATGTAATTGACAATGAATTATTGAAGAATGCCAAGGAAACATTGAAAGTAATGCATCCTCTGCCAAGGGTTGATGAAATAAAGCCTGAGGTAGACAGGACAAAGTATGCATTATACTTTGAGCAGGCAGCAAATGGAATTCCCGTTAGGGAAGCATTGCTGCATCTGATGTCTAAAGCTAAAAAGAAGGTTGTATAATTAAGAAAGATTAAGAAAACAAAATTGATGTAAAAGAATCAAGATTGATGTGAAAATAGCTGGAAAGAAAACAAAATTATGAGAATTAGGATTGATGTGAAAATATGGCTAAAAAGATTGCAGAAGGAGCTCTAGAAGAAAAGAAGAGATATATCAGGCCGATAGAAGAAGGAACAGCGTTAGATCATCTGCCTATAAACTCTGCCTTAGTTATACTGAAGGTTCTGGATGTAAAGGATACGCCAATGACCGCTGCAATAAGGGTGCCAAGCAGAAAAATGGGAAGAAAAGACCTTGTTTTCCTGGAAGATTATTTCCTTTCAAAGAAGGAAAAAGATAAAATTGCATTAATAGCCCCAAATGCTACACTAAATATGATAAGAGGCTGCAAGGTAGTGCATAAGGAGGAATTATCCCTGCCGGATAAGGTTGAGGATATAGTCACATGCATTAACCCTAACTGCATCACAAACCATGAAAGCATTGGAACCAAGTTTTATGTTTATAAAAACCCCTTAAGGGTAAAATGCCATTACTGTGAAAAGATAATGGCTGAAAAGGAATTCAGGGAAAGGATAAAATAAACTAATTTCACCTTAAATTTCCAATAGCCTCAACTTTTTTAAATGCTGTTCTATTATCTCATTTGCTAGGAATCTTGTAAAAGGTTTATAATTTTCTTTATTCCCTTCAGCTTGGGTTATCATGTAAGCTTCCCTTTTTGCAAGAGGAATATTTGTGAATGGCATTTCTTTTTGTTGCAATATATAATTCATGAGCAATCTCGCCATTCTGCCATTTCCATCAGCAAATGGGTGTATTGAAGTAAATTTGGTGTGGAATTTTGCAGCTAATTCAACTGGATGAATCAATTCTTCATTTTCTTCATGCCATTTCACAAGTTCTTGCATTAAATAAGGCACCTCATGAGGCAAGGGAAATTCATGGGAGGATCCAACAATATAGACCTTAACCGGACGGTAAATTCCTTGATATTTTTCATAGCCCGAAATATTGTCCAGCAATAAATAATGGAGCTGAAGAATAAGTCTTTCTGAGATTTTTTCATTTATCCTTAAATATTTATCATAATAATCCAAACTAACTTTTAGGTTTAATGCCTCCTGCTGTTCCCTATTTAACCCTGTTATAATTATATTTCTCCTTTTGGCATCTCTTATCCTTTTTTCATGTTCAAGCAAGTTTTCTGTTTCACTATACGTCAGGGAGCTTCCTTCTATAGCATTAGAATCAGTTATGAAAGTTATTCTTTCCCTTTTGGCAAATTGTTCTTTATGCGTTTTAGTTAATTGCCCAAAATATTCTTCTTTATTTTCCGAGGCATCTTCTAATTCTACAGCTGTTTCATTTGCAATGAATTCAGTCAATGGCTGAACTAAAACAATGTGCTTCTTTTTTATGCACTTATTTTTTAATTCTTCAAATGCTTTCAGAAGTTCTTTTTGTGTTGGTTTCTCTGAGCCAAGATATATGCTTTCCTTGACCCATTTTTTTCCTGATTTAAATGATTCTTCAAGGTATAGATATTGTTTCTTTTTTATTTTTCTAGTAATTATATTACTCATATATAGTTATCACTGGCAAAGTCTTAAATTGCTTACTCAGTGATAACTCAAGGCAAGTATTTAATATTCTAATGTTTATAATATACTGTAGGGAACCAAATGGGCTCATACGAGCTTGCGCTGAATAACGGAAAGCTGTTTTTTAATAACTCTTTCATTGATGCAAATATCGCTGTTTTAGATGGCAGGATTGCTGAGATAAAGAAGGTTGAAATTCAGGATGCTGAACAGATAATTGACTGCAAAGGAAAACTGATTTTGCCGGGAATTATTGATGCACATGTGCATTTTAGGGTTCCGGGAAATGAAAAAAAAGAGGATTGGGTTTCTGGAAGCAAGGCTGCGCTGCATGGCGGTGTCACAACTGTTTTGGATATGCCAAACAATAATCCTGCAATAACAACTGCAGATTTGCTTGAACAGAAAAGAAAACTTGTTGAAAAAGATTCTCTCATTAATTATGGATTCCATTTCGGCGTTTCAAATGGAAATTCCCGCGAATTGAAAAATGCGAGAAATATTGCTTCATTTAAATTATATCTGGGCTCGACAACAGGCAATTTGCTTGTGAATGATGATTCTGCTTTGGAAAAATGTTTTGAAATAGCATCACTAAAAAGTAAAATGATAGCAGTGCATGCTGAGGATGAAAAAATCATTTTGCAGAATGCAAAGAAATTCCAGAATGAAAGCAATGCAAAAGTGCACAATAAAATAAGGACTGTGGAAGCAGAGCTTGAGGCAATAAAAAAAGCGATTTCTTTCGCAAAGCAGTTTAAAACAAGGCTGCATATCTGCCATGTTTCTAGCAAGGAATCATTGTTTTTAATACAGGAAGCGAAAAAATCCGGCTTGCATATAAGCTGTGAGGCAACCCCAACCTATTTATTCTTTGATGAATCTGATGTTGGGAAGAAAGGCTGCTTATTGAAGGTAAACCCTTCAATAAAAACAGAAAAAGACAGAAAGGCATTATGGTTTGGCCTGAATACTTCACAGTTTGATATAATTGCAACAGACCATGCACCGCATTTGCTGGAAGAAAAACAGCAGGATTATTGGAAAGTGCCTTCTGGAATTCCTGGGATTGAAACATCATTAAGCTTGATGCTGGATGCTTCTGAAAAAAGGCTGATTCAGCTTGAAAAAGTAATAAAATTAATGACCGAGAATCCGGCTGCTTTGTTTAAAATAAAAAATAAGGGAAAAATTGAGAAAGGATATGATGCCGACCTTGTGGTTGTTGATTTGAAGAAAGAATTTGTTGTAAAGAATGATGAATTATTTTCAAAATCTGCCTGGACACCGTTTGAAGGCCTTAAATTAAAGGGAAAGGTTGAGAAAACACTGGTGAAAGGAAGCCTTTTATTTGATAATGGTGATATTATAATTAACAAAAACAAGGAATCTAAAGCTAATTTAGAGGTTGGATATTATGGTTGATAAGAATATTAAGACTGATATTTGTTTGCAGCTTTTTGATATTGGGGCTGTGAAATTTGGTTCCTTCAAATTAAAGGACGGATCAATGAGCCCGATATATATTGACTTAAGGATGCTGGCATCCTATCCTAAACTGTTAAAATTGATTGCAAAGCAGCTTATTGAAATATCCAAAGAGTTAAGGTATGATAAAGTAGCTGGAATTCCTTATGCTGCTTTATGCATTGCCTGCGCATTTTCCTTGGAAACAGACAAACCAATGATTTACCCGAGAAAAGAAGTAAAGGAATATGGCACAAGAAAGCAAATTGAGGGAGTGTTTAATGCAGGGGATAAAATTTTAGTAATTGATGATTTAATTACAAAAGGATTAAGCAAAATTGAGGCTATTAAGCCATTGGAGGAAGCAGGCCTTATAGTAAAGGATATTGTGGTATTGCTTGATAGGGAACAAGGCGGAAAACAAGCAGTGGAAGCAGAGGGCTATTCCTTACATTCAGTTTTAAGTTTAAGCGAAATGCTTGCTATTTTGTTTGAGAATAAGAGAATTACTAAAAAGCAATTTGAAGAGTTGGAAGCATATCTGGGAAAATAGCAAAAGCAAATTTGAGGTTGGTTTTATGGTGAAGAATTACACAGAATATCTCAGGGAAAGTGCAATACAAACTAATTCCATTGTTTGTTTGGGTTTAGATCCTGTGATTGAAAAAATTCCTTTGAAAGAATATTCTGTAAAAAAGAAAATCCTTGATTTCTACAGCCAAATTATTGAAGCCTGTGTTTCAGAAGAGGTGATGTTCTCTGCATTAAAGCCAAACTATGCTTTTTTTGCACAATATGGATTTGAAGGGTTAGAGGCTTTGAAAGAGTTGATTACTGATTTGAAAAAATTAGAAATTCCTGTGATTCTTGATGTGAAAAGAGGCGACATTTCAACAAGCCAGGCAGCGTATGCAAAAGAGATTTTCTCTTTTTGGAATGCTGATGCTGCAACAATAAATCCTTTGATGGGGTTTGATACAGTTGAGCCTTTTATTAATCTGATTAAGAATGAGGGAAAAGGAATATATTTGCTGAATAGAACTTCAAATAAAAGTGCTGCAGAAATCCAGAATGAAAAATTAGCTTCAGGAAAGCCTGTTTATATGTTATTGTCTGAGAAGATTGCAAAATGGGCAAATGAAAATGCAATTTCTCTTGGTGCTGTTGTTGGCGCAACATCAATTCAGGAATTGAATGATATAGCAAAATTTTATGCTAAGGAAAATAAGCAGAATTCTTATTTTTTAATTCCCGGGGTAGGGTCACAGGGGGGATCAGCAAAGGAAGTAGTTGATTCCCTGCAAAAATCTGGCCTTGACTTGTGTTTGCAGAGGATAAATTCAAGCTCAGCAATAAACTATGCATATGAAAAATTCAAAACAGATGATTTTGCCGGAGCTGCTGTTAGGGCTTTGCGGGAATTGAATAGAGAGATTGGATTTAAACCAAAATAGTAGATTCATTACTGATTTTGTTCAAATTAATTTTAAAAAATAGAAAAATTAAAGGGATTAAAATCCACTAAATTTCCCTAATTGGAAATTTACTGTCTGTCAAAAACTGGTGGTTTTTGACAATCCCTTCAATTTCAAACAAATTTATATACGTTTTTGATAAAACTTTTATGAAAAAGTTTTATCTGATGAAGTCAATTCCTAATCCTGAATCCCTTGTAGCCACTGATGCGCCTTTCTTGTTTTTCGCGTTATTGATATATGGTGATGTTACCCCTGTGAAAATTGCAATTACTTCAATCTTATTTTCAAAGGTAGGATCAACTCTTGCACCCCAGATTACTGTTGCTCTTGGGTCAATCTGTTCTGTTAACATTTCACCAACAGCGTTTGCTTCACCTAATGTTAATTCTGGCCCACCTGTTATATGGATTAAAGCTCCTGTAGCTCCTTGCATATCAACATCAAGCAATGCGTTCTTTAAGGTGTCATCAACAACTTCATTTACCTTGTCTACTGATTTACTTTCACCAACTGCAATAACACTCAGGCCCTTGCCTGCCATTACTGCTCTTACATCAGCATAATCTAAGTTAATTAATGATGGCTGTGTAATGGTTTCAGTAATTCCCCTTACTGTTCTTGCAACAACTTCATCCGCAACTTTGAATGCGTCTTGGATTGGCAAGTTTGGCACTAATTCTACCAATCTATTGTTGTCAATTACTACAACAGTGTCAGTTACTTCTTGCAATTTTAGTATTCCTTCTTCAGCTTTTACTAATCTTGCTTTTTCTAAGGCAAAGGGATAGGTTACAATTGCAACAACAATTGCTCCTTGTTCTTTTGCTATTTCAGCAATAACCGGAGCAGCTCCTGTACCTGTTCCACCACCCATACCTGCAGAGAGGAAAAGCAAATCTACATCGTTTAAAACTTCTTCTAAAGCATTTCTTGAAACTTCAGCTGCTTTCTCTCCGATTTCAGGATATCCTCCTGCACCTAAACCTCTTGTTACACTTCTACCAATTAATATTTTTGTTAATTCATCATTTATCATTGCTAAATGCTGTTTATCTGTGTTCACTGCAACAAGCTGTGCACCGCTGATACCCATACCAGCTAATCTGTTCACTGCGTTACATCCTGCTCCTCCTGTACCCACTACCATTATCTTTGGTGAGGAAAAATCTTCCAATTTATCTTCTTCTTTGGCAGCTCCAAATTTCTGTACTGCGTTTTCAATTAAACTCTTCACTATTTCACCCCTCTATTTTTAAAATAGAAAATAGTATTCAATGCGTCGCGCATATAAAACAAAACTTATTTTTATTTGATAAATATTATGCGACACATTGTTAGGTATATATATCCTCAAACTCCTTTAAATAGCTTTTGTTTTGAAAATAAGGATAAATTAACACTCTTAACTAAAAATAAAGGTTGTTAATGGAAATAAGGTATGCTTTGTTAACTTTTAATATCTTAAAAGTTGACTTATTCAAATGCTTTTCTCAAACTTTTATGATTTTAAGCAAAATAGTGGTATTAAGTGGTTTTTTTTAGCTAAATAGGGTTATATGGTTATTTTTTATATAATAAACCATTAAAAAAGCACAAAATTGAATTTAGAAGTATATTAATACTTTAAATTTTGTTAATAAGTTATGTTGAAGAGGTCTGCTTTGGAAGAATCTTTGGGTTAACTTCCCATAAGGTAATTTTAATGATATTAAGGTTATGTAGATATATGTAAATTTAAGATATTTCCTTTAATATTTTATCTATTTCTCGAAGCTTGTGCTTCAGCCCTTAAAGATCTTGCCCCTTTTAGTGGAAATCCCAATACTTGCGGGAAATTTAATTGATAATTAACTAGCAAATGTATAGCATCTTCCCTGCCAAATAATATGCCCAATTTTTTAAGCAATTTTTCAGCAGGGGCTGCGGTTTCATGCTCTGTAGGCCACAAAGGTATTTTACTGGCACCACCAACAACAAAGCTAGGGACAAGTTCAGCTAATTCAGTGGCATATTCACCAAAAGCCCTTAGCACAACATTCCTTGTTTGTGGGCTTTCAAGCTTTTTTATTGTTGCAGGGCTCCTGTTCGATAAAGCTATGGCTGTTTGTGCAGCCAGCCTGCCCCTTACCTTTAAAATTGTTTTTAGGTGGGCTCTTCTGGCAATCTCTTCAGCCCTTTCTTCTAATTTCAGTAAAGCATCTCCCTTTGGCCTGCTTCTTGTCGATGCTCTTCTCAGGGATGCAAGTGTTTTATTATATATTTTAGGAAAGGTTCTGTTAGCCAAGCTGTGCGCAGTTTTTTGGATAACTGATTCAGTCGGATATCTTAGCCTAGGCATAATAATTACCTTGTTAGGTTAATAATAAAACAATATTGGCAAGACTTAATAAATGGCACTTGTTTTAAAATCCTTATGTTGATATTCAATAATATTGTAGGTTAATTTGATAAAGAAGTTTCTCTTCTTGCGCCAATAGTTTCTTTTCTTTTTTGGTGCAACCAGAGTTTCTCTTTTCTTTTGGCACAAATAAAACTTAACAGTTTTATTGTGCATTAAAATCCATTTTTGGGTTTTAATTGCAACTTACATTTCCAAATAAAATTCTTTCGAATTTTATTGGACCAATAAAACCTTTGGTTTTATTTGGTTCTTTTCTCTTGGAAAGAGAAAAGAAAAGGCAGGTCTCGGTAGCTCAGCGGTAGAGCACCCGGCTGTTAACCGGGTGGTCGTAGGTTCGAACCCTACCCGGGACGTTTTTTTCTAATTTTTAAATTCAGCAATATTTATAATTTGCTTTAAACAATAATAATTTATGCCCTCCAGATTATTGCCAAAAACCCCAAAAGGAAAAAGAATTCTTTATGGAAAAATTCTGCACAGAAGGAAGGCGGACAGGGTATTTAGATTAAAATCCGGTAATCGAGAAGCAATAGAATTAGTGGCTTTTCAATATCCCTACCTTGGCCCAGAAGCACATAAAAAAATTGCAGGAATATTTTTGGATAAACAATTAAATTTAGGGGAAAAAACAATTTCATTAAAAAGCCTGCTTGAAAAGGAATTGAGCAGGGCAAATACTGTTGGGATTGCAAGCTCAATACAAGAAGCAATTGCTGATGCCACTAAAAGTTTATCAGTTTGGCAGAAATCAAATCCCCGGGCAAAGATGCGAAAAAGGCCCATAGCCCAAGTGTAACCTCATAACTTAAGTGTAACTGTTTCTTAAATATTTTGTACTTTTTAAAAATAATGAAAGCAAAAAATATTCTGGTTTTGGTTCTGTTAATTGTGCTTGTTGCACTAATTGCAATTTTTGTCCTTAGTTATACTAATTCAGACAAGTTCAAATCTGAATTTGACAATAAAGTGGGTGATTTGAAGGGCCAGGCAGAGAACGCTGTAAATGATATGGTAGGAAATAATCCAAATCATGATGCAAAATTTTCTTCTGATTACAATGAAATACAATTGGATGAAAATGCCTATGTGCATTTCATTGATGTCGGGCAGGGAGATTCTATCCTGATTCAATATAAGGGGGAAAATATTTTGATTGATGCAGGGGATAATGGCAAGGGAAAGATTGTTGCAGATTACCTGAAATCAAAAGGTGTTTTTAATCTAAAATATTTAGTTGGGACACATTCAGATGCAGACCATATCGGCGGCATGGATGATTTAATAAAAAGCGGCATTTCATTT
>PEXL01000006.1 GCA_002779065.1 Candidatus Diapherotrites archaeon CG08_land_8_20_14_0_20_34_12
CCAAGGATTAGTTGATACCGGACATGCACATGAATTTCCGTTCGATCCTTCAAAATTACCTTATGCTGAATTTCAGGTTGTAGCCCAATGGAGATTGCCTGCTAGATTAAGTTTGCCTTCACAATTGAAAGGTGAACCATTGGCAAACAAAATAGAGCAGGGAATTAATGAAGATGTTAGAAGGGCTGAAGTTGGATATGAAACTGCACAAGCAACTGCAGAGAAATTAACCACCCTGTCAAAAGGGGTAATAATGCCTTTATTAAAAGATACAGTAACAGTTCCTTTCAAACTATTAAGATCTACTTTATCGTTTATATTTCCTTTTAGAATTTTTGGCCCTACTTCAATAACTTCACCATTTACTGAAAGCAGAATGGCTCTTAAATTAAGGGCAAGAAAAGCAAGGGCTGATGCAAGAGAAGCATATGGCACTATGATGGGGATTCAATCATTAAAACCAGGATTTGAGGGCAGATTAAAATCATTGTCTTTGGCAATTGACCAGGCAAGAACGCAGGAAGAAAGAGTTGCTGCATTTTCAGCATTAAATACAGCACTTAATGAATATCATGCAGGATATGGAAGAGCAATTGGTGGAAGATTTAAAGAATATAATCCAGAAGTTTTATTCCCCTGGGAAGGGCCAAAACTTTTACCAATAAGTGATCATTTTGCGTTTATGGAACGAGGAAGTATGAAAGGGGTAAGGCCCAAAGTTCCAAGAAGATTAAAATTAAGCAGAGATGAGATTGCTGCATTAAGGGCAGAACAGCTAAGGCATGAAAGAAGATCAAATATCAGATAAGTAACTAATAACATCGCTGATCTTGGTAAATCTGAGATTAGCAGGCTGTATGTCAACCAGCCTATCGTAACATCACAAGATGATTACAAGCCTACCATTTCAATGGTAGGTAATTGACTAATTATTCTATCAGCTATTTCAATGAATTCTTTTGCATCCTTAATTGCCATTTCAGCGTCTTCAGTATTGCATCCAACTCCTGAATATTGGACCGCATGCCTTGTTATGCGGTATGAATTCATTGTTTGTAATATTGTCTGGAGTTCAGGTTCCCCTGCATACAATTCTTTCAAACCATTTATTAATGCAGCATGACTTCTCTCTTTTAAATTATTTTTGAACAACAGTGCTCTTGCGGAATGAAACATTGATTGATAAGCAAGGCTGAATGCAACATCAAAGTATTCTATCTTAAGATTTCCTTCAGCCCTTTCTAAAAATCTCTCAGCAATAGTTAAGGACCCCTCAATTTCCTGAATTGTGCTTTTGCTTCTTATCAGAGTCCTATTTTCAATTAGTTCATTGACTTTCATAAAGGTTCTCCAAAAAGCAAAATATTATTTTTGACAATGGCAATTGCAAAATTATCTTTTTTATCTATGAGATTCCTCCATTCCCTAAGATTAAATACTTGTGTTTTTATTTCCTTGCCTAATTTTTCTTCGATTTTTTTAAGGGAATCTAAATTTATTCTTTTATCCTGGCTTAATATAAGTAGGTCGATGTCACTTTTAGAATCATAGCTTCCTTTTGCATGGCTGCCATACATAGCAAGAGTTGATATAACCTTATTCTCTGATAAAAAATATTTAATGTGCGGGATTATTTTTGAGATAAAATAGGTTTTCCTTAATTCAATTGTTAAGGGGGTATCAATAAGTTTGTAATTCACTAAGTTAGCTATTTTTTCTTTTTCTAGCAGGCCTTGTTTTTCATAGTTTGTAAGATATTCTTGTGCAGTGCCTTTGCTTATCTTTAACTCTTTTGCTAGCCCATTTACGTGTATTTTCCCATTTCCCTCAAGAAAGAATTCAAGTATTTCCCATCCTCTGAATTTGTTCCAGCCATATAGCATAATATATCAAACAGTCGTTCATTATATAAAACAATCGTTTTTTGTATTGGTTAGTCATCTTTTTGGATCTTAATTCTTATTATCGTTATTGCGGCAATCATGCTGAACATGTAAACAATCAGCAATAATAATTCTTCAGGCAAGGATGGCAAGTTGAATGGAGTTGCTTTTCCAAGATCCCCCAAATAAACATTTGCCAATCCACCAGTGCTTGTTGTTGTATTGGTTGAACCATCAACCTTAGTCATTACCCCGTCTCTAAATGATTTATCCAAAGGCAACATATGACCGTTTTCCGGATACCAATTTCCTGTCTCAGGATCATACCAGAATGAACCGTTCTTTCCCTGCGCCCCGATTAATGTTTCACCAGGCTGGCCATTATACTTTATTTTTGGAACACCATTATCCGCAGAGAAATCCAATGTATGTTTCTTTCCATCCTCTGTTTCAAATTCAATTCCGGTAGGAGTTTGTTTCATACTTCCTTTTTTAATTGGAGCATCAATCAAAACCTCGCCGGTATCTTTATCTATTACCTTGAAATAATCTTTGCATTCCCCGTTTTCCAATTTAGCATAGAAAATATATCTTCTTGTTGGAGTTTCAAATACCTTAAATGGCCCCATCATATCTATTGATTTGTTGAAATTATCTACCTTCATCTGTTTTAAATCTGAGCCAGCGACAGCAATTGCTTCTAAATCAATTGCAGGTTCAGGGCAGCCATTTTCCGGATTAATATCTGTTGTTAATTTTGCTTTTAACCCTGCAACATCATTCTGCCCTAAGATTGCTTTTGCATTTCTTTTTAACACAATCAATAATTGCCCTGTGTCATGCTTGTATACAATGAATCCGTGTTGGAATTGTATTCCTTCCATATTTCCTATTGGAATCTTGTTTCCTCCGCCATATAAATAAGATTTTCTATTTCCTAATATAATCAATTTAGAATCCATTCCTTGTACAAATACCGGTGATAAACCTGTAGCGACAATTCTTTTAGTATCATTCCATACAGTAACATTATTATAAAAATCAGTTGAAATATTTGTAACCGGTCCGAAAACTTCTCTTAAATTATTTGAGGTTAAAGGAACACCAGTCTGCTGCATTACTCCCTGTTTTATGCATTCTAAAATTTGTGCATCTAAAACATAAAGGTCTGATTCAGTATTCATTTCAAATAATGGCGTGTCAGTCATAGGCAAGCTAGCAAGCGTATAGCGGTCTGGAACTGAATTTGATAAACTGTCAGTATTCAGGTAATCACTTCTTACAATATTCGGGTCTGTGATTATATCTTCCATCACCTGTTTGCCATCCTTATCCTTGTACAATTTGTACATCTTTCCTGTGTTGTAATCATAAACAACCTGAACATTTCCGTCAGCAGAGCCGATTACTTTTTTGCCCTGTGTTTTATATATTTGGGGAGAGGTTTCTCCACTGAACCAGAACGAGAATATTAACTGTGCCTGCAATTTTCCTGTTGATCCGCCGGCGACACTTACATCTGCCTGTATAAGGTCCTGCTTGTGTGTTGATTTCAAATAGCTTTCAACCTCTTCTTTTAATTTCCCAGATGCGCTTGCAGTGTATGAAGTAGCTTGCTGAGCAACTTTAGCTCCTTCTACGGCTGTGCTTAATTCAGGGCTTACTCCAGAGAACCATGAACTTGCCCTATCTGTCCAAGTTTTTATGATATCACTCATTTTCTCAGTTGAAAGCACTGAAGGGCTTTTATCCTTCTTGGTTTTATCTACCTCTTCTTTTGCCGGGGCAAATATCTGTGCATAATAGCCGCCATCAACATCAATGCAATTCTGCATTTGAGGAGCCATCAATGTCTGCTGCAATATTGAAGCAAATACCCCCCCTGAAAATCCAAACACCATATAAATTGCTGATTCACCAAATGCCATGGCACCGCCAATTAAACTCGGGTTCCATTTCTTAGGGAATATTCCTGCTGTAAATTTCAATACAACATCCCTGCAAGTATTCTTTTGTTTTATTCCTTTTGCCAGATTAATTCCTTCTTCAGGCATTGTGTCAGGCCCTTCCCCCTTTACATTTAATCCCCTGCTGAATGCAATTAATGTTGTGCCTGATTTCTTGGCTTCAGGGGTTGTAGCATATTCAAGCATATGCGCTTCAATCATCTGTTTTGAAGCAATATAGAAAGTAGCATAATCCATTCCCTGCATCTGGTTAAACATGCTGTTCCTGTCTAATGAAATAGTACATTGCATTCCTTTACATTCTTTCGGGGTATTTGCGTAATAAGCTAAATTCTCAACCTTATACCTTATCTGTTTTCCAGTAAGTTTCTTGAATATGTCATTTACCGGTTTATACTGCTCGGCAACATAATTCAAAATCATATCATAGGGCAACTTGCTTAATATCTGTTTAAATAAATCTCCTTCATCAGATCCTTCCTGCGCAAAGAAATCTATGAATGCATAATTGTAAACTGCTTCTTCCCCCAAATTCCATTTTACTGTGAACCATTTATCTGCCAGCATATATCCTGCAAAGTCTTCACTTCCAAATCCTTGTTTCCCCCCCCAATACAAATACATTCCAGCAGTCCATTTTATCCCGCCTTTAGGGTTCACATAATCTTTGATTAATTCCTGCCTGTCAGAAAATGCCTTATCCAATACTGAAGTATATTTTCTTCCAGCAACCCCTCTCTGCAATAAGCTCTGGTACATCTGGTTCATATTTCTCCAAGGTTCAGAGAATGCACTCATTTCCATTCTGCTTGTCAAATATAATTGTGCAAAATCTTCTGGCTTTAATTCCTTTGCTTTTTCAAAGCCCCCTAATTCAAACATCTTTACTTTCGGCCCGGCATTGTGTTTTAAAAATCCAAGCGTTCTTTCATCCGCTTTCATGAATTTGCCCATATCTGTTTCAACAGCTTTCTCTGCATATATTGCGGGATTTTTATGAATATCCGAAACAGTGACAGTATCAACAAACTTTCCAGGCTTTATTTCATAAAGATTCAAGTTGCGGCCAGATGTTTCATATTTTTCCATCATAAATGCTGTTTCATCAGCAGGCCACTCCCCTCCAAAGTGCAAATCTCTCCTGAATTTTCCCTCAATCCTGTTCAATTGAGCAGGATCCCTATATATTGGAATAAATCTCCCATCAGGCGTTTTTACAAAATAGGAATACAATCCAGAACCTTCATCCTTCTGTATTGCCCATTCACCAATATCCAACCTAATTTCATCATATCCACGGGCAGCATCCATTCCTTCTCTTCCGGCAATAATCCTTGCTTCTATCTCTTGCGGGCTTCCATAACCATATTTATTCAGGGATTTGTAATATTTTCTTTTTGCAATCTGGTATATTGATCCCTGTGTCCTTGAAAAATTCCTTACATCTTCAATAGTTTGCAAGAATGTTTTTCTTACAGCCCTGGGCATCTGCATTACTCTTTCCAAAAATCCTTTTTCCCCCAAGAAATCTTTTGCAAACCATTGCCTGAATTCAGTTCCTTTTGTCATTAAATATTTTGAAGTCCATTCTCCTGGCTCCATTAGCGGATTAAGTATCTCTCCAATTAAAGGATATTTCTGCCTGTTTGCATAAATTCTTCCTGCCCTTCTCCCTGCAAGATATTTTGCTAATTTTCCACCATTAATTGGGTCATACAGTTTTGCAACAACATGTTCGTATACCTTTCTGAAAGGCCTTAACCATGGCCAGCTCCAGGTAATTGCAGTTTCCCCACCATTTAGATTAATAAGATTAAACAATTTTTTCGCCCTTGAAAGCAGCACAGGGCCAAAATTACTTACCACCATTTCCCCGGAATACCACTGATTATAAAATTTATCAAATAAAGAATAAACCGAAATTGTGCATTGCGATGTTGAAACAGAGCAATTTGTTGTAAACCCTGCGTTAAATGTGTTTGTGAAAACAAAGTTCGGAATTCTCTTGCCCAATTTTCTTTTGAATTCCATTACCTTATCTGCATTTTCATCAGATAATGCCAATTTAGATTCTAATGAAGGGCCTTCAGTTTTTGTATCCAAACCAAAATTCTGCCTTATTAATGTAAAATCCTCATCAGTTAAATCAGAAATACTTTCCTTCTGCTGCTCTTCTTTATTCAAATCTGCCTTATACGCTTCCGCTTCATTTCCGCCAGTAATCAGGTCCTTTACTCCATAATATTTTTCTTTTGCCGGTTCGTAAACATTCTCTTTCGCCAGGTCTTTTGCGCCCAATCCAATATCCTTTACCACATCCCACATTGGCTGGAAATCTGCAATAATTCCTTCGCCAGAATTTCTTAACATAAGATTTTTTCCGACAAGCGGGCAAGCAGAATTAATATCATCGGGATTTTCATAGGTTACTTTATCCGGATTTAACATTATATTGCCGGGCAATTTATTTTGTTTAAGCGGGTCATAATCCTTGCATCTCCCAACTCTTATTGTATCATTTAAAACAACACCCAAAGCATATGGCCCATTTATTGTATCATGCAATAAGTGTGTTAATTCTTCTGGCAAAATTGTATCCTCTGGAACCTCAATATTAACTTTCTTGCCGCCTTTGTCCAATGCTAATTCCTGGTCCTTAAATTTCTCACGTTCAAATTTATTTGCATCAGGCAATCCAGCACTTAATTGATTTCCTAAAAATCCGTCTCGTAATAAATTCAAAAATCTTTGGGCTTCAATACCGCTTAATTTATTTGTTGCACAGGAAAGCATCGCGCTCGCCCCCATATCTGTGGCAATTGGCACCCCTGTTGTTGGGTCTGTTGCTGATCCTGGGATCAGTAACGAAGGAAAGGTATCTTCAAACAGGTAAGTCTTTTGCTGATCTTCTCCAGAAGCATATGGGGCAGTTTTTGCTTCAGGATAATTTGGCGCTTCAGAATAGGCATATGCTGCGGTTGAATTTAGAATAAGAAATAATACAAAATAAATTGCAATGGCCTGCCTATTCTCTTCCATATGAATCCTTGAATTTTATAATATCAATAATATATTAATATTTATAGTTTTGGGTTTAAATTCTCTTGTTTTTTGCCATTTCCCTATAAATCCCTTTAAATAAACCCGGCAGTTTATCCAAAGTAAACCACACCTTTAAATATGTGTTTACACATATATTCACATGTGGTATTTATGGTTAATGTTACATTAACAGTTCCTGAAGAGTTGTATAAAAAAATGAAGGTACATAAGGAATTCAGATGGAGTGAGGTAGCAAGGCAGGCAATCGAGAAAAAGATTAGGGAAAAAGAATTGCTTCAGGATTTGAGAGATATTGCAAAAGCAGAAAAGGAACATAAGGAAGGAAAGACCATTTCCCACAAACAATTGCTAAGAGAGTTGGAGTTAGATGCCGTATGAACTAGTTTATTCTAATGATGCAGCAAAAGAATTGAAAAAACTGGATAAATCCATAGCAATTCAAATCCTAAAGAAAATAGAAGAATTACAGGAAAATCCAGAAATTGGAGCGTTGCTCCTAAAATCAGTTCTGCTCCTAAAGTCTAATTTTTGCTACTAAATTGATTTTGAAGAATTTTTAGCTAAGTAGTCAGTTATATCCCATTCTTTTTTCGCTCTGCATTTAACCGCACCTTTTGCACCAATCTCAAAAACATGATGATGATTGGGGTCCTGTTTATCTTGCGGTTTTTTATCCATATTTGCAGAACGAATTACCCAAGAATCACTAAAATGCTTAAGTAAAAACCACGTATTTCCATCAATCGTAGTTATCGGAACAGGAATTGTTTTTTCATTCATGAACTTCCCTTATGCCCTTTGAACTTAACTTTTTCATTATTTTTTCTATTTGTCCAGGTGGCAAATGTGTTTCTGCGACTAAATCCAGAATATTTAACTTTTGTATCCCCCTCTCTTTCTTTTCTTGAATGAATAATTCAATTTCATTTTCCGCTTCATAATTAGATAATTTTCGTACCTCTTCAAATATTTTCTTATCTTTTTGTTGCTCAAGAATTTTTATTCGATTTTTTAGCAGATTAACTTCATGAATTAAATTGACTTTTCCAAATAATTCAACAGACTTCTCTTGGTATTTAAGGGACTGGCTTAAAATATCATTCTGACATTCAAAAAAGGAGCTATGCCAATCAATTGGAAAAAGATTTTTATTCATTTGTTCAACTCCTCAACATTTTTTATAATAAAATTAATAGTTTTTAATACATCAAAATCTATGTTTTCGTCTTCTTTTTCAAAAAGTTTACAATAGGATATTTTAGTATCTACTGCGTTGGGACTAATACATACTTCAATTGGCAGTTTATTTTCCAAGATGGTTATAAAAAGCCCACTTTTTTCAGGTTCTATTTTTAATCTTAATTCTTTCAATCTTTTTTCTATTGAAAATTTATCAAGAATCTTTTTAAAGTCTCCTTTAAACAACAGCACCAAATGGGGTTGTAATTGTATTCTTTTATTTACATCTTTAAAAAGTGGTTCAAATATTTTTTGAAGAAGTTCAATATCTGAGTTAGTTATTTCTTGTGCCCCAATAGTTCTAACAAATCCCCCCGTGAGGGACACCAATGCAGAATATTTTTCTGTTCGATAATTAAATACGCCTCCTTTTTCCTTCACTTCAGAATTTTTCATCGTGGCTTCAATTGTTCGTTTGAATTTTTCGAAAAATTGGCTGAATAAGTTTTTGATTTCATCATCCGAAAGATTTTCCTCCCTCGGAACTATCCCTAAGCCAAAGTAGAATCTTTCTATTTGCATAATAATAAACACACGCAAAACGTTTAAATTACCCACACTAAAAGCGGGGGATTTCCATAATTTAAATAGTTCTGCTCCTAAACTCTCGTTTTTTAGCTACTTTAGGAGCAAAGCCAGAAATTGGAAAACCCTTAAGTAATGTTTTCAAGAATCATCGAAGTTTGCATGTTGGAAAGTTCAGAGTAATTTATTCTTATTTAGAAAATACTAAAGAAGTTCTGATTGCAAATATCAAACACAGAAAACATGCTTATGAGTTCTGAATATTGAATTAACTAAAATATATCAAATGTATTATCCCCAAGGGAATCCAGTAGAAAATATACAATATTAGTGCAGCTAAAAGTGTTGTCATTGCAAACACAGCAGCAAAGAAACTAATTGCTTTATGCATTTTTTTGAATTTTGCCTGCGTGATTGTTTCAATCAAAGAGCCTAAAAGCAAAAATGGAAGGCTTAAGACAGTGAAAATTGCAGCAACAAAAATCAGCTTTACTATTTTTGTCACATAGAACCCAAGCCAGTCTTCCATTGGCGGGATTAAGTATTTGGGTATGACTCCCAAATCATGCTCTGCCATTGATTGGAATGTCGGCAAGAAGTATATTACCAGCAGAAAAATAAAATATGAAAGGAATGTTATGATCAAGCAGGAAATTATCCAACTTAATGAGAAGCGGTCTGCAAATTTTTTCCTTATTATATTAAGAATATATAAAACAACAAATAATGGAATTGACAGTATGAATGAGCCCTTAAGCAGGTCAAATATAGAATTTAACAAAATAATTACATCTAATGCCATACTATCAATAGAATAAGGATAAAACAAATATATAAATTTAAGTATACTGCAAATTATAACATAACCGCCTTTTCTTTTCTCTTTAGACAAGAGAAAAGAACAACATAAAATCTTACGGATTTTATGTGTCCAACAAACTTTGTTTGTTGACCCTTTCAAACCTTTGTTTGAAAAGGTCCAATAAAATTCCGAGGAATTTTATTTGGAAATGTAGGTTGCAATTAAAATCCAAAAGGATTTTAATGCACATTAAAACCAAAAAGGTTTTAATTGTGCCAAAAGAAAAGAGAAATTTTTGAATATTATGTTTTCGTTTGAATTTAATTTAATGTATTTGGGTTGTTTTATTATAATTGCATTCCCTTTTTCAATGATCGCTTTATTCATAAGCGGCTTTCAGATGAAAGGCAAAAGGGTTATTTATGGTGTAGCGCTTTCACTATTCCTTTCCATAATTATCGGAGTTATTTCAAATCTTTTAGGAATAATTGTTGAAATGTTAATAACATCAGATTTTCCTGATCTGCCATTGCAGATCTTGGATATTGGCATAAAACGCTGGATTTCATTTGCGATTGTTGCCGGTGTTGTTTATGTTATTGTAATACTCCAAGGCATTACCTCAAAAAAAGGAAAAGGCGTGCCAAAATGGGATGATATTTTAGGCAATAGGGAAAAAACAGAAAAAAGGCCTGAATTCAAGAAAGACGAAGTGCAATTAGAGGAGCCTTATGAAAGCGGGCCAGAGGGTGAATCTGAAGATGAGGTTTTTAACAGAAGATTGAAGCAAGCAGAGGATGAAGCCGAGAGAAAGATAAAAAAACAGGAAATAAAAAATATAATAGTGGAGAAAGCGCAGAGAGCCCCTTTAATACTTGAAAAAGGATTTATTAAAAAAGAGGAGAAGAATACTCCGCAGTCATTATTAAAAGCAGAAGAAAAGAAATTTGATGAAAAGAAACCAGAAGAAAAAAAGCCGGATGTTTTTGTTAGAAAAGGAGAACCTCGAGGTTTTGTAAAAAAGGAACAGGTTTTTGTAGAGAAAGAAGAAAGGAAGGATTTTCCTTTTATTAAAAAGGAAGAAAATAAAGAGGAATCAAAAATGAATGTTGATGATGAAAAGCAAAGGATTCTTGAAAGAATAAAACAAAAATTAAAAGAAGCGCAATCAGGGGATCAGGCAGCAAAGAAAATAGAAACAAAGTTCCCTGAATCAAGCCCAAATGGTGAAGATGTAAAGAAAGCACTGCAAGCAGAATTAAAATCTTTAATCCAGAAGAAAGAACCTGTTAAAGAAGAATTTGGGGAAGAAGGAAGAATTGTTGAAAGTGAAGAGCAAAGAGAATCCTCTTCCCAAGAATTATTGCCTTCTTTGGAAGAGTTAGAAGTTCCAGCAAAGAAATTTAAGGCTGCGGCTATTATTAAAAAAGAAGAACCTAAAAAGAAAGGGTTATTTGGAATGTTTAAAAAATGATTTTTATGGCTGATGAAACCCCGAGAAGATTAAGAAGATTTGATAGAAAAGGGGAAATGCCCCCTTCCTACAATAATATCCCTGAATCAGAATCAAAAAAAGGCAAATCAACAGAAGAATTATTCTCAAAAAAGCCATCTCCAGAAAAAAGTTATGATGAAGAAGAAGATGAAATGGCAGAACAATTGGCTGAAGAATCTGCTGTTGAAGAAATTCCGGTAAAATCAAAAAAGGGTTATGAAGAAGATAAAGAAGGAATTATTGATGCTTTAGGAAAAAAATCTGAAGAAGATGTGCATGAAGAATTAGCCCAACAAGAATTGGATAAATTCAAGCAGAAATTTAAAAGAATGCCTAAGTCAGAGCAGGATTATAATGCAATAGCCGAGTCTATATTTGAACAGGTACAATTGAAGGGAGAGGGGGAAGCATTTGGGCATTTGTCCCCTGTAACCCCTGAAGAACCAAAAGAATTTGGCAAGCCAGAAGAAAAAGCAGAGGATAAATCTTCTAGTAGTGGCAGAAAGATTAGAAGGCGAGGAAGACAAGCCGAGGAAGAATATTCACAAGAACAGCAGTCATCTGTTGCTATTGCAAAAGAAGAATCCGAGGATAAGGGATCTGTATCTGATTTATTTGGAAGCAGTAAAAAAGGGAAAAAGAAATCTTCTTCTGATTTGGATGAATTGGGCGGAGATGAGGATATGGATTCAGATTTGGGCGAGGAAGATAAAGGGGATGACGATCTGGCTGATTTAGGTTCTTTGGAAGGCAAAGAAGAATCAGGAAAAGAGGAAGATCTTTCACTTGACAATATGGATGAGGATAAAGAGGATTGCCCTAATTGTGAAAAGCCAACTGATGAAGTAATCTATTGCTCGAGCTGCGGTGCTGCTTTCTGTGATTCATGTGCCAAAGCAAAAGAAAAATATCCTGATAAGGTAAAATATACCTGCCCGCATTGCGGAGTAAAG
>PEXL01000007.1 GCA_002779065.1 Candidatus Diapherotrites archaeon CG08_land_8_20_14_0_20_34_12
TTCGTCTAAAGTTTGCGAATTGCTTAATAATTTCAATGCTATTTTTTTCTGGTTCTCTGGAAACATATGTAATTCTGTCTGATAAAACTATTTAAATAGTAATAAGCCAATGTCCATATGGCTATTGATTTTACAAGCATGCTGCTTGATGAAAATATTGCAGGCAATGCTGCAAATACTGCAAGCAATATTTTAGGAAATCCTTTTTGGCTGATTGCCGGCATTGTTTTAATAGTAGTGACAATTCTGCTTTTGCTTTTTATCAAGAAAATAATTATAAATTCCATCTTGGGACTTATTTTGTTTTTAGTGGTGAAATTTGGATTGGCAGTCCAATTGCCCACAATTCCTGCTCTTGTTGTAAGTATAATATTTGGGCCTGCAGGAATAGGAGTAATGCTTTTGCTGAAATTCTTTGGATTGTTCTAGCAAAACATTTTTACAGAATTATTGGAACCCTATTTTCACATTTTTTGCAAAGCACTTTGTTTTGTTTTTGCTTCAACCCGAGTTGGAATGTGGAATAACCTTTTCTCTCAATCAGCAAATTGTTGCATTTAGGGCAGTAAGTATTTGATTCTTCTTGGGTATTTCCAACATAAACATATTTCAAACCATTTTTCTTCGCAATCTCTTTTGCTTTCTGTAGGGTTTCAATTGGGGTGGCAGAAACTGCATTCATTTTATAATAAGGAAAAAATCTGCTGAAATGCAATGGTATTTCTGAATTGATTGACGCAATAAATTTACAAATATCATTCAAATCTCTTTCTGAATCATTAAAACCTGGGATTATTAAATTTGTAACTTCAACGTGTGTCTTTTGGGAGAATTTTTCAATATTTTCTTTTACTTTTTCAATATCTATGCCGCCACATACTTTCAAGTAAAAATCCTTGTTACCTTTAAGGTCAATATTTATTGCATCAAGATACGGAATAATTTTTTTGAAAACCTCCTTGCTTGTGTAGCCATTTGAAACCCAAACATTATACAATCCTGCTTTTTTTGCAAGTTTCATTGTATCTAAAGCATATTCTGCAAATATTGTTGGTTCCGTATAGGTATAAGAAATTCCTCCAACCGCTTTTGCACGTGTATCTTCAATAATTTCTTTTGAGGTTGTTTCTTCTGTCCCTTCAATCTGACTTTCCAAAAATTCCTGGCTAATGGAATAGTTCTGGCAATGCTTGCAGGCAAAATTGCAGCCAAATGTACTAATGCTATTGCAGACACTTCCTGGCTTGAAATGATAAAATGGTTTTTTCTCAATTGGGTCAACAGTTAATGTTAGTGTTTTATTGTAAACGAGCAGAAATAATTTTCCTTCAAGGTTCTTTCGCACTCGGCAGAAACCTGCACTGTTTTTTGGGATTATGCAATAGCGGTTGCAGGCTGTGCATTTTACTTTTTTGTCTTTTAGTTTTTCATAAAAAATTGCTTCCTTCATCTGAAGCATATTGGGCTCAGATGTTATTTTATACTTTTTATCACTAATATAAACATGCAAAACCTGAAATTCTTTGATTGTGATTTACACATACACAGCCCATATGCCGGCGGAGTGAGCAAAAACATGCTTATCCCTATTCTGGCGGATCAGGCAAGATTGAAAGGCCTGAAATTATTGAATACTGGGGATATCCTTTGCAAAGAATGGATTAACCATGCTGAGCATTCATTGACAAAAAAAAATCATTGTTTTTTGGCAGAAGGATTTGACACTTATTTCATTCTCGGCGGGGAAATAAATGATATAAATAATGTCCATCATTTATTTTTCTTGGAGGATTTTGACAAGGTAAATCAATTAAGGGATTCTTTATCGCAGTATGGCAGATTAGATGGAAAAGGCTTTGGCCGGCCTACCTTAAAAATAAGCGGAGAAAAATTGGCCGAGAAAATTGTTGAATTAAATGGGTTAATCGGGCCGAGCCATGCATTTACCCCTTATTTTTCAGTTTATTCACATTTCAATTCTGTAAAAGAGTGTTATGGAAAAATGGCTAATGAAATTAAATTTATTGAATTAGGTTTAAGCGCTGATTCTTATTTTGCAGACTTGATTCAGGAAAATCATAATTATGAATTTCTCACGTGTTCAGATTCGCACAGCCCCTGGCCTGTAAGATTAGGGAGGGAATTCATAAGGGCAAAAATGGAAAAACCAAATTTTGCTGAATTGAAAAAGGTTCTGCGCAGGGAAGATGGGAGGCATATTGCAATGAATGTTGGGGTTGACCCTAGGGAAGGGAAATATCATTGCACAGCATGTGAAGGCTGCCAGGAAAAATATTCCCTGAAAGATGCTATTTCTTTAAATTGGAAATGCAAATCATGCAAAGGCCCAATAAAAAAGGGGGTAATTGATAGGATACTGGAATTGGCAAATTTTGGGGAGGAAATACATCCGGAAACAAGGCCGCCTTATTTGCATAGCATTCCGCTTGCAGAATTAATTTCAATTGCAAAAGATGTGAAGCAAACAAACAGCAAAAAGGTTCAGGGATTATGGATGCAGCTAGTTGAAAAATTTAAATCAGAAATAAATATTCTGGTTGATTCCCCGATAGAACAGATTGCAGAAATTGATGGAGAAATAGCAAAAAACATTCTGGCATTTAGAAATGGTTATGTGCTTTACATAGCAGGAGGGGGCGGCAATTATGGAAAGCCAATTATCTGCAAGGATAAAGAAGATTTTGAAAAAACTAAAATTGCAATGAAAGGCATTTTAGATTGCAACTCATCAAAAGAGAAACAGAAAACACTTGCAGAATTTGGTTAAAACTATTTCTAAGACAGGGAATATTGAAAAAATATTTCTAATATCCATAGAATTAAAAAAACTGATTTTAAATTAGGAATTAAAAAGTAAGATAATAAAAATAGTAAAAATCTGATTTTAAATTAGGAATTAATAATAATGAAAGTAAAAAGTGGCATGATTTGATAGGAATAGAAATTCCGAAGAATTTATCCTATAGAGTGTTAGATTTCCCGAAGGAAAAAACACTTTGTAATAATCACGAGGATCATTACAAAACAAATCACACCAATCATACTTATGCCATAACCGGTTAATTATTTTTAGCAATTCAGGATGCGAACTAAAAATCAGCAAAAAGATAAGAAAAATAAACTAAAACAGGAAAAATAAGGGATTACCTCACATAAGTGAGGCCTTCTGAGCGTTCTTCTTCCTCTTTGTGGGGCATTTGCTTGCTTAATTGTTTAAAGGCATCTTCAATATTTTTACTCTCTTTCTTTATGCCCTTCATATCAAGCTTAAAATTATATTTCTCAGTAAGCATTTCAATAATCTTTTTCGCTGCTCCATGGTCACCATAGATTAAGCGGGCGTTTGTTTCACCCATAATACAAGCCCCTTTTAATCCACGCTGTTTAGCCATTCCTAAAACCAGGCCAGCTACCCCGGAAATTAGACCGCCTGTCTTATTTATTTCTGCTCCTTTGAACTCTTTTACCATGTCTTTATGGGTAGCAGCTATTACAATTTGTGGCTTTGATTCCATTCTTTTATCGCCAACATTAATTCCTGCTAAAGTATAAATTTCTTTTACGCCTAACTGAATAGCTAATTCAACTAATTTTGATGAAAATTCATAATGCTGTTCTGTCGAGGCAAAATTTATGCTTAAAGATGGTTGTACCGGCCCTATCACAAACAAAAAATCCTTTTTTTTAGTTTCATAAAGGTAAATTTCATCTGAAATTAAATCAATCATCCCATCATTGGTGTAAATTGATGGCGGAAAACTTGTTGAATAAATATCTGCAATTTTTTTAGGATTTAATTGCTTTACCATATAATCAATAGCGATCTTTCCTACTAGGCCAATCCCTGGCAATCCTATAAAAAGCACTGGATTTTTCAGTTTTTTCTTTACACTAAAGTGAATTTCGGTTCCCATACTATAGAATCAGCTCAAATAATTTATATACTTATGCAGTTATTTGATTCATTCCTGCCTTTTGAATCCCCCTTCAATTGAATTCTTTTTCATGAGATGAAGAATTGATTCTTGGAATTGCTTGATTGCACTTTCTGCTTTTTTAAATGATAATGCGCTAGCCCTAATATCATATTTTCCAGAACCGATATAACTGATATCAAACTTCAAATCCTTTCCTGTTTTTACTGAAGAAATTGATTCATCCAAAACTTTTTTGATTTTATCAATCCCGTATGAATCATGCGAATTTAAGGTAAGAATGCCCATTATTACTTTTTCAGAAACCGGCACATTTTTTTCAATTATTTCTAAAAGATCGGCAAGCCATTTCTTTGGGACATTTGAAGCTGCACTTTCCCCTTCCAATGCAATTTTTGTGAATGCTTTTCCAACTGTTCCGTGTTCAATAATTAGTGGTTCAGCTATTTCTGCCCAAGCGGTTTCAAATTTTTCCTTTTTATTATTTGCAATTATTTCAATAAGGCTTTTTGCTCTCTTAAACTGCTTGAATTGCTCAAGCTTTTCTCTTTCATCTGCTGAAGAAATGCTTCTGAAAGAAAGTTCAACATTTCTTTTTTCCGGATTTACAATTAAGACTTCAGCAACTTTAATCTGGCCTTCTTTTACAAAATTTCTTATATTTTTTATCCAGCCAGAAGCAATATTTGAAATATGGACAAAACCTTCAAGTTGGGGATATTCCAATAATTCAACAATTGCCCCATAATCAAGTATTTTTTTTATTTTTGTAATTACTTTTTCCTTCCTTTCCGGAAATTCAATTGCTTGGGTCATAAAAAATCAAAAATTAAATTAAAATGGGTTATTGGTCAACAGCCTTAACTATCTCCCCTTCGATTTTAGCATGATTTGCCGTAGGGGTTGCTAAAACAGCACCGCAAACATTGCAATTAACTATTCTTGAGGCAGAGGAAAATATATTCTGCTGATTATTGCAGGCCTTGCATTTTACTTTAATAAAATGTGTCCTTGCTTTTGGGATTATCCCGCTATGATCCATAAAAATCACCTTATATTTTGTAAATATTATACTTTTTGTGCCAGACCTTTTTCAACCAATAGCAATCCAATCTTGTGGGGAATAATTACTTCTTGGGATTCGGAATATGGCCCATATTCTTTCATATCTGAACCGACAAAGTTCGGAACTTCTTTAATAATTCGCACTGCTAGGTTATTTAAAGACTTGTCCTGCTTTTCTGCCTTTTCATCAAATAATACTTCAATTATCTTTCTGTTTTCTGTCAAAATCTTTAATAATTTGTCAAAGGTAACTACCTCTTCCTCAGTAAGATTTGCCTTGTTATAATCTTCAATTCTGGTAGTAAGCAAAGCCTTATTCAAAAGTTTCTTTTCTCTCATTTGGAATATCTCTTCTAGCAACTTTTTAAGATTACTAAAATCCTTTGCCTTTGAAAAAGATGCTGTTTTTATTGAATCAAAATAATTTTCCTTTTCTTTTTCAACCAATTCCCTTAATTGCTCACTGAAATTTGGCCCTGCATTTACTAGATCAACAGAATTTTTTTCCAAACGGTAAATCCTGCGGATATCATCATAAGTCAACGGCATAGTATTCCTCTAAATTAAAAAAATCAAACAAGTTTTGCTTTTCCCTTTGCAATTAAATATATTGCAGCATAATCAGGCAACTCAACTTCAGCTTTTTCAAAAGGGCCAAAGTAATTGCCATACAGATAAAATCTTGGTACCTTAGTAATATAAACTTTTGTCCTGCCTTCCTTGAATGCTACTGCATCTTTTAATGCATCAAATTTTGATAAATCCTCAAATTTTATAACCTTTGCAATTAAACCTGTGCCACCATGGATTGTATTTGGAACCCTTACTAATTTGTATATGTCGCTAGATGTCTGCCTGTCAATATCTAAAGCAATTTTTGAAGCAATATAATTCAGAATGTTGAGCCAGAATTTTTTGTTTGCTTCAGCACCGGCATCAATTGAAAATAAGGTTCCTGAAGAAAGGCTTTCTAAAACAAAATTCTTGTTTTGAAGCAATGATTTCAATTTGCTTTTTGGTATTAAACCATAAGTTGCCAATTCTCCGATATCTGCTTTTGAAAGCATGTCACTCAAGGCAGTTTTAATCCTCTTGATCTGGCCAAAGCATGGGTCCTTTGGGCAAACAAATGTTTTCTTCTGGAGAAAGAATCCAAGTAATTCAAGATTTATTTCATGCAGGGTTAAATAATCAAGCAATTGTATTCTTGCTTCTTTTGAAAGTTTTTCAACCGCCTGATTTTCAACATGAACATGAAATCCGGCATTGCCTGAAAAATTTATATAAAGCCCTTCCTTTATCCCAAAATCTTCTTTTAAGATATTGACCAAGGCAAATACCTGTTTCTTAGTTTCATTTATGCATTCCGGGCAGAACCATTGATCCAAAGATAAGGAATTTGAACCGCAGGAAGGGCATTTTTCAAGTGTGCCTGAACCTAAAGCATTACATTGCATGCATTTCCATGAATCATGCCCATTTCTGCAGTCTGTTTTAATGTCATCTGCATCAAATTCATAAATTAATTCTGAGCCAAACATTTCCTTTTTTTCCATCGGCCTGAAATCAGGCCTTTTGTATAAACTAGCCGATGCCGAAACATAAAAGGGAACATCTTCCTTGAGAAATTTATTGAAAAAATTGGAATTTGCAAAAGACATGTGCCTTTTTACAATCTTTTTTCCAAATTCCCCTATTCCAAATTCCCTATTTTGTACCTTGGATGGATAAGTTATTTCATTGGTTTCATAGAACTGCCGGAATTTTTTTCTAAGAAATTCCTGCTCTTTTGCATTTTCATTTAATTCCATAAATATCATTTTTCTTCCTTTGATGTTTTTCTTGAAACAGCAAGCGCTCCTTTATAAAATGAGATCGGGTGCTTTGATGTGCAATTTTTGTCAGGGCATAAACCATTGCTTCTCATTGTTGCGCAGCTTGAGGCAGAATATTTAATATTTCCTGTTGTGATTCTTTCAACCTGATATCTTGTAACCCGTTCATCAAAATTTGGTGTTTTCTTGAATGCCGCAATAATCTGCTCTTTTGGCATTCCGATTGAATTCAAGAAAGTTGTTATATTAAAACGCGCAATGTGCGCAACATTCTCCCCATTTATTAGAGAAGAATAGATTGATTTCATGCATGCAGGAAAAGCATTTGGGTCTATTTTTCCAAATGCACCAAAGCTTTCAAAGTTGGATGAAAATGCTGATTCAAACTTTATCCCTTTGGCAATGTCTTTCAGATATTTTGGAATTGATGAAAGATCTCCTTGCAATGAATTAAAAGTCATAAAATATGCTTTGGCTGCCAAGAACCTGCAAAATTTTATCTCATTCAGCAAAACCTTTCCTGCTGAAACATGCTGATTTACTAAATTTAATTGCGGATCTTTATTCGACACCTCAACAAAATCAACCAAAGACAATTCAATATAATTCTCGCCATTTTCTTTTAAATCCACTTTAATTCCCAATTCATTTGCCAAGTCTAATGCTACCTGGAGCCTTTTCTGTTCCCTATTGAGATGATAAAAAAGTGTGGAAGAAACATTTTCTGAAAATTTATACATCAAAGCCCTGTCTAAACAGGAAACAAGAATTTTTGCCACTGGAAATGCAATAATTTCAGTTAGGATTAGATCCTTTGATTTTGAATGTTCAATATAAGATGGAAGATATTCCTTGCCAGAATAAGATGATTTTATTCTTGAAACTGCAATATCAATTATTTCCTTATCTAAATTATCAAGTGAGAAATTGTAATCCTTTATAATTTCCCTTGTTTTTAAGGAAATGGGGTATTTGTACGCAAAAAACAATTGGTCTAAAGTCCACATATGTAACACATAAAACTGATGAAAAGGTATTTTATGCTTAAAGCCTGGCTAAATCTAATAATAATGGATAGATTTAGAGTATCATGTGCGCAAGGTAGAATTGAATCTCTGAATCCGCTATTTTATAACTTATTTTCATTGGTGCTTCATTCTTCAGCTCCAATTTTATATCTGATTCCGGATCTGCTTCCTTTATCAGATTTTCAAAAAAGCTTAAGGAATATTTGTTGTTAATTTCTTCTTTTGAATCAACGGCAGCACATTCTTTTTTTATTAAAGTTTTAAGCGTACCTTGCTGTCCTCTTGCTTCCATCGTAAGCACATTATCCTTTATTTTTAGTACAATTGAACTTCCAAACAAAGACGCATCCTTTAATGTTTCCTGCAAGATTCTTGCTTTGATGGTTATTTTGGCATTAAATGCTACTTCAGGCAGCGATGCCTCTTCCTCATTCAGTTCAATCAAAGATAATTTGAATGTACGGTCTAATTCTCCAACAAATCGGATATTAAGGCATGAATCTTCCAGAGATAATTCAAGCACATCATTAGAAAATACCCTTCGCATTATCTTGTCAAAATCTTCAATATTTATTCCTATTAAAGAAGGTTCTACGGAAAATTTCTTGAAAATCCCTTTTGGTGCAAAGTAATTTACCAATACAATCTGGCTTGGGTCAATTGCCCTTAATGCAATTCCCTTGTCATTAAACCTGAAATTGCCTTCAGAAATGAAATTTGAAATAGATTTTATTGCTGTCTGCAACTGTTTGGTATTTTCAAGAACGATCATAATAATCTTTACTTAATATTTAGAAGTATATTATACAAATAATAAATAAGATAATATAAATCCTTGCGCTATTGCGCTTCCTTAAAATTACTCTGTTTCAATCCTTGGTGCTAAATAATAGGTTATTTCAGCCTTATCAATTTTGTAGGATATTTGAATAGGGGCATTATTCTTCATGCTCACAGAAACAGCATCATTGCTTTCTGCTGCTTTTAGCATATTCTGCAAATATTCAAGCGGGAACATGCTTCTGCACTCCTTCTTTACCTTGAATTCCTTTATCGCAGGGTCTTTTGCAGGAATTTCATTAACAAGATGCCCTTTGCTGCTGTTTGCTTCTGCGACAAACTTATCTGGTTTTGACATTATTACAACGTATGATGAAATTAATGCAGCATCCTTAAGTGCCTCTTTTATCACATCTGCTTTCATGCTGATTGTTGAATCAAAATCAATATTTAATGAAGGCAGTTGTGCCTGTGAAATATCAATTAATGGAACTGAAAATGTTCTTTTTGCATTGCCTGCAGTAAATGTAACATTCAATGAACTTTTTGTTGCATTTAGCTCAAGGGAAAGGAAATCATCTTTCTTTGCCCTTCCCAAAATCTGGCTTAAATATCCTATATCAATCCCTAATTTTATATCATCTTTAACATCAAACTGTTTGAATGCAGTTTTATTTATTTTAAAATCAATCATGCTTATTTGGCTTGGATCTGTTGCCCTTAACTCTAAGCCATTTTCACTAATTAGAAATTCCGCTTCATCAATCAGAACAGAAATAGAATCAATACAGCGTTTAAAAGATTGGGCATTTTCTAAAGATAAAATCATACAAACACCTTGTTAATTTATTATTGTGAACTACTCTAGCCTAAAGGCTGGAGCTTCCTAATTCATTGGCAGCTTAATAGCTGCCTCCAAAGGCATAAAGGCCAGTTCCTGACCAGATTTTAATATATTCAATGCTGCATTGTAGTCTCTATCTATTTCAGGGCCACATGAGCATTTATGTATTCTTTCATATA
>PEXL01000005.1 GCA_002779065.1 Candidatus Diapherotrites archaeon CG08_land_8_20_14_0_20_34_12
TAAATCTATCAAGTAAAGCACTAGCAGCATGCTCCTTGGCTTTTGGGTTATCTGTAATATATTGTGAAAGTAAAATCTCAATATCAACCATTTGATGTTCAAATAATCTTTTAAGGGCAGCAACACGTTCAACTACGGGTCTTTGTAATACCTCTTGCACAGGTTTAAGTATTTTTACATTTCTCCCTGGCCTGAATCTTCTTGATCCACTTCCTTTAGGCATATGAAAATATAACACACAAATAATAAAAAGTAATATCTAACAATGAAAAAACAAGAATTTTAAAACAAAAAAAGAAAAGTTCACTTATAAAAAAGTGAACTTTTTGCAAAAAAATAATTTCTTGGAATTATTTTACTTTTATCCCTGGAACTTTAAATGATTTGCAAAGCTTCATCACATTCTCTTTGATGCTGGCTAATTTTTGTTCATCATCTTTCGCTTGTAATGCCTCAACAATCCATTTCCCTAATTTTTCCATGTCTGCTTCTTTCATTCCACGGGTTGTTGCTGCTGGTGTTCCAATACGAATGCCGCTTGGCCTTAAGGGTGGATTTGCATCATCTGGAATTACCTGTTTATTTGCAGTTATTGCAATTTTATCCAATGTTTTTTCTGCCTCTTTCCCATCATATCCAAAGCTTGTAACAATATCTGCAACCATCATGTGGTTGTCTGTACCATTAGTAACAAGCTTCATGCCAGAATCCATAAGAGTTTTCGCTAGAACTTTAGAATTTTTAAGAACCTGCGTTGCATATTCCTTGAATTCAGGCTGCAATGCCTCATTCAATGCAACTGCTATGCCGGCAATCGTATTCATGTGAGGGCCTCCCTGCAATCCTGGGAATACTGATTTATCGATAACTTCAGCAAATTCCTTCTTGCAGAGAATCATCCCGCCTCTTGGGCCTCTTAATGTTTTATGCGTTGTTGTTGTAACAATATCAAACCCATAATCAAATGGATTCCTCATTACCCCTGCGGCTACTAAACCGCCAATGTGCGCAATGTCTGCCATTGTGATTGCGCCAACTGCATCTGCAATTTCTTTAAAATAGGTGTAATCGTAATCCCTTGGATAGCTTGTATAACCGCATAAAACAATCTTTGGTTTTGTTTCCTTTGCTACCTTCATCAATTCATCAAAATCAATCCTTCCATTTTCCTCTGGGTGTGTTTTATACCTCACAAAATTAAATATTTTTCCCATATGGCTTACCGGATGCCCATGTGTCAAATGGCCTCCGTGTGATAAATCCATGCCTAATATTGTGTCTCCTGGTTTGCAAAAAGCAAGATAAACCGCTTGATTCATAGGGCTGCCGGATAATGGCTGCACATTTGCATGCTCGCATTTAAATAATTTTTTTGCTCTTTCCCTTGCCAGTGTTTCTATTACATCAGTAAATTGATTTCCGCCATAATATCTTTTTCCAGGATAACCCTCTGAATATTTATTTGTAAAAATACTGCCAATCGCCTCTAAAACTGCAGCAGAAACATAATTTTCACTGGGTATTAATTCGATACCATAACTTTGCCTTTCCATTTCTGACATTAACGCAGTGTAAACATCAATATCTGTTTTCTTAAGAGCCTCAAACTGATTAACCATGCAAAATACCCCCAACAATTGCTTGAAAGTTAGAAGGTATTTAAAGTATTTCGCTATCTTTTGGGATAATTGCAAAAAGATATAGAAATTGATGGATGAATCAATGGAAGTAAGGAAATTTTTCTTTAAAAATAAGGAATTAGTAAGATTGGACGGGGTTTATGATCCCCAGGAAGACTCAATTCTTTTAACAAATGCAGTAAAAGTAAGAAAAGAAACTAAAGCTTTGGATATTGGGTGTGGGACAGGAATTCAATCTGTGAATATGGCCTTGCAGGGCGCTAATGTTTTGGCTGCAGATATAAATGATGCTGCTTTAAGAAATACTAAAATAACTGCAGAAACATTTGGTGTTGAAAAACTGGTAAAAACAAGGAAAAGCGATTTGTTCTCAAACATAAAAAAAGATGAAAAATTTGATTTTATTGTTTTTAACCCGCCGTATGTCCCAAGCACAAAGATAAAATATACTGAATTGGATGGCGGAAAAAAAGGCCGCATTATTTTGGATAAATTCATTAATGAATTTGCCGGACATTTGAATGAAAAAGGTGTTTGCTATTTTTTGCAAAGCTCATTGAATGGAATAAAAAATACTGAAGAGAAACTGGAAAAACAGAATTTGAAGTTTGAGATTGTTGCAAAGCAGAGGATTTTCTTTGAAGAGATTATTGTCTTCAAAGCAACGAAAAAATAACTGGTATTTGTTCAAACTCCACACATTGTTGCAATTATTGCCCCATCAGCAGCAACAGTAAATACCTTTTCATCATTTTCTGAATTGTATGCAAATACATTCCAAAAAATATTATTTAATTTCGCTGCTTTCATATTTTTAGTATAACCGCTTGAATTTTCATTCACATACTGCTGGACAGCAGCAACTGCATCTGCTTCTGTTTTAATTTCTGTTTTCCCTTCTGCCAAAATTGCACTTGGAACAGTCGGGGCACACCAGCATTGGTCAACCATGCAGCTGAACAAACCGCAAATATCATTGGAAAATGAAATGCACTTATCAGGCAGTTTTGCTGTAGTAATTCCTTTATAATACTGCAAATCATCTTGCCCTTGATTATTATTAAAAATGCAGCCGCTTAAAAAAATTAAAATTGCAGCAATTACTAAAATTAAGGCAATTGGCAATTTTTTCATGGTAAAATTGAGATTAAAGTAATATTTATCGCTTTTCCTTGGCTTTTTTGCCGAAAATGCATGTTTAAAAGCATTTTTTTATTAATGAGAATATGCCGATTAATGCAGGTCATGAATATTTTACAGCAGAAGTAAGATATCAGGCGGCAAAAACACCTGAAGAGAAATTAAAATGTCTGCAAGAGATGTTAAGGACCGCGCCAAAACATAAGGGTTCAGAAAATCTAATTGCTGAAATTACTAATAAAATAAAAAGAACAAAAAATCAGATGGAAAAGATCGAAGCACAAAGAAAGAAGGCTTCTGCAAAATCGCTTGCAATAAAAAAAGAGGGAGTAGCCCAAGTAGTTTTAATCGGAATGACTAATTCCGGGAAAAGCACATTAATTAAATCATTGACAAACAACCATGACATTTTAATTGCACCATATGCATTCACCACAAAAAAACCGGAAATCGGGATGATGGGTTATAAAAAAGCACAGGTACAATTAGTTGAAATCCCCCCTTTGGTGCAGGGGTCTAGCCATGGAAAAGCCGGTGGCCTAGAATTGCTTGCAATAATAAGGAATGCCGATGTTGTTGTTTTTATTTTGAATGCTTGCAATGCAGTAAAAGAATATGATATTGTAAATAATGAATTGAAAACAGTTGATATTCTAATAAACAAAATAAGGCCAAGGATTTCAGTAAATAAATCTGATTTCAAGGGAATAACCTTTTCTGGGAAAAATTACCTTAAGGTTACTGAGGAAGAGGTAGTAAATTTCCTGAAGGCAAATGGCTATCATAACGCATCTTTAGTTATTGAAGAGCCTTGCAGTTTGAGGGATATTTCTGAAGCATTGAATACTAGGCTTTGTTATAAGAGGGCTATTGCTCTCATAAATGAACGTTCCTGCCCTCTTGAGGGGGAAGAATTGCAGGATATAAAACAAAGGATTCATTTTATTAAATACAAAGCACTTGATGAAAAGGAATTGAGCAAAATAAGGGAAGAGATTTTCCAATTGCTCGGGAAAATTTTAATATTTACAAAAAAACCATCTGAGGAAGCAGCAAAAGAGCCTTTGGCTGTTTCGGAAAATGCAACTGTTGAGGATGTGGCAAAGATTGTGCACAAGGACTTGTACAAAAAATTCAAATTTGCCCGCGTATGGGGTTCAACAAAGTTTGCAGGCCAAAGGGTTTCCAAGGAATATATTCTAAGAAATGGAGATATTGTTGAGATCTGCATCTAAAAATTAGAATCATGGATGCCCAGCAGATTTATGCCCTGAATTATTAGATTCTTCTTCGAATTCTGGTTCAGATTCTTCATCTAAATCTTCCTCAGATTCTGGCTCAGATTCTTCTTCATCTAAATCTTCTTCGCTTTCATCCAATTGTTCTTCAGAATCCTTATGCTGTACAGGTGCTCCATGCACAACAGCAGATTTACTTGCAGAACTTTGTCCTGAATGTGATTCTTTTTTTGGAGGAGAATTTTTATTTTTCATTATTTTAAAAAGGGTAAATACAATCAATGCAAGGACTAAAACAATCAAAAGGTAAACATAGGTCATTGTTTTTGGCAGTTCTTTAATTGCAAAATTCTTCTGCAGAACATGTTCCCCAATAGAATCAACAAATGTTGTTTCCATAATCAGGTTCTGGCTCTTCTTTGCATTTGTCAATTTGAATTCAAGCTGCTTTTCTGCAATTGACTCTTTTTGCTTGAGAACAGCAATATTAAAAAAAGAGGTTTCTTTTATGAAAAAGTCTTCATTTCCAATTAATTCAAAGGAAATATTTGAAATATCGGAATCTGACTGGTTTGAAAGATTAAGGAGAATAAAAGCGTCTTCACCTGTAGATATTTTTTCTGAAGAAAGCTTTGAATCAATAACTAAAGAAGGTTCTGTTACTAAAAGATAAGTGCCGGCATAATCAGTCAATGAAGAAATGCCATAATCTACTGTTATTTGCAGTTTCTTGCCTGCAGCATCTTTTGCAGAAATAGTTGGTTTTATTTTTACTTCCTCTTCCCTCAATTCTTTTGGGCCCATCACAGGCAATTTGAATAGTTTATATTCAAGTTCATCATAGCCTTCAACAATTTTTAAATTCGGGTCAACTAAAACCTTTAATCCGACATCAGTAATCTCTGCATCAACATCATTTCTCACTTTAATTATATAATCAACAATCTCATAAGAATACGCTGTGGCTGGTGAAACCCCATTTTTTGGCTGTATTGAGACTGTCAAACCAGATATGCTTGGAATAATTAATGATACTAGCAAAAAAGCCAATAAAATTTTATTTGAAATTATAGACTTGAACATCATCTTCCTCATCCTTATTTAAAAATCCAGAAAATTTCTTCCTATTCCTTACGGCATATAAAATTGCAACAAGGACGAGCAATGCTGCCAATCCTTCAATCAAAAGTGTGTAATTTGGCTGTGGTTTTGGTTCAATAACCAAATAACCTTCAGCAACAATTGAAATTGCCTGTTGCTTTGCCTCTTTCGCTGATTTTATTGCATCATCATACTGCATTTTGCCATAATAAATATTTACCTTGTCCCAAGAAGCCTTAAATTTCTTGGCTAATTCCTGATTTTTCCACTTATCATAATAATCCTTTGAAAGAATCAAATTAGCTGATTTACTTAAAGTAGAGTAGTCTTCCCCAATATCTTTTTTCAGTTTTGCATCATCAGCATAAATCTCGGAATATGCTATTTCCATTTTTAACCGCAAATCAAGATTTTTGGAAACATTGTCTGCTTCTTTTATTGATTCGCTCAATAAGGATGAAATGCCTGATTTTAATTGCGGGGTATATGATGCCCAATTGCCGATTATGGAAAGGTCCTGCGGGAATTTTAATGTTGCAGTCAATGATTGTTTTGTTGAAAGGTCTAAATCATCAGAAGCGATAAGCCCCTTCAATTTATTCAAAGATACTTTATAATCTAAAATTAAAGAATCTAATTCAAGGATTGCATCAAAAACATAAGTTAATGAATCAACTAATTCTTGCTCACCGCCTGTTTTTGGTTTATTAATGAAAGCAGATTCAGAATCTGCAGCATCTTTTAACATGCTTGAAACTTCCAAGGTTTTATTTTTTAGATTTGAAGTAGATGATTTTAATTGTTCAGTCAATGCTTTCGATTCGCTTGATTTAATTGTTGTTTCAACCAAGGTTAAATTATCATATTTTTCATCAAGGAAAACAGTAAGATTTGACATTACTGTGTAATTTGAAATATACCAGGGGGTTGAAGATTCTTTTAAACTATCTAAGTAATCTTTATATTTTATTAAAAATTCAGTAACCTGAAAAAGCTGCTTGGTGGTTGTTTTCCCTGTAACAATTTCCTGCTTGTCTTTTTTCAAAGGAATTAATCCTGCAAGTTTATCTCCGACATTTATTTTAACAACATAATAATCAATATTCTCGTGATTTATTTCAACAATTGTCCCTAAGATTTCACCTTTATTTAGGACATGCCTTTCCGCAGTAAGATAAATTGTTGGGTCATAAGCATATGCTGAAGCTAAAAAAAGCATGCTTGCCATTAAAAATAAAGCAATTGATTTAGGATTCATCTAATATCTTTAATATATTGATATTTTTAATACTTATTAACCCTTCCTTTAATAGTGCTTTTGTATGAAAACTATTGTTATCCTTGTTGAACCGGAGTATGAAGAAAATCTCGGCTTAATTACAAGGGCCATGAAGAATTTTGGCCTTAAGGATTTAGTTTTAGTTAACCCCAAGATAGATCATCTTACTGGCAAAACAAGAAGTAGATCGGTGCATGCGCAGGAAATTCTTGAGAAGGCAAAAATTGTCAAAAAATTAGGAGATGCATTAAAGCTAGCGGATTATTCTGCCGCTACATCTGCAAAAATCACAAAATCGAACACAATGTTCAGGAATGCACTTCCGGTGCAGGAATTTTCAAGAAGATTTGCCAATTCTGACGCAACTATTGCATTGGTTTTTGGAAGGGAAAGCTCTGGCTTGGACAATAAAGAGATACAACAATGTGATTTCCTTGTCCATATCCCAACAAGCAGAGAGTATAAATCATTGAATATATCGCACGCAGCTGCTGTATTGTTTTCACAGATTTATTTTGCAAAAAAGAAAATCAATTTCAAAATAGCAAGCAAACTAACAAAAAAGATAATGCTTAGAAAATTCAAGGAGATGATTGAAAAAAGAACAAATATAGACAATAAAAAAGCTGTGCTTGATTCTTTCAAAGGTTTGATTAACAGAGCATTAATAACTGAAAAAGAAGCACGTGCTTTGTTAAGTGCGTTCTTCGGGGTGAAGAAGTAATTTAAAAGAATTGCTTAATTTAATTATAATTAAAAAGTGGAAAGGGGAAAAATATGAAACTTAATTTAATAGTTGTTCTGGCCATTTTATTTACAATTATTTTAGCTGGCTGTATTCAACAGCAGACAAAAATAGAAGATCAGAATGCAAATTTAACGGATAATTCAAAGGTAATTATTGGAACAGATGACACTTTGAAAAAAGATGAGACTGATACGAGCACGATGCAGAATTTTGAACCAGTCAAATTAGAAATAAAATACAACAAGGATGAAGGGCTTGTTAATGAAATTGAGATAATAACAAACGGATTCCCTGAATCAATAAAGGATTATATGAAAACTATAACAATAGCTGAAAGTATTGATGAAAATTCAGCATTGCTTAATGTGATAATGCTTGATTCTTACAAACTAATTGATTCAAATAAGACAGATACCTGCCAAGAACAATCAATAATTGAAAAAAAGAAACAGTATCAGTCATATTCTAATGGGGAAATAAGAGCAGAAGGCACTGAAAACAACATATCCAATATTGTTCTGCCAAAAGTAGAGGTTTCATTAAGTAATGGCTGGGGATATAATGGATTAAGTTATGTTACAAAAAGTGCTGAAAAATTTAAAGTAGAAGGAAACGAATATAATACCTTAAAAATAACCTTTGGTGGAACAACAAATGATATCATAGTTAGCGGATATTATCTCTTTGATTACCAAAATGGCAGAATTTTGAAACAATATAGGGAAGAGGATTATGGCAGTTATTCGGTAATCTTTACAAATATAGTTACAAAGATAATTAAGGATACAAAAGCTGAGGAGTATAAAGATTGCACAAATCCTTTCAAATGAAACAATTAAACCAGATAGCAATATATAAAAATGATTTCTGGCATCTAATTAGGTTACGGAAAGGTAAAGGGGTTGTGGTGTAACCCGGCAGCACAGCAGGCTCCAGTTCCCGCCTTCTCTTTCTTTTATAAAAAGAAAGAGAATGTAGATTGCCAAGAGAAAGAAAACTATTTCTTTTCTATACGGCTCTAGATTGGAGCGCTGAGTCCTGAAAAGGGCGATGACGAAGAGCAGGTATGCAAAATTTTTTGAGAAGTTACCTGCTGATCTGGGTTCAAATCCCAGCAACCCCAAAACCCTTTTCTCTTTTTCCTAAAAAGAGAAAAGCCTTTTATGGTTTAAAGAGAAAAAGAAAAAAATTATTGAAGAAAAAAAGAGTAGATGATATTATGAAATATGGAATAATTGGTTGCGGGCATTTGGGAAGTGCAATATTGGACAATTTAATTAATTCAGGAATAGGCAAAACAGATATTTATATTTCTGATAAAAATTGTTCCTTGACTGATTTGGCAAAAAAAACAATTAATGTTTCAAGGAATAATTATGATGTTGCTAAAAATTGTGATGTGCTTATTTTAGCGGTTCAGCCAAAAGATATGGAAAATGTGTTAAAGGAGATAAAGGAAGTATGCAATTTGAAGAAAATTATTGTGACTGTTGCTGCGGGGTTGGAAACAAATTTTTATGACTCAAAAATAACAGCAAAAGTAATAAGGGTAATGCCTAATCTGGCATTGACTGTTGGGGAGATGGCTGGTGCTTATTGCTTTGGAAAAAATGCCGCAAGGAAAGATATTGAAGTATTGGGAATTCTATTTGGAAAGAATGCAAAACTGATTGAAATTTCAGAGGATAAAATGCATGTTGTTACTGCATTATCCGGATGCGGGCCCGCATTTGTTGCTTATTTTATTGGGAAATTTGCAAAAGCTGCAAAAGAGCAGGGTTTAGACGAAAAACAGGCATTGTTATTAGCAGAGCAAACATTTTATGGTGCATCAAAGTTAATGATTCAGCAGAAAGTATTGCCTGAAAGTTTTATTGAAAGGGTTGCAACTAAAGGCGGGATAACTGAAACAGCATTAAAAGTAATGGATGAAGCTGATGTTGAAAAAATAATTAATGAAACTATTAAAGCTGCGGTAAATAAGTCAAAAGAAGTTAGCAGCTTGAATAAATGATTCTTATGAATATAAACGAACAGTTGCAGAAGGCAAAAGAAGCCTCTTATGAAGCTATGGGTTATACAACAAAACAGAAAAATGATGTTTTGGAAGAGATAAAGAAAAGCATGCTCAGCAATAAAGAAAAAATTCTTTCAGCAAACAAAAAAGATTTGGAAAACGGAAAGAAAAAAGGTTTGAATAACGCATTGCTTGATCGCCTGGAATTAAATGATTCAAGAATTAAGGGAATGACTACTGCTTTAGGTGAAGTAATTAGATTTGAGGATCCAATTGGCAAGATTTTGGAAGAAAGAACTTTATACAATGGCTTAAGATTGAAAAAAATCAGCGTTCCTATTGGGGTTATTGGTGTGCTATATGAAGCAAGGCCTAATGTTACTTTAGATACTGCTGCTCTTTGCATTAAATCAGGGAATGTTGTCTTGTTGAAAGGAGATGAAACTGCATTTTATAGCAACGAAGCAATTATTGAAGCAATAAAGCAGGGGATAAAGGCAGCAAAATTAAATGAATTCCTTGTTCAGGGAATTGATGCAAGAAAGAAGGATGATGTTTTA
>PEXL01000057.1:0-946 GCA_002779065.1 Candidatus Diapherotrites archaeon CG08_land_8_20_14_0_20_34_12
AGATTAATTTTGTTAATCTGCCTGACAATTGCAAGGCACATACGATTGCTTATGGTTCATTAAAACCGGATAAAACTATTAATCTTACATATAGTTCAGCAAAACAAGTTTTAAAAGATTTAAAATTAGATTAATGAGAATTAAGTGTGCAGTAATACCACCTTGTTACCAAGGATTGACCACACACACAGTGATAATCCGCAGATGATCAATGTATCTCAATTATAATATATTTGCCCCTTTTTAAAAACTTATCCTTTATCCTAGAATCACTTCCGTTTATTGTTTTATTTCTTCAAAAATTCCTTTTTTTACATTCTTTTTTACATTGCCCCATTTTAATATCTGGCCATTCATTGTGATATAAATTCCTCGTGGAATTGTCTGAACCTTGCTTATTGCACACCCCAAATTAAACAATGCATCTGAATTATCTTCAACATAAGGAACCATTGAACCAGTCAATACTATTGTTTTATTTTTTATCCCCTGTCCAAGAATTGCCGCAGTTTTTGCCATGGTGAATGTCCCATGAGTTATAATTATTTTGTCTTCCCTGCATTGCTTGCATTTTTTGAGAATTAGCTTTCTGTCAGAATCAGTTAAATCCCTGCTGTCTTTTAACATTAATTTTTCAGTATTAATTTCCAAAGTTACGTTAGCCTGCTTTAACATTTTAGGTATGTGTGTTTTTCTTGATTTAAGTTTGCGGTCTTTGTCAATATTGTCAATCGTTCCGCCTGTGATGAAAAGTTTTATTGCCATAATTAAAAGTAATACTATCTGTTTTTATCGTTCCCTCTCTCCAGATATAAATTCTTCTACCATCTGCCTTGCAATGCTTGGGGGATAATGAAGAGGAGGGTGTTTCATAACATAAGCAGATATGGAAGTAAGTGCACCAGAAATTTTTCTATCTAATGCTAGTTTACAGCAACGGATTGCA
>PEXL01000057.1:1005-25925 GCA_002779065.1 Candidatus Diapherotrites archaeon CG08_land_8_20_14_0_20_34_12
AATTGGTACATCCCCGAATTTCCTTCCCTCAATCCTGATAAAACACAATTTATTATCTTTCTGCCAAGGTACATAATCACTTGGCCCAATATGAATATTCTCAGCTTCTAAAGGCACCCCCAACATTGCTTGGACAGCTTCAGTTTTGCTGATTTTTTTGCTTTTCAATCTTGCTCTTTCAAGCATGTTCAGGAAATCGGTGTTTCCGCCGGTGTTTAACTGATAGGTTCTGTCAATCTTTACCCCTCTTTCCGTAAAAAGTTTAGTTAATGCTTTGTGTGTTATTGTGGCGCCCAACTGGCTACACACATCGTCCCCAATACAGGGCAATTTTGCCTTCTCAAATTTCTTTTCCCAATCTGGAGTTGAAACAATAAAAACAGGCATGCAATTGATGAAAGCTACTCTAGTTTCCAAGCAAGCATTAGCATAATACTCTGTTGCCTGCTGGCTTCCTACTGGCATATAATTCACCAGAATATCAGCCTTTGCTTTCTTCAATTCATCTGCAACATCCACTGGTTTTGTTTTTTCATCAACCCTGAAGCTTTGGTCTTCAGGATAATCAAGCATGTGCAAGGCAATGCCATCCAAAACCGGGCCTTTCTGCACAATTATCCCCATCTTTGGAATATCCTTGCAGAATATTTTTGTACAATTAGGTTTTGCAAAGATTGCTTCAGATAAATCCTTCCCAACCTTTCTTTTATCCACATCAAAAGCAGCAACAAATTTAATATCCTTAATTTTATATCCGCCCAAAACATTATGCATCAATCCAGGGACAGGTTCATCATTTGAATCAACATTTTTATAATAAAATCTACCCTGCACAAGTGAAGAACAACAGTTTCCAACACCAGCTATTGCAACCCTAATTTCCTTTCCCACATTTTCACCATTTAAATTTCAAGTATTTTACCGCTATAAAATAGTAGTTAATTGCTATTTAAATAATCTTCTTTTCCCTTTATGATTATGCAGCTTGAAGATTCCCCGGAATTAAAACGGTTGAAATCAAAAATGACTGTTGAATTACTCTGGCTTTACATTTTATCAATCTTAAAAAAGGAAGATATGCATGCATATGCTTTGCGTTCAGCAATACAAAAAAGATTCGGCTTTCTGCCTGGAAATGTCACTGCCTATGTTGTCCTTTACAAACTGCAAAGCCGCGGCTTTGTAAAAAAGAAAGCAATTGGCAACAGGGTTGTTTATTCCATCACCCCAAATGGAAAAAAATTAATAAAAAGTGCGGAAAAATTTATTCTGTGCACTTTGAAATCATTAAAATAAATCTTTATCTTATTTTTATCTTCTTGGAGTAGTTCTTCTTGTCTCTTTTCTCCTATCCCAAGCTTCTTTTCCTGCCCGATATCCTTTTTTTGCGGTTTCAACTGTCCATCTTCCGGCTTTTTTCAAATTTTTTGGACCGACTCCAGCTGCTCCCAAAGCAATTGCTCCACCGTACGGTGGCAATAATAATGCTCCACCTATTCCAGCCCCGACCATTGCTGCTTTTCTTGCAGTTCCACTAGTTGCTCGGCCATTTCTCCAGCCTCTTTTTCCTTTCGCATATACATAGGCAGCTCCTACCCCTGCGGCTGCTCCAGCTCCTCTTCTTGCAACTTGTGATGCAACTTCCTCGGCAGTATTTACTACTTTGGCCCTAAAGTTTGGGCTTACCGCCATTGCAGTTCCAAAAGCAGCTGCTCCTGCAATTCCAGCAATAACTGCAGCTCTTTTTGCTTTTTGTGCAAATGTCCTTCTTCTTGGTCTTGGCATTTTTATCAACTCATTTCAGTCTTTCGATAAATAAATATTCTCCCAACATTTTAAATATTAAACCTAATTATAACTCTGCAAGTTCTTTGTAAAATTCTTTGTATTCTTTCATATGTGCCTTTACTATGCCCTTTATGTCCTTCCACTCAGCCATTGTGATAGGCTCCCTTTTTCCCTTTATCTTCATTATTTTCATCTAAAATCCCTCTTGAATTTTATAAATTTCAAAATTGAAAATTTTGAAATTTTGTTAACCCCCTCGTGTATGGTTTGCTATCCATATTACTATTTCTTCAATGCTTGTTTTTGGTTTTACCGACCAGACAACAACATTAAATCTTGAAGTCTCTCCAACTATCAATTTTTTGCCGTTTAGCTCTAGGAAAGCCAGCATAGATTCAAATGCTGTTCTTTTATTTCCATCAGCAAAAGGATGCCTTCTTGCAATTTCCATAAGAAGGGTAGCGGCTTTCCTGTCTACTCCTCTTGTATTTGCTACCTTAAAAACAACATATTCAAGTTCTGCTTCATTTCTCAGAAGACCCTCATGGAACTGCTTATTTATAGTTATAATTGCTTCTTTCGTGAGTGTTTTTGCATAAATCCTTGCCATGTAAATATTCTGTAAATTACAGAATTTAAACATATCGCCATCTAAAAATACAACTATGGCTTAACATTATGAATTCGCAGTTAGTTATATTCCTTAACTGTTTGCCAGCAATTACCCTTTAATTAAAAGAATTATTCCTAATGCCAAAAATACTAATCCAATGTATGGTGTTGCAATATCAATCGGGGCGGGCAATACTTTCATACCTGTTCCAACCGCAATCCCAATCATGAACAATGCAACCGCATGCCTGTCTGCCATAATATCCCTCCTGCTATGTTTTCTTTAGAATTGAAGTAAAATGTTTTATTTAACCTTTTGCTTTCAAATATATCTATGCTTAAAGTACTTTCAAGGTTTAAATTTCCAAGACTAAAAGGATTAGTATCCAGGGCCATAGGGAAATTTCAACAAAAACCAATAGATCAGCTTGAAGTTTTGACTGCCCAACTAAGAAATCCGCTTAGAAGCAAAAGGCGGGAAGCAGTATTGAAATTAGCTGATTTAGGTAAGAGAGAAAGGTCTAGCCAAGTTTTTTATGTATTAATAGAAGCTGCATTAAATGAAAATTATTTTGTGAGAAGAGCAGCTCTTCTTTCAATTGCAGATATTTCTCCTAGATTAAATACTGAATTAAGGCGTGAAGCAAAACAAATAATTTCACGTGCTTTATGTTCTTCAGATAAAAGGGTTGAAAAAACAGCAAGGGTTGCAAGGTACTATTTAGAAAACCCTTCTGCTGCCAGAAAAGCAGCAGTATTAGCCCAAGAATTTCCTTAGTACTGCTGCCCTAGTAATATCCTCTGTTAAAGTTTCATTTCTGTTTTTGCTATAATTTTCAAGTATTTCATCAGTAATCTGCTTATGTTTCTCATTTATTCCAATATCAAGTTCCTTAATTTTCTCCTTTACTGTATTAAATAATCCTTTTGGAAGGAATTTTTCAGAATTCTCATTGAAATAGGGCAATGCATCCTTTAAATCAGTTTCAAATTTTGGAAAGCAATCATAAAGGAAATCATAATCCTTTGAATGCAATGAATTAAGCCCAAGAATTTCCGGTGGAATTCCCGCGCTGTATAAAGCAGCACAGAAATTTATTGCCCTTGGCAGTTTTATCCCGCGTGTTTTCCTTGAATATCCGAACAAACCAATATGCAAGGCTCTTTTTCTCCTTGCAGGGACAAATTTATTCAAGCCATTAATCAAATCAGCAATATGCTCTACCTGCCTTTGGTATTCATCAGAATATTTTGCAATCAATTCTTTTGCTTTTTTATCATCAATCTGCTTTGCCTTTCCTTTTCTTGTTGCCCTTATTTTATCAATTGCTTTTGTAACATCATCCCTTTCATGATCATATTTGAAAGATGATTGTACTGTATATGTTTGAACACTTTGGAATTCCTGTAAACAATCTTTAACCCTTTTTGGGTTAAAGTTTCCTCTAAAGGGAACAGAGCCAAATCCGATAATAGGGTATAGGTCAATAGACATTTTTTCGCTTAATTTGTCAATCTTTTCCAATGCTATTTTATTCATTAAAGCAGCGGAGATAAATCCGTAATTTTCAGCAGGGTCTGAATATGCCAAGAATATCCTTTGATATTCTTTCTTTCCATCTTTCTGCAAATAAGGTTTAACAATTTCATCAATATTCATTATGCTTTTTTCATCCTCTAAAAGCGGGATTACATTTATTTCTTTAGGATTAAACTCGCCGATCCATTCCTTTATGCACGTATTCCCAATACATTTCTGTTCCTTCCCAACAACAAACTTTTTGTAGTATTCATCAACGCTGATTATTTCTTCTGCACTTGTCGTCATTGGCAATATGACTTCAAAAATTGGGGCAATATTTTTCCCGTAAAAAACCTGTGCAACATCATAGTGTTTTGGAATGGATTCTAAAGTTTCAAGCAATACTTTTCCTTCATTTTTTTCAATCCTTGGATTAGGCACTCTTATTGTCAAGAATACATCCTCGCCAAGGACTTTTTTCTGGAAATAACTTTCATATTTGCTAAGCAGTTTTTTTACAACAAAGGTATCGGCTTCCTTTCCTTCAGAATCCCACATCTGTTCTTCACAGCCTAAATAAGCGAAAGCATAGTATGCTTCCTTTATCTCATCCTCAGTGTCAAACAACTGTGAATCAACAAAAAAAGGCATCTTTACATTATCCGGGTGCTGTGTTGACATGCATCTAGGAATTTTGATTGACATTTTATCCCAATAATAGTTATCTAAAAGGAATAAAAATGGTAGAGTATTATAGCTCAATGCCCGGAATTTTTATTGTTTTAGAAGGGTTTAAAAAGATAATTAGATATAATTATCTTAGTGATTAAATGGAAATTATTACTACCACCAGAAAATGGGGCAATTCTTTAGGGGTTACGCTGCCTGCAGAAATAGTTAAAAAAGCAAATATCAGGGAACGCCAATGCATAGTCATAGAAATCAAAACAAAAGAACCTATTTTGTCAAAGGAAGTTTTTGGGGCGGCAAAAACCCTAAAACTAAGTGCTCAGAAGGTTAAGGATTTGATGAGGGAAGATAATGCAAGGAGAGACAAGAAACTTCTTGGACACATACGCGCTGTATGAAATAATAAAAGGCAATGAAAATTATTCTTGCTTTGCAGGTCAAACCGTTTATTGTTCTATGATTAATCTTGCAGAGTTTGCTTATGCCTTATTAAAGGAATTCCCTAAAGACAAAGTTATTCGTTTGTTATCTATGCTGGAGCCAAAGATCATAGATATTGCTAAAAATGATCTGATAAAGATTGCTGAGTTCAAGAAGCAAAATTATTCCAAGAATTTTTCCTGTGCTGATTGTATTGGATATGTCCTTGCCAAAGAAAATAATTTAGTGTTTGTTACTGGAGATGAAGCTTTCCGAGGATTTCCAAACATTTTGTTTATCAAATAATTAAATTTTCTTTATAAAATTAGAAAATTCTTCTGCAACGCTTAAAACAGTTAATTTGTCAATCCTTCTTCTCTGCGGAATTGTGTTTGAAACAATTATTTCGCTGATTATTGAATTTTGCAGCCTTTCAACTGCATCATTTGCAAACACCCCATGGGTAGCGGCAACAGAAACCTCTTCCGCCCCTTCTTTTTTCAATAATTCTGCGGCCCTGATGATTGTTCCTCCTGTCCCAATTAAATCATCAACCAGAATTACATTTTTGCCCTTTACCTTTGCTTGCAATTCCATGGTTGAGATTGCTTCCGCTTTACTTCTTTTTTTTTCAATATGCGCAGAATCAGTCCCTAAACTTTTTGCAATCCTTTCTGCCCTTTCCAAAGCACCATGGTCTGGCCCTACAATCATATAATCTTTCTTATCCTTCTTTATCTTGCTTTCAAGATATTTTGTTAAAGTATCGGTAAAATGCAAATCATTAAATGGAATATTAAAGGATTCTGATGTAGCCTTTGAATGAATGTCCATTGTTGTAACGCTTGAAATTCCAGATGCTTCAATCAATTTTGCAATTAATTTTGTTGTTATTGGTTCTCCCGGAACTGTAATCCGATCCTGCCTGCTGTATCCATAATAAGGCAGTATGCCATGCACTTTATGTGCCCCATTATTCAAGCAAGCATCGGCCATTATTAATAATTCCATCAATGTTTCATTTACTGGATTGCAGGTGCTTTGCAATAAATAAATAGTTTCTCCCTTAATTTCTTCTTTAATTCGCACAATGCATTCCCTGTCAGAGAATCTTTCAAATTCGCTTGCACTGATTTTTATTTTTAGATTATTAGCAATTTCCTCAGCTAATTCAATGCTTGAACTGCCTGCAAATAGCTTCATCATTTCCCTTCACTTTCTGGCACACAAATTTAGAAACGAAAACTAATTAAATACTTCCCTAGTTCCCTCTTTTGTTTTTATTTTGTTTCTCTTCTAGCGATAAATATTATCATGATGATCTAGATCTAAAATCCTTACAACCTTCTTTTTTTCATCAATTTCAAAAACCATTACAAAACTTTTCAATATGTGAACCCGTTTCTTATTTTGTAGCGGATAATGCAAAGATTTGAATCTATGGGGATCTTCCAAAATTTGTCTAAATTTATTCTCAACAGCTTTTTTGAATTCTGAATTTTTTAAGCCTGCTTTTGCCATATTCTTTTTGCAGGTCTCTTCAATCTCCAGAGCATACATAAGTTATTTCACTTCCAGAGATCTTCAATGCTTTTTATCTTGACAAATTTCCCCTTATGTTCTATGCACCTTATCTTTTCAACATATTCCGGCCTTAGTGCTGGTTCTAATAATTCTTGTTCATATTCTTCAATAAGATAATTTAATGCTTCACTTTTATCATTGAAACCATATTTTGCTTTAATTATGTTTACGACCTTGTTTGCCTCATCACTTAATTTTATGATTGCTGTTGTAGTCATATTAACATCACATTAATATTATGTTAGCTGACATTAATAAACATTTCTTTATGTTGTCAATTCCAAATAGTTGTAAAAACCAAATAAGAGATTTGGCTATTGGCACATAAAAAGAGTGCCAGAGTTTGCAGAAATAAAATAAGAATCTCCAGCTTAAAAGAGCTGGAGATTTACTAAATTAAAATTTATTCTGGTGGTAATGGCGGGCCATTGTTTGAAGATTTTGCTGCTTGTGTATTTCCTGCATCTGGCGGCAATGGTGGCATACTAGCTGTATCTCCTCCATTATTTGCAGATGTGGCATCTGTAACTGTGTTTCCTTCCGGTGGCAAAGGTGGTTGTTCATCCTGTTTTGCAATACAACCTGTCAATACCAGCAACAATGCCATTACTATGAAGATTTTCAATATTTGCATTTTTACACCTTTACTCCGGGAATGCTGGTGGTTCTGCTGTTTCACTTATATTCCCTAAGCTACAGTTAAGAGCTCCTGATTCAAGATCCGGGGTTATTCCTTTTAGTTTTACCAAATAACCTACTCCAGGCTCTATTGTTTTAGCCAATTCCCATTTATTTAATTCATTATTATAGCTATGTGGTCCGGACATTGTTATGCAATTGCCCTGAACCTGTTCCCAAGTCATAGATTCATATGCGCTTGGTAATGGAATCCAGCTTCCTTCTGAAGTTGTTGTAATGGTTGATGAGGTGTCATAATTCACTTTTTTCAATCCTTTTGCTTTAACTGAGCATGCTGAATCTGCTTTTATCCACACACTAAATCCAAATGGTTTGCCCCCATTTTTCAAGAGCCAGCCATAAGTTTCTAATGAAACATATTTTTTCTCCAACCAATTCCATAACCACATTGGTTTTTGTGCGCAATCTGTTTCAAATATTTTAGCAAAGTCATCCTCTGGTGAAATAGGCAATGACACAAGATTCCAGCCTTTCTTCAAATCTACTTGAAAAGCATAGTATGGCTTGTCAGAACATTCTTTTTTTATCTGCCCTATGAAATTCTCTGGTGCTGTGCAGTTTATAGGATCCTTAGCAAGACATTCCTCTGTAGTTGTACAATTATAAACATCTTTGCAAGTCATTTGCACTCGCATGTTTTCGCAAACATTTGCTTTTTTATCTATTGCTAATGGTCCGGTTGCAGCCGAGACGCCAATAAACAATAGCATAATCAGCAAAATGGTTAATTTATTCATTAATATCACCAAATAATACTATGTTAAAGAAGTATTTAATGATTAGGTATTAGTTAGAACCTACTGATTAGGTATTAGTTAGAACCAACTGACAATCAGCTGATGAATATCAATTTCTAAGGTCAACAGTGCCAGTTAATCCCTTTATATATTTCTTACTTTAAGGTTTATTTATATCTTTCGATAAATATCGAAACCTTTAAATATACTTTACCATAAATATTGTTTATGAATAAGGTAGAATTAGTATATCGGGAACTTTTATTTCAGGCATTGGAAAAGAATAATTTTTTGCTGACCCAGAAAGAATTGAGCAACCTGCTTAGCATGTCTTTATCCACAGTAAACCTTTCCTTGAAACCATTGAGGAGAATGAATGCGATTAAAGTTAACCCGATGAATCTCAAAACCATTAACCCAAGAAAGGTTTTGCTGTATTGGGCAAGTGTGAGAAATTTGAATAAAGATATAGCATATCAGACAAGGGTTGATGTTTCTATTTCTGAGATTGAGAAAAACATTCCGGCAAATTGCATATTTGGCGCATATTCTGCATACAAATTTCGTTTCAAAGAAGTGCCTGCAGATTATTCTGAAGTGTATGTTTATGCAGATTCCTTAGATGAAATAAAAAAAAGGTTTCCAAGTAAAAGCGGGCAGCCAAATCTTTTTGTGATTTTAAAGGACGTGAATATGGGGAGATACGGCAAAATAACTTCTCTGGCCCAGACATTTGTTGATATTTGGAATCTTGGGGAATGGTATTCTTCTGACTTTATTAAAGCATTGGAGATGAGGATAAATGGAATTCTGGAATGATATTGTAACTGAAAGAAGCTGGCAAGTTCTGCAGGATTTTAGAAGAAAATTTAATTTTGTCCTTATTGGCGGCTGGGCTGCATACCTTTATGCTAAAACAAATAAATCCAAGGATATTGATTTAATAGTTGATTTTAATGAGCTTGAAAAGATAAGGAATAATTATGCCCTTAAGAAGAATGTTAAACTTAACAAGTACGAAATAATAATTGATGAAATTGATATAGATATTTATGTTCCTTATTATTCCAAATTCATAATTCCTGCAGAGGATCTAATCAAACAAGTTAATCATGTGCAGGGTTTCAAGGTTCTGAAACCAGAATATCTTATCCTATTGAAACAGCAGGCAGAGCAGGACAGGGCACATTCAAGCAAGGGGTTGAAAGACAGGATTGATATTATTTCCATCCTTCTTAATTATTCTTTTGATTTTAAAGAGTATGTAGGCATACTGAAAAAATATGCGATTATGGATTACAAGAGGCATCTTTTTGATATTATAAATTTATTTAAGGATTTTAGTTATTTCAACCTTAATCCTAGGCAATACAAGCTTAAGAAGTTGCAATTGCTTGAGTTGCTAAAAAAAGCATAAGAAACCTATAAATACCCTACATTATATTAATACTTAATATCCAAATAATCGTAAAGGGTGAGTATTTGCAGGTTTGGGAGAAGATTGGGTTAGCTATTATTTTGCTTATTATATTGTCAGGCTGCACCCAGCAGGCAAACTCCAATAACAGCACAAACAATGCTGCAAACTTAAATCAGTGCAATACTAAGGTTTCAGATTTAACAAATATTTTTACAGAGAAAGGGATTGATATTTATGCAGTTGATGCCTATCTAAGTGACAAGGTAAAAAAGATTTCAGATACTGATTTAACCGCTATAACTGACCAATTATCTGCACTAAAATTGAAATGCGCTTCTGATGATAAGATTTCTTCAATTGCAGAAATTTATTCCCTGCTTGCAGATGAATTAAAAGTAAGAAAAAAGCTTATTGTAAAATCTGCAGAAATGGATGCTGCTATTGAAAAAGATCCTTGTGATGTACTATCATTTAAGGATGATGTTCTTGCATTGCATGCTGAATTAAATTCAACTGTTTCTCTTAAAGAGAATAAAATTAAATATTTGATAGAGCAATATGCTGCTGATGCTGAAATCTCTTCGCTTAAATTGGACAATTTGGGCGGGTTGAAATATGCAATTAATAAAAATTTTAACAATTTAAATGCTTATTTTAATTCATTAGAAGAGGTGTGCAAATGAATCTCCGGTTTTTTTGTATTCTGATTGCTTTGGCATTTTTAATTCCAACAGCCTTTGCTGAGGATAAATGGTATATTCAAGTATATGATTCTGCTGGGGGTTCCTTTTGGGGAACAGTTGCCCAGGATGCAGGTGTAGGTGCAGGGACCGGTGCGATAGCTGGAGGAATAATTTCAATATGGACTGGCCCAGGTGTACTAGCTGTTGGAGGACTTGGGGCTGTAATTGGTGGAATTGAGGGAGGGGCAGAAGGAGCGATTCGGTGGGCTGTGAGTGATGTCTCAAGAAGTTGGATGCGAGAGTTGAAGCCACAAATGCTTGCTGAAGCGAAAGTTAGGTTTGTTGGTGCTGGCGGAATTGTTTCTGATATGGATGCGGGTGAAGACGAAACATTGGTTGCTAATTTAATAGGAAGGGTTGGAGATGAAAAACTGGTAATTCCTCTTTTTACAATAGAAACTAAAGATTTGGACTGGTGCAAAAGTAATGAGTATTACTTTAATATTTTCAACCCCGTTTTTGGCCAAAAAACATTTAAGGGCATTACCAACTGTGTTGGTGGGGATATACAAAAATACACAATACGTGGCAAAACAGCAGCAGATACAGCCCAAGTTAAAAATAATTGGGGCACAGACAATGACCTTGATGATGAATTAATCAAGGATGTTGATTTTTACAATGGGTCTGTGATTATGGACTATACCCATGACACTATTTTAGAGAATGAGATACAAGTAGCTAGGCTGGAGATTAGCTCTGATTTTATTAATGAATCTATAAAACACACATTAGCAAAACTGGCAGTAAGAGCTACAGCTGATTCAGATACTGGCATTACAAAAGCAGAAACAGGCATGGTAAAGATTGACATTACTTCATATGTGCAAAAATTGCAGAGTCAATCTTCTGGCAAAGCAAAAGAAAGTGATGCTTATGGCGAGTTAGCTTCTGCAGTTGCTGGAATGTTGAATTCAGGAGGAGGGGCACCAGAAAACTTTACTGCATTTGTGAATTCAAGCATTAAGGTTTGTACTGAGCCATATCCTAAAGGGGATGGAGTAGGTACTTGCAGTTATGAAATAGCACCAGAGGTTGGAAAAGGCAAGGTTTTTATTAAAGCTTATGGCCTTGAAAAAAGTAAAAAATATAGTTTAGTTATTGATATTGGCCCACCATACCCGAACTTCAAGCCAAAAAAGGCGCCATTTACAGTTACAAGTTTTGATGAGGAATGAGGCGATCTGAATGAATAAATATGTTCTGACAATTTTGTTTTCAATAATAATACTATGTGGCATTTATGCAGTTGTTACTTTGGAAGCAAGTGACTTTGTTGAAGAAGGAGGAGGGACAACAGGTTTGGCATTAGGTGCTGAATGTCCAGATGATTCAGAATGTATTTCAGGAAAATGCAATAGTTATAACACTAGTGCTACTTGGGATAGTGCTACCTCTAAATGGGTTTATTCAGGAATTACTAACGGCAAATGCATTGAAGGAAAAACAGGAGATATGTGTGTTGCAGATTATGACTGTGCGTCAAAAATATGTGTCTTACATTATTATACCAAACGTTCTGATAATGGCAAAACAATTTCAGAATATACACTGGGTGTTTGTGATGGTTCAAAATTAGATAATAGTACAGAATGTGCACTAAACGAGGATTGTATATCAAACATATGTATTAATGCTTGGTGGGATAAAGGAACTTTTAAGTTAGGTGTATGTGCAACCGAAAAGATAAAAGATGGTCAAAAATGTGAATATTATAACAATAATTGTGTTTCAGGAGAATGCACATCAAATTTTAAAGATGGTTCATCAATAGCAGGTGTTTGTAAAGCAGATGATGCTGGTGAAACAAAGAAAGAAGGAAAAGCTCTTTCAGGAAGTGATTCTGATGTTGGTTCAGGAGATTTAGGAATAGCGGCAGCAAAAGATAATGAATATCAATTAATTGTTTGTACGACACATTCAGCAGCTAACCCAAAATGTTATAATTTTACTACTGATGTGAAAGATAGATTGGAAAAAGGAAAAGTAGGGTCAAGGTCTTATGCAAAAGGAATTGTTGCAAAAACATTGAATAGCCGTTCCTATAAGCAGCAAATCCTTGATGCTATTGAAACAAATAAAGGAAATCTGCAAAAAGCACTTACTACTATAGGTTCAGGAAATAAAGCCGAGGATTTAATTAAAGCATTAATGATGCAGGAATCTGGTTTCAATAATGTTAAAGCAAAGACCAAAGGGGAATGTTCATGTGGAATAATGCAGATTAATATTGTTGCGCACAAGCTTGATGCGACAAACAGCTGCCCATCAAAAGGCGGCGAAGAAGCAACCAAATGTAGTGGCTGGTCTTCTTGGAACGACATTTCAGCCAACACAAAGAAAGGCACAGAGCTTATTACTAGCTATATTAATATTGTATCAACTAAAAAAGGCTGTTCACAATTAAAGGTCTCACCAATAGCAGGCTTCAGCAATGTCGAAGGTATTACCCTTGGCGAGATTTTGGGGGTAATGGCATACAATTCTGGCCCAGGTGCAATAAAAAGCTGTGAGCTTAATGGAGCTACAAATACAATTACAGTTACAACAAGTACAGACAAGCCATATTATGCCTCAAGCGTTATTGCTTATAAATTAAATTCAGCAGGTAAAGCGCCAGAAGCAAATGGAGCAACACAAGTACCTGATATCCTTACAAAAGTCTCAAGCGCTTGCCTAGGTTGCGGTTCGGTTCTGCAATGCCTTGCTTGTGTTGATGAAAAGGCATACGACCAGATATTCAAATTGCCTGTAAAATGATTTTTTAATAAAAAGAGGCTGATGCCTCTTCTATTTTTTATTTTATTATCAGTTTAATCTTTTTCAAATATTCATCGGTTTCTTTAAGGATATATTCTGCTTCTTCTTTAGTTTCCCTTTTTGTTAAGCCATACAAAACTTCATGTCTTTCTTCTCTTGCATTATTAAGTATCGGGATAAATTTTTTCTCAATAAGTCCTTTATCAACATAAAATCTCCTTACAAATTCAATGAGACACACATGGCTTTTTTCAGTATAACCTTCTTTAAATAATAAAGCCCTGGAAGCATGGAACATAGCAGCATATGCTAACACAATAACCGCAGAATATAACTCAGCATCTTTTGCAATTTCAGCATCAATTATCCTTTCTTCTGCAATTTCCAGAGAAAGCTTTGATTTCTCAATATCTGGCTTTTCTTTCCTTAGCAATCTCTTTTCCAAACAATCTTCAAATATCATAAAATCACTGGTTTTTCACCAAATAACGCAATGCCATCCAGTATTACATTTTCATAAAATGGTTTGTCTTCCTTTGCTTTCTTTTGCCATTCCACAAAAGAATAAACAATTAGATTTATTCTTTTTCCAATCTTTTCTTCATATGTGCTTAGGTCAATTTTTTTTGGATTTTTAGTTATTGCTAAAAGATCTATGTCGCTATTTTCATCATCTTCACCCTTGCTTGTGCTTCCAAACAAAAGTATTGATTTAGCTTCAAGTTTATTTTTAATCTCTTCAATAATTTGGCTTTGGTCTATGCTATTTATTGAGTAACATATTTTTATTTGCTTGACTAAGGGAGAATTAAGATTTGCTTTAAACATTGTTAGGTTAGCTTTTTTCCCCCTAATGATAAGATTTGCCTTAACCAAATGGTCTAATATTTTTTTTGCATTACTGGGCACAGTTGAACATTTCTTTGCAATCTCCCTTAAATAGAATTCAGTGTAGGGGTGATCTGCTAAGAATAACAATATTTTTGTTTTAGCATTTTTCTCAAACATTAGAATCACAGAACAATCGTTCTAATATATAGAACAATCGTTCTATTTAAATCCCTTTTGTTTTCTTTAAGAAGCCACGGCCTTTAGGTTGTGGCAGTTCACTTTATCCATTGACAATTAAAAAATGAATTATATATATTTGACATATATCTGGAAAAAGTTCTTGAAGGTATTCTTGTATTTTTCTAGTAAAAATCTCTCAAGATTTGCAGTATAACCATTATCAAAGTCTTCTAGTGTTTTTAAATATGCAATTCTCTGGCTTTTTCTTATTATTAATGGAGGATAGTTAGAATCTGCTAAAATAGTGTTTATTAAAAATCTGCCTACCCTCCCATTGCCATCTTCAAATGGGTGAATTTTCTCAAATTTTCCATGGAATAATGCAGAAAGCTTTAGTGGATGCATCTTTCCGGATTTTTCATTATACCATTCTACCAAGTTGTGCATCTCTTCAGGAACTTTTTCTGGCAGCGTTGTCTCAATATTTCTGCCAAGCAAAAAATTAGGCACTTTTTTGTAACCAATAGCTGAATCAATATCTCTCATAAGCATTTTATGCATTTTAATAATATCCTTTTCATTTATTCCGAACTTTCCCTTTAAAATTAAATCAATTACCTTTCTAGAGTTTCTTGTTTCATATATCTCCCTAAGACTCCTTCCTTTTATTGCAGTATTTTCAAATATGACTATTTGTACATCTTTTAATGTTAATGAATTTCCTTCAATTGCATTAGATTCATAGGTAAAATTAATAGTAAATCTGTCAAATAAATCTTGCAACTGTTTTTTGCTTAATTTATTCAATATCCAAGAATATTCTGTCCTAATATCTTCAATTTCTTTTGTCTGAAGTTCAGTAAATATTGAATCTGCGCTGTATTGTTTTAATGCAAGGTTCTGGAAGATATTTTTTTCTTTTTCCCGGAAGTAATCCTTGAATTCTGCTTCTAATTCTCCTAGCTTTTTTATTGTCTTCAATATTTTCTGTATTTTTATTATTTTGCCATTTGTGAGCCTTATAGATTTAACCAAATATGCATATTCTTTTCCTTTAATTCTTTTTTTGGTTATATACATATAATAATTAGTTAACCCCACAATATTTAAATATATCCATTTTTATGGGGTTAACAAGATTCTTTAAATCCTTTTTGCTCTTTCTAATGCTAAATGTATGATAAAATTCTTGCAGTAAAAGGACGCGAAATCCTTGATTCAAGGGGAAATCCTACAGTGGAATGTGAATTGAAAACAGAATGCAGTTTGTTTAATGCAAGTGTTCCAAGCGGAGCTTCTACCGGCACATTTGAAGCATTCGAATTAAGGGATAATTCAAAGGAATATGCCGGAAAATCAGTAAAAAAAGCAGCTGGAAATATTTCCCGTGTTATTGCCCCAAAATTAAAAGGAATGGAATGCACAAAGCAGCAAAAGATAGATTCATCAATGCGCAGATTAGACGGAACAAAAAATAAAAGCAAATTAGGGGCAAATTCAATCCTGGCTGTTTCTTTAGCATGCGCAAGGGCAGCAGCAGCTTCCCAAAACAAACAGTTGTTTGAATACTTATTTGAATTATCTGCCTTGGTTGAGAATAAAAAATCAAAAGCTAAATTGCCAAAGTATTACAATATGCCTATCCCTCTTTTGAATGTAATAAATGGGGGAAAGCATGCTGGCTTGGATAATGATATTCAGGAACATATGGTTGTTCCAATAAATGTAAAATCATTTTCTGAAGCATTAAGAATTTCTGCTGAGGTTTACCATGAATTAAAAGCTTTGTTGAAAAAATCATTTGGTTCTTCTGCTATGCTAATTGGGGATGAAGGCGGATTTGCCCCAAAGGAATTGCCAAACAGTGAAAAGCGCTTGGAATTCATCTCAAAAGCAATCGCTAATTTAGGTTATCAGAAGAATTTCGCATTTGCTTTGGATTGTGCTGCTTCAGAATTTTTTAATAAAGATTTGCAAAAATATAAATTAGGTTATAGATCATATCCCTCGCTTGAAATGATTGATTATTATAAAGATTTAATTTCAAAATTCCCAATTATTTCTATTGAAGACCCATTCCATGAAGAAGATTGGCCTTCATTTTCTCTTTTTAATAAAGAATTGGGAAATAACTTGCAGATAGTTGGCGATGATTTACTTGCAACAAATGCTTCAAGAATAAAAAAAGCAATTTCCAAAAAAGCATGCAATGCCTTGCTTTTAAAAGTAAACCAGATTGGCACTTTAACTGAATCAATGCAAGCAGCGAATTTGGCAAAGAATGCAAAATGGAATTTAATTGTCTCACACAGAAGCGGAGAAACAGAGGATGCATTTATTGCAGATTTGTCTGTTGCTTTGCAATCCAAATTCGTGAAATTTGGTGCCCCTGCCCGCACAGACCGTGTTTGCAAATATAATCAGCTTTTAAGGATTGAAGAATTTTTAGGAAATAAGGCAAAATACCCAAAACTCTAATCTGTTGATCTTTTTAACGTTATTCAGTTAATAAATAGGTTTTAATACTTCTTTTTTAATATAATATATATTGTACATTAAAATATTTTGAGGTTTGATTATGCCAAAAGCTCCAAGAAGATTAGGAAGAGAATTTGTTTTAAGAAAAATTAAAGCTCCACTAAAACCATCAAGATTGGCATTTTGGAGAGCAGGTAGGTTAGGTAAAAGATTAGCAACTGTTGATGTTGAAATAAATCGATTAGAAGTAATTGCAAACACTATGCCAAAGAATGAAGCTGAGATGAGACAGGCAGCAATAGAAATTGCACATGGAAAGTTTGGAGTAAAAAGAGCTTTAGGCAAACAAACAAGGGCACAAAAAGGAATAGATCGATCGGAAGATGCATTAAGAGATTCTGAAGCTTTGGTTGATAGAAAAAGAGCAGATCTTAGAGTTCCAGAAGATAGATTAGACTCAAGAAAAGCAAGATTGGATCAAGCTCAGCATTTACGATTTTTAAAAGGTATAAGAACAAGATGGAGAACAGGAAGAGTTAAAGGAGCAGAAAAAAAAGTAGAAACAGCAAGAGGAAAAGTTACTGCAGCTGAATCTGTTGTTGAACAAGCAAGAAAAAGAATTGAAGCTGAACAAGCTTTATACAGGGTAAGAACTGCTGCGGTTGATGAAAGAGTTACTGCAGTTGAAAGAAGGCTTATTGCACAAAAACAAAGAGTAGAACATACTTTATCACAATTAAAAGCTGAAAGCTCAAGGCTTAGAAGGGATATTGGAAGATTAAGGGGAGAAAGAGTTGAAGAAAGAATTGTTGATAGGGATGAGGTTGTAAGAAAATCAGTTGATACACTACCTTTACCAGAAATACGCTTTGAAGAAGTCAGTAATGCTTTTAAAGAAGAATTTATTCGCAGTGCTGCAGAACATGAGGGAATTGCTGTTGATGCACTTAATCCACGTATTGTTGACTTTTGTGAAGGAGTAATGCAAAAAATAGGTGAAAAGAAGCCAGCAGACCTTGAAGCAGCATTAGATGTTTTGGAAACATTAGGTCTTGCTCCAGAACCTTTTGAAGCAGCACAAGCTGCTTTAAGAAAAGTATATGGTGTAGAACCAGAACCTGAACCATAATAAAAAAATAATTAATTAATTATTAATTTGTGATTTTATGAAAAGGCCAAGGATTAATATTAATCTACTTCCAAATAAAGGCAGAGATAGATTTCGCGGTTTGAGAAGAGTTGGTTCTGTTTTCTCATGGCCTGTCAGAAAACCATTTCAATTAGCAAGGCAAACATTTAGTGCTAAAGTAAGGCTTGCAAAGGCAAGAGCAGATTTTGATTCTGTTCACAGGGAAAGAAAAGAGCTTGAAGAATTTATTCAAGCTGCCGAAAGTCCTGATAGGCAAAGGCAATTAAAAAAAGTGATGTCTAAAGCAGCAAGGGCTAGAGACAAAAAAGTAATTCGTGCAATAAGCTCTGCGAGAAAAGAACTCGGAAAATCAGGAAAAGACAGAAATCTTATTTTCAGAAAACTTGAACCAAGAAGTCAAAGACTTAGGCAAAGACAAAATGCCATTCATTCAAGATATGATAGGGCTATGGACCGAGTAGAAAGTGCGGATAATTTATGGTTATTAAGAGATTTCAGAAAAAACTGGAGAGCCAGAAAAGCTGCAAGACTCGTAGATAAACATTATGATTATGAGGCAAGAGTTAAAGCTGCTGATGCTGCAATAGAAAATGCAAGAGCAAGAATAAAAGCAAGGAAAGGTTATGCTAAACAAGTGGGTGAATTTGTAAGTGCAAGAATTATTCAAAGAATGGCTGCCAGAGAGCAAACATTAGATCAAGATAGGGCTAGATTAGACCAATTAAGAGAAAAAGAAAGGGTTCTTTCAGAAAGAGTATCTTCTTTAGAAGACAGGGTTGATGCTGTCCAAGGGCGCAGGAGAAAATCTGCTGAAGCATCTGCTAAAAAACAAAAGGGAAGAATGCCTATCTCAGTAGATGAAGCATTTGGTCAAAAAGAAGAATCCGACTAAGTACTGTTTCTAAGCTTTATTGGAGGGCATTTCGTGGACGCTTAGTTGCACAGATTTTTGCGAAAAGCCGAGGACTTTTTGAAGATGAATTTAGAAGATTTTCTTCAGCTCACGGTACCCAGTTCACCCAACCTGAAGAGGTTTATCTTCGAGATATTGATCGTGTTTTGCATCAACTTTCTTTAGCAAAACCAAAGACCTTGAAAGAAGCACATAATGTAGTACGTGCTAATTCTACTGCCCAGTCTTCTTTAATAGGACCGGTTTATAAAAAAGTGCTTGAAAAGATTTATGCGAAGGTAGAGGAGGCTCTTAAATGAATTGCATGGATGTAGGAAAAAATATTTATTTAACAAATGTTATTAATTAAGTAAGGAATATTAAGATTTAACAAGGAGGTTTTATTATGTCCACTAAACCAGCTAAAGTTTCATTGCTAAGAAGGACTGCAAAAAGGTTGTTTACAAAGGCAGGAAGAAGGGAAGCAGCAAAAACTTCTTTGGCTAAAACAGAACGAGAAATTTTAAATTTAAACCTTTGGATTGAAAGTAGGAATTCTGATGCTAAGATAAGGTATTGGGTTGGTGGAAGCCCAGAACAATTGGCTAACAGAAAAGCAACGCTTTCTGCTAAGGAATATGCAAGATATGTCTCAGAAGCCGAACGTAATTTTAGGGCATACAAACTTGGATATATTGCTAGACTCAATAGAATGGAAACTTTGCTAAGTACAAGCAGAAAATTGAGGGCAAGGTTAGGGCTTGACCCTCTTAGGCATTAAGTTAGTGCATAAATCAAGGGCATTTTAAAACCCAATCACAAATCCTTATTTAATTCCTTTCTTGCTTTTTATTTTATGAACGCAGAAAAAATATTCCTACAAGTTGTTTCTTACTTGCGAAAATATGCAAAGCAGAATAATTTCAAAAAAGCAATTTTAGGCTTGTCTGGCGGGATAGATTCTGCTGTTGTTGCCTGTTTGGCAAAAGAAGCATTTGGTCCAGAAAATGTTCTCGCATTATTTATGCCAAGCAAATTTACTGCTTCCCATAATTTTGAAGATTCAAAGAAATTGGCTGAATTCCTTAACATTGATTATGAAATTATCCCAATACACAACCTTTTTGACTCTTATCTGAGAGAATTAAAAATCCTTGATAAAAAAGAAATTTCAAGGGCAGAGGAAAACCTGCAATCAAGAATCCGCTCCAACATATTGATGGCTTATTCAAACAAATTCAATTATTTGGTTTTGTCAACAGGGAATAAATCTGAAATCATGACAGGCTATTTTACCTTGTATGGTGATGCCACAGGTGCTTTAGCCCCTTTAGGGGATATTTACAAAATGCAGGTTTATGAGCTTGCCGAATATATAAATAAAAGAAATAAAAAAGAGATAATTCCAAAAAAGATTTTTGAGAAAAAGCCTTCTGCTGAGCTTAAACACAATCAAACAGACCAGGATACCTTGCCTGCTTACCCTCTTTTAGATAAAATCCTTGGGCTTTATTTGGATAAAAATAAATCCGAAAAGCAGATTATAAAAGCAGGGTTTGATTCAAAAACAGTCAAAAAAGTTATTCAAATGGTAAAAGATTCAGAATTCAAAAGAACTCAAATTCCCAAAGCAATTCCATTAGAATTCTGATAAATATCTCTTTTATGGCCTCTCCGCAGGGGACGGGATTCGAACCCGCGAGATCTAGTGAGGTCTACTAGGTCTTCAGCCCAGCGCTTTAAACCGCTCAGCCACCCCTGCACAGAAAGTTTTTTATATTTCTATTAACATATTATTACTATCTAGTGAGGTTTTCTAGGTTTTAAGCCGAGCACATTAACTGCTCAGCTTCCTTTTTTTATTATTGTTTTTTATACTTTATAAACGATTTGGAGGAGTAGATTTCCTCTGAAAAAACAGATTATTTTTTTCTGATTTTTGCAATGAAAAATGCCTGGCAGTCATTTTTGTGAGGCCATAACCTGCAGCAATTTTTTACTTCTTTGTTAAATTCTTTTTCACCATGTTTCAAAATGCCTTCTCCGCATTTTATTCCTTTAATTTTTATTTTTTCTACAGCAGCATTCCTTTTTTTCAGCAAAAAATCAATTACATTCTCACATTCCTCCGGCGAAAGCGAGCAGACAGAATAAACCAGAATTCCATTTTCCTTCAAAGCATCATATGCCTTCAAAATTAGCCTTTTTTGCAGTTTTGATTTTCTTTTAACCAAGTGCGGAGACCAATGTTTTAATGCACCAAATTCTTTTCTTACCAATCCTTCACTTGAGCAAGGCGCATCCAATAAAACCTTATCAAAACTATTATCCTCTTTAAATATTAAAGCATTCATGCACTTTGCTTGAACATTTTTCATTTCAAATTTTCCAATATTATAAAGCAGGCTTTTATATCTATTAAATTCCTTTTCAATTGCAAGAATTTTACCAGTTCCTTGCAGTAAACAAGAAATCTGCAAGGTTTTTGAACCAGGCGCCGCAGTTAAATCTAAAATTCTCTCTCCTTTTTGCGGATCTAAAACAAGAACAGGAAGCATAGAAGCCCTTTCCTGAATATTAAAAAATCCTTGTTTAAATTCGTCACTGTCTCCTGGCCTTTCAATATTCTCCAGCAAGAATGCATTTTGATTGAATGTTAATGATTTTAATTTCCAGCCTTTCTCTTTCAGCATTTTTTCCAATTCTTTTGGATTTATTCTTAATGAATTTGCCCAAATGCTTTTCGGAATTTTTGTGCAGCAGCTTTTGAAGAATTTCTCAGAATCTTTTCCAAGCAATTCTTTATATTTTTCAACAAAGGTTTCAGGCAAAAATGTTTTTTTCATAAGAATTCACTGTGTCTAGTCATAAACATTCTTCCTGTGCCCAATTAGCAAAATGTGAATCTCTTGTGTTGTGTAGCTAATATCAGCAATAACCCTATAATCTCCAACCCTTAGTTTTGAAGCCGTACTGTTGGATAATGTATTGTAAAAGTAATTAGGATTTTCTTTTGATTTCTCAATTTTGTCAAAAATTCTTTTTGCAATATCTTTATCCAATTTGTTAAGAAAAATTAGTGCTTTCTTATCCCATTTTATTAAGTAAGACATTCATATTCCTAATTTTGCCTTTATTTGCTCAGAACCAAAATATTGTCCGGAATTAATCCTCTTTCTTGCTCTTTCAATTTCTTTTAATGTTTGTTTGCTTAGTTTTGGATTGGACTCTACATTTTTTACAATGTAAATTAGTTTTTGGATTGTATCATTATATGTTTCTCTTGGGTGCTCTTTAAAGCAGTCCAGTTCTTTTTTGAGCTCTGTTTGTATTTGTATTGAAGTTTGAGTCATTATATCACCATAATATACTATAACTGCTTATAACGTTTTATAAATACTACTACGACCTATTTATCTACGGGCTGTTATCTAAGTTAGTTTCTTCAATTCTTTCTTTTAAGTCACCAATGCTTTCTTCAAATCCTAAAAGATCCCTAATAAGCCAGATTAAGTTAGCTGTCATGGCTAAAAAATAAATTGCAAATGAACTGTTTTCATCTAAGAAAAGAATGAATAAAGGTACAACTAAGATTGAAACAATAAGTGCAATAATTAAGGTTCTGCCGATAGAAGTAGCTTCCTTCCTCCTTACTTCCTGCATCTTACCCCAGAATTTCTCAGTTTCTTCCATACTTCTTGCATTAATTTACTCAATAGATTAACTATATTAAGGTTTCGTTCTTTTTATGCCTATAGGAAATAGCATGAATCGGGAAAAGAAAAGGGAAGAAGTTATAGTAAAGGATAGGTTACTGCAGAAAGTTTTAGAATTGAATGATCTTGATAATGAGGAATTAGACGTTTCATTATTTGATTCCTCTTAACTTTTTATTTTTTAGTCTGCGGCTATTTAATTTACTAAATAAATCTATTTTTTATGCTCTTTTTTAAAATTAGTAGCGCATCTTTCTGAACAGAATGTATGTTCCTCATCACTTATTTCTTTTAAAACAGCCTGATCAGGATCAATATTTCGTCCGCAAAAATCACAGGTTAATAATTCTTCATTGAATCCTTTGACATATTCCCCACTATCCTCAGTAACTTCTTCTTCTGAATAATCATCGCCAATTTCTTCCGGCCCTAATTCTTCAGATTCGAAGTCATCTTCATTTTCTTGGATATCTTCATCTTCCTGTTTTTTTCTTGCCATATTTAACACTTCTAATAGTAAAATATAGTGCTTTCAAGATTTATAAAATTTGGGGTTGGCAAAATAGCGCTAAATTTAAGGAATAAGAACGGCAGAAGGTGCTGCTAAGAGAGTTGGTTGATTCTTTTTTAGAAAAAGAATCCCTTCTGCCATAAATATTGCGTTTGCACAATCTTATATTTGTTTCTCTGGCAAGTTTCCTTAGAATTTTAAGCAAAATTAGAAAATACCTTCGAGTTTTTCCAATGCCTTTAATCTATTCCATTCAGAATCAACATTCTTTTGTATCTCTGCAATTTCCTCTTCATTTAAATGTTTGAATCTTCCCTGTGTTTTCAGGTAATCCTTTGCAGGAATCGGGTTATTTACTTCAACAGTAAATTTCAATTTACCATTTACAATTTCATATAATGGGCATACCTTAGACTGTACAGCCATTCTTGGAATTTCAATGCTTTTTGAAATATCGGAATACCAGCCAGTAGGGCAGATAGCAAATACTTGTATGTACTTTGGACCCTTAATACTTAATGCTTTTTTTATTTTAGCATATAAATCTGGGATGTGTGAAACAGAAGCAGTGGCAACATATGGTGCTCTGTGCGCTGCAATAATTAATGGAAGCGGTTTTTTAAATTCTGTTTTACCATGTACCTTTTTCTCAGCAGGGCTTGTGGTCGTATTTGAATACAAAGGAGTAGCTCCGCTTCTTTGCACACCAGTATTCATGTAAGCTTCATTATCATAACAAATATACAAAAAATCATGGCCTCTTTCTACTGCTCCGCTTAATGTTCCAAAGCCAATGTCGAAGGTAGCGCCATCCCCACCAATTACAATAACCTTAGTCTTCTTGCCCAGCATTCTTAAGGCTTCAACAACACCTGAAGCTATTGCTGAATTGTTCTGAAAGGCACCATGTATCCAAGGCAATCTCCAAGAGGTTTCAGGATAAGGGGTAGAAACAACTTCCATGCAGCCTGTTGCATTTACAATTATTGTGTCTTTTCCCGCAGCTTTTGTAATATGCCTTAACAAAATTGTTGCTCCGCAGCCGGCGCAAGCCCTATGCCCGGAAACAAAGAATTCTTCCTCAGGCATTGCCCTTATTGCTCCATTTCCAGTATTAGGTTGGTTCAAAATAACCACACCCCATCTTCTTTCTTCATAGCCATTTCTAATGCTTTTTTCAAATGTTCAATTGTAATATCTCTCCCTCCTAATCCTGCAATAAATCCATTCACAAATATGTCTTTTGCCCTGCCATATAACGCGCTTTTTATCTCTTCAAATAATGGCCCATTGCTCCCTAATGAAATATGCCTATCTATTACTGCAATCCCTTTAAGATTTTTTGCAGCTTTAATTAATTGTTCTGTAGGGAATGGCCTGTATGACCTTATTTTTATCAATCCAGCCTTTTTATTTTGTTCCCTTAAATTATCAACTGTTTTTCTAGCTGTTCCGCACAATGTGCCCATGCCAATAATTGCATATTCTGCATCTTCCATCCTATACAATTCCATTAACCCATTACCATAACTTCTGCCAAATATTTTTTCAAATTCCTTGTTTTCTTTTTCAATCACTTTTGCCGAATTATTTATTGCTTTCTGCTGTTCATATTTGAATTCCATAAAGGTATCTGGAAATGCAACAGGCCCGATTGTTATCGGGTTTTCAGGATCTAATTTCACAAAAGGCTTGTATTCTGGCAGATATTTATCCACTTTTTCCTGTTCAGGTATATTTACATTTTCATAAACATGGCTTAAAGTAAAGCCATCCAAGCAGATCATGGTTGGCAATAAAACATCAAAATTCTCGCTTATTTTAAATGCCTGAATTGTTGCATCCAATGCTTCCTGTGAACTCTCAACATATAATTGTAGCCATCCTTGATCTCTTGCAGAAACAGCATCAGAATGGTCATTCCAGATATTTATTGGGGCGGATAATGCCCTGTTTGCAACAGCCATTACACAAGGCAGTCTATTGCCTGAAATTATTGGCAGCATTTCAAACATATATGCCAATCCTTGCGAAGCTGTAGCAGTAAATGTCCTTACTCCAGTTGCTTGTGCCCCAAAAAGTGCTGAAGCTGCAGAATGTTCTGATTCTGTAGGTATCATGCTTGCTTCTAAATCGCCAGAATTAATCATCTCTGCTAGTTTTTCTACAATATGTGTCTGAGGAGTA
>PEXL01000038.1:0-24937 GCA_002779065.1 Candidatus Diapherotrites archaeon CG08_land_8_20_14_0_20_34_12
CCTGGTTTTATTGAAGGTATTTGCTTTCATTCCAATATCAATGCATTCCTGGCAGGCTTGATTGCTCAAACTAATTGTTCTTTCTAGGTCATCATTTCCGATGACTTCAGTTCTTATTGCTATTTGCATAACAATCCATTACAACAAACTTCAGTTCTTATTGCTATTTGCATAACAATCCATTACAACAAATTTCTTTATTTGATAAATATTGCATCACTTAGGGTTCAGCCATGCATTCCTAACACTAAGAGGTATTGCTCTTTTGATATATAAACGATTTGAGAGAGTAGATTTCCGCTGAATAGACAGAAATAAGAATGTTTCACTTTTATATTCCTTCAGACTACAACTTTAAAAGCAGTGGAATTATTTATTTTAAATATATTGCATATTTACCCTCTTATGAGAACCAAAAAAAGAAGGTGAAGCGGCAATTCATCACTGCAACAAGATTGCAGTGTTCCCTTGTGATATAATTATGGCTCAGCTTGATTTACATACTGTAGAGAAAAAATGGCAAAAGCATTGGGACTTAGAAAAAACCAATGCATTTATCAGGGAATCAAATAAGCCGCTTTTTTGCATAGATGTCCCTCCGCCAACTGTCAGTGGGAGAATGCATTTAGGGCATGCTTTAGGATACACACAAGCTGATGTTATCGCTAGATATAAAAAAATGCAAGGCTTCAATCTGTTTTATCCTTTCGGGTTCGATGATAATGGATTGGCAACAGAACGCTTTGTTGAAAAGGAATTGAATATTAGAGGAAATACATTGCAAAGAAGTGAATTCACCAAGCTTTGTTTAGAACATACAAAAAAGGCTGAAGAAGAATTAATGCATGATTTCAAAGCATTAGGATTAGCTGCGGATTGGTCACTTGTTTATAGAACAATAAGTGAGGAAGTAAGGGAAATAGCACAGCATTCATTTTTAGATATTTATACTAAGGGAAGGGCATACAGAAAAGAATCCCCGCACATGTTTTGCACAACATGCAATACCGCAGTTGCGCAGGCAGAATTAGAAGATTCAGAAAAGGAAAGCTATTTTATTGATCTTTTATTTGAATTGGAAAATAAGGAGAAAATTACAATTAGCACAACAAGGCCAGAGATGTTAGCGGCTTGCATTTCTATTTTTGTGCATCCTGATGATAAAAGATATTTAGGATTAGTTGGGAAAAAAGCAAAGGTCCCTATCTTCAACAATTGGGTGGCAATAAGAAAAGATGCAAGGGTAAATCCAGAAAAAGGCACTGGGATTGTAATGTGTTGTACCTTTGGTGATCAAACAGACATGGAATGGTATAAAGCCCATAACCTTGAATTAAAAATTATAATAAATGAAAATGGAACCTTAAATGAAAAAGCTGGCACTTACAAAGGAATGAAAATAAAGGAAGCAAGGGAAAGGATAACTGCTGAATTGGAAAAATTAGGATTAACATCAGGAAAAAAGAAAATTGTGCATGCAGTAAACGTTCATGAAAGATGCAAAACAGATATTGAATTTTTAGTTACAAAACAGTGGTTCATAAAATATTTAGATTTAAAACAAGAATTCCTAAATCAGGCTAAACAGATCAATTGGAATCCAAAACACATGATTTCCCGCTTGGAAAATTGGATTTCAGGATTGCAGTGGGACTGGTGCATTTCAAGGCAAAGATTTTTCGGCGTTCCTTTCCCTGTTTGGTACTGCAAGAAATGCGGGGCAATAAAATTAGCAGATGAGAAAGATCTGCCTGTTGATCCACTAAAAGATACTCCAAAAGAGGTATGTGAAAAATGCGGTTCAAAGGAATTTGAACCAGAAAAAGATGTGCTTGATACCTGGTTTACCTCATCACTAACGCCGCAAATAAATGCTAAATGGAAGATTGATGAAAAGTTATTTGAAAAAATATATCCGCTTGATTTAAGGCCGCAAGGGCATGATATAATTACTTTATGGGCATTTAACACAATTGTGAAATCCTATCTGCACCATAAAAGCATTCCCTGGAAAAACATGATGGTAAATGGCTGGGCATTAGATGCTAAAGGGAGAAAGATGAGTAAATCTTTGGGCAATGTAGTAAAACCGCGGGAAGTAATTGAAAAATACAGTGCTGATGCTTTGAGATATTGGGCGTGTTCTGTTGTTTTAGGGGAGGATGTTCCTTATAATGAAAAAGAATTTGTAGCAGCCATAAGGTTGATAAATAAAATATACAATTCTAGCAAATTCGTAAATTTAGTAACGGAAAATGCAAGCTATGAAAAATTGACAGAGAAGAAAAAGAAATATGCTTCTGAAGATTTATGGATTTTAAGCAGATTAAATTCAGTAATAAAATCAAGTACTGAAAACATGGAAAATTATAATTTCTCAAGGGCATTAGCTGAAACACGGGATTTCTTCTGGCTTGAGTTTTGTGACATGTATATTGAAGAAGTAAAAGATAGAATTTATTCTGGAACTGAAGAAGAAAAACAAACAGCGCAATTTGTACTGATTGAAACATTTTTAACAGTGCTTAAATTATTCACTCCGTTTATGCCTCATATCACTGAGGAATGTTATCAGTCTTTAAATGCATTAAATAAAAAAAGTAGAAGCATTACTATTGAAAAATACCCGAAAACAGACTCTTCTTTAATAAATGAATTCTATGAAAAAATGGGAGAGCTTAAAATGGAAATCATAAGCAGCATTAGAAAATATAAGAATTCAAAAGGAATGGCTCTGAATAAGGAATTAAAGAAAGTAATAATTTATTTAGAAGATGGGAAACTTAAGGAATATTTAGAACCTGTTAAAGGAACCATCAGTAAAACTTGTAAGATACAATCTTTGGAAATTGAGGTAGGAAAAGCTAAGGGGGCAATAATAGAAATTAATAAGCAAATAGCGTTATTAATTGAGGAGTAAGGCCGATAAAAAGCCCGAGATAATATTAAATAAAGGTTAAGGAAACATGATACTATGAAGCTGAAAAAAATCATTTTACTGGTAATAATTATTGCTGCAGTTTATTTCTTCTATTGGAATACTGATTTCGGTGCGGCAAATCAAAAACTTAAAACACTTGATGGAAAATATCTTAATGGTGTAATGCCTATTGAAGAAAAACTGAATGAGTACAAGACTGAATTGGGGAAATTAAAAAATGAATATACTTTCAAAGGCCCTTCTGCAGAGAAAAATGCAATAAATGCACTTATTGATATGCGATTAAAAACAATAGAATTAATAGATGCACAAAAGGATGTTGATTCAAAATATAAATTATTGAACGCGGCGGATGCTGATTGTAAAAGTATTTACTTTACTGATTTGATTGCGGCATATGATTCTTGGGGAGCAGAATTGGATTCAATAACAAAGATGGTATCAAAATTCGAAAAAGACTTTGCACAATATAAAAATGATTCTTACTTAAATAATTTGAAAGATAGCATGGTTGGAATGAAACAAGGGATTGGAAATCAAAAACAAGTTTTAAACGAAAATTGCTAGTTTGTGTTTTGAATTTCACTGAATTGATTTTAATAAACTAACAGTTTCCTAATATTCTAACAACAAGTAATGGTTAGCATGAAAGTAATAAAAGAAGGGGCTGAAGCAAAACTTTTTCTCACAGATTTTGAAGGCAGAAAAGCAGTACTCAAAAAGAGGGTAAATAAAAGGTACAGAAACAAAGTATTGGATAATTCATTAATAAAGAAAAGAACCCGGCAGGAGTATTCATTGCTCAATAAGGCAAATAATTATGGGGTAAGAGTTCCTCTTACTTATTCACTTGATGTAAAAAATGGTTCTCTCCTTATGGAATTTATTGACGGATTGCGATTGAAAGATTATCTAAACAAAGGAAAAAATAAATTGAGTGCGTGTAAAAAAGTCGGTAAAAGCATTGCTCGTCTACATAAAAGCAATATAATCCAAGGAGATCTAACCACCAGCAATTTTATTATAAATAATAAAAATGGGCCGGTAATTTTGGATTTTGGGTTAGGGCAGATAAGCCCAAAAATAGAGGATAAAGCCACTGATTTATTAAATCTTAAAAAGACATTTCTGGCAACTCATTCTAGCATCAAGGAAGGGTGGAGAACCATAACTAAAGAATATTGCAAGAACTATAAATTAGGGCAAAATGTGCTTATAAAGCTCGAAGAGATAGAAAAAAGAGCCAGGTATAAGTAATCCAAAGTTGAAGTTTTTGGCTGTAAAGCGATGGTTTATAAATATTTCCCAGAAGTATTTGATAGTCTTATTCTAATAGGCGGAACACTGTTTTGCGCTATAATAATAAGCTTTTTCATACCAATAAAGGGTGAAAATTTTGGCTAAAAAAGAAAACAAAGAAAAATCTGAAGAATGGGTTGAATCAAACCCAAAGGAAGTTGAAGACTTAATTGTTCAGCTAGCTAATGCCGGGCATTCAAAAAGCGAAATCGGGATGATACTTAGAGATCAGCATGGCATTCCCTCTGTAAAGAAAGCTACAAGCAAGAAGATTGGCGATATTTTAAAAGAAAACAAACTTGAGGGAGAATTGCCAGAAGATTTAATGAATCTGATTACAAAAGTCGTAAATATTGACAGGCACTATAATGGAAACAAAAAAGATTATAGTGCAAAACACGGATATATTAATACTACCTCAAAAATAAAAAGATTGGTTGATTATTACAAGAAAAAGAAGGTATTGCCAAAGGATTGGTATTTCACAATTGAGAAAGGTCAATTGTTGGTAAAGTAAATAGCATAATTGCATAAGCATGAAATATGAAATTGCGTTAAAGGGAAAAAAGAAGATATTGAAAAAGGGCGATGAACCTTTAAAAAGAATATTAAAAATAATTGATGATGAAATTTTACTTATGAGAAAGTGATTATATGGCTAAAATGCAAGCAGTTGTTGATAAGTGGAAAAGAAAGATTTGGTTTACTATTTTAGCACCAAAATCATTTGATTTACGGGAGATAGGGGAAACTCCTGCAGTAAAGGACGTAAATTTGATTAACAGAGTCATTCTTATAAACCTTGGAATGATTACTGGGCAGAAAAATTTCAAGCACATAATAATGCTTTTCAAAGTAAATTCTGTAAAAGGAACTAATGCATATACTGATATTGAGGGCCATAAAATTAATCCAGGATATATTCACAGATTAGTAAGCAGAAGAAAGAGCAAAATTTCAGATACTTTAACAGTTGAAACTGCAGACAATAAAAAAGTAAAGGTAAGCGCATTAACTTTAACTGGGGTAAAGGTTGAAAGAAATAAAGAAACCAGAATAAGAAAACTAATGAAAGAAGCTATTATAGAAAAAGCGAAACACTGCGCATATGATAACTTTGTGCAGGAAATGGTTTTTGGAAACCTGGCTTCAGATATTTTCAAAAAAGTAAAAGACCTTGCACCAATCAAGAGAATTGAGATTACAAAATCAAAAATCTTAACTTCCAATAAAAAAGAGTCAGATTAAGTTAATTAATCTGATTTACCTAGTTATTTTATTATGCAATACTATTATGGGTAAATATGACTTCAATACTTGAAGTGGCTTTTTTACTAATTACATTAGGACTATTTTCAATAATAAGCCACAAGAAAAGGCTTCTTAGTTTTGATGGAATAATGATTGGAAATATCATTGGCCTAATTGTTTTTTTAAATGGGGGGCTGCATGCTTTTTCTACTCTCTTGTTGTTTTTTATGGTTGCAGAAATTGCAACAATTTATCCTAAAGCAAAAAAGAAGCATGAACAAAGAAATGAGTGGAATATCTTAGGTAATGGAGGGCCTGCTGCCTTAGCTATTCTTTTTGGCTTCAAAATAGCCTTCTTTGGGGCTGTAGCAGCTGCCTTGGCGGACACTCTTTCCTCAGAAATAGGCATTTTATCAAAAAAAAGCCTGTTTTAATCACTAATTTAAAGAAAGAAGTAGAACCAGGGACAGATGGCGGAGTAACTATTCTGGGCATCTTAGCAGCGGTTGTAGGGGCTTCTTTGATAGCTTTAAGTGCATTTTATGCATTTCCTAATGCCTATCTTGCCGTAATATTGATTGTTTCCGGTGTTTTAGGCTCTTTATTCGATTCTATCCTTGGTGCAAGGTTTGAAATAAAGGGGCAATTAAACAACACGCAGGTTAATTTCCTGGGTTCTTTATGCGGCGCTACTTTATCTTTAATAGCTTGCTCTTTATTGGGAATTAACATTTGAGCAGAAAATAGATAAGTGATTAAAAGAGCCTATTGTATCTTAACATTCTGCAAACTAAGATTGCTTTTATTCAAACCAGAAATAAAACCCTGTGAGATAAAATATCCTGCTTCAGAAAATAAATTTCCGAGTTTAAAATCAGATTCTGAAAAATCTTTTAAGGCTGCTTCCCCTTTTATGCCTGCCAAATCTGCTGCTTTTTCTATTGCTTCTTTTCTTGACCCTAATGCATCAATCAAACCGATATCTAAAGCCTGCTTTCCTGTCAAAAATCTTCCATCTGCAATCTCAGTAAATTCTTTCAAATTCAATTTATCCTTTCTGAATTCTTTCACTAAATCTTTAAATTCAACAAAGATATCGCCCATTGCATCATAAAACATTTTTTTCTCTTCTGCAGTCATTTCTCTGAAAGGATTTCCAATATCCTTATATTTTCCCTGTTTCAAAACCTCAAATTTTAATCCTAGCTTTTCCATCAATCCTTCATAATTTGGCAGAATTGAAATTACCCCAATACTTCCGGTAAGGGAAGAGGAATCAGCCATTATGTAATCAGATGATGCTGCAATTAAATAGGCCCCGCTAGCCCCTTCATCGGAAATCCAGGAAATTACTGGTTTTTTTGCATTTTGCACTGCTTCAACAATTTGTTTTGATGCAACTACTGAACCACCCGGAGAATTAATCTCAAGAAGGATTGCAGAAACACTTGAATCCTTATCCGCCTTTTCTATTTCAGAAACAATATCAAAAGCGCTTTTTGCGGGAAAAAAAGTGGAACCATAATTTGAAATTTCGCTATCTATCTTTACTAAAGCTATGTTATTACCAAGGAATAAACTAATTGAATCAGCAGTACCAGGAAAAAATAGGGCTGAAAGAATTACTGCTAACCCTATAAGCATGAATACTGCGACAACAATTATCAAAAATATCTTTTTATTATCCATAATAAACAGCACATTAAACCTATGTATTTAACGTATTGGTTAAATACTAGAAGGGCAGTATAATTTTAAATACAATTTATTTGCATATATAAATATTATTTGGATTTTTAGGGAATAAAATGGTTGTAGGATTTGATTTGGCTGCTAGGATTTTGCTTTTTGTCTGCCCGCTTTATATTGCAAACTCTGCTGCTGTTGTGTTTCATGGAAAAACCCCGATTGATTTTCATAAAAAATTCATTGATGGGCATCCAATTTTAGGGGAAGGAAAAACCATAAAGGGTGCTTTTTTTGGTATTTTGTTTGGGGCATTAGCTGCTGTTCTTTTATATCTTTTAATTCCTCAGATGACACTATCCTTATCAAATAATTATCTTTTTATTGGATTTATGCTAGCAACTGGGGCAATTATTGGGGATATGTGTGGCGCTTTTATAAAAAGACGATTTGGGTTAGAAAGAGGCAAGCCTGTTTTATTTTTAGACCAGCTTGATTTTGTCGCTGGTGGCATAATTTTAACAATGCCTTTTATTCAATTGTCTTTCATTGAGATATTAATAATAATAATCGCTACTCCATTAATTCACAAACTAGCAAATGTATTTGCATACAATGCAAAGCTTAAAAAACATCCGTGGTAAATATGAAAAAATATGCAAGAATTCACCATCCGCATCATAAAGAAAAGCAGGCGGATATAAATATAAAACCTAAGAAGGTTGACTATAAAAAATTCATTCCTTTTGTTGCTAAATTCTTTGCAATATCTTTGGCAGGAACAATAATACTGCCATTACTTGATTTGAATTTTCTTACTAATTCAATTGCAAAATTTGTTGCATATTTAAGCGGTGTTTCGGTTCAGGGCAATACCTTGCTAGTAAATAGTAATCCATTGATAATCACAAATATGTGCATAGGATTAGAGTCCGTTATTCTGCTGGGGGCAATAATTTTTTCATTAAAAAAACCGGAATTCAGCAAAAAAATTTATAGTTTAGCATTAGCTGGCGCTTTTTTAATAATTGCAAATATGTTAAGGATTCTTGCAATTGTGGGAATAGCAAAAATCGATTATACTTTAGTGGATATTTCACATACGATAAGCTGGTTCTTCACAACTGCAGTAATATTTGCTGCTTGGTATGTAATGAGTAAAAAAGAATTAGAAAAAAACAAGCTTGAAGAACTAATTTAATCTTTTTTATTTTCAAGCATGTATTTTGCAAATTCAGCATAGAACGGCCTTGTGATAAAGATTCCTGCAGCTACACCAATTACTGTTGCAATTGCAAATCCCATTAAGGAAATCATTGCTGAACCAAATATAATAACAGGAAGCATTGTTGACATTGAAGTAGCGGCTGCGGCAAACACGATGAAAAATGCATTTTTAATCTTCCTTGCTAAAGAAACACTTTCCTTGCTTTCGCTTGTTGTTAATTCATCTGTAATTACAATTTGGTCATTCACACCAGTACCAACAGCAGCCAAAACACCTGCTATCGCTGCTAAGGTAATGCTGCCAAATTGTGAAGTAAATACAAGGGCTAAATAAGCTTCACTTATTGACATTGTAAGGATTGCCAATGAAAGTTTCCATTCTTTATACCTAAAATAAAGAACTGCTGCAACAGATAATATTACTAAAAGCCCTATTATGCCTGCAGCAAATACGAAATTCTCCCCCAATAACGGAGAAATTGTTTCCTTGTTTATGCTATCAACTGCAACAGGCAAGGATCCTGATTCCAATAAAATTTTAGTATAACTTCTTTCAGCAAATGCATCTTCTTGTGTTTGTGCTGTCCCAGTTATTATTAAATCAGTAATTACTTTAGCTTGTTCTTTTGATTCAACATAAGGTTCATCACCAGTAACTGATGGCTGCAATCTTACAACTGATTTTATGCCCAAAGCAGACCATATCCAGGCCATATTCTGTTCAACCGGAATTTCTTTTATCTTAAATTCCATGGCTTTTACTTTATCTTTAATTTCTTGGGAAATATTTGACTGCAATACAATTTCAGGGTATGTTTTTGCATATTCTTTAAGCTGGGAAATTACTTCTGCTGATAATCCGTTGCCATCCAACTGAATATAAGGCAGGGCACTATTTGAAAGCACTTCATCAATTGAAAGATTTGAGGGAATTCCTTTCAGATTATTTCCTGCAATCAATAAATCTTTATCAATCAAAAATTGCTCTTCAGTAATAAGAACTACCGCATTTGGCCTATCAATAAAGAAATAAGTATTCTGGCATTCATAATTGCCTTCAGGATCTTCCCCATAACCAATCAAATTACATTTATGAAAAGATAAATCCCTGAAATTTTTTGCTGCAGTATTTTTTAGGACAAATGGCAGATTCCACCTGAATGTTGAGCTTGAGGGCTGCACTGCAGGCATAGTGGTTTCCTGATCAACTTGAATTATATCATCCCCTATAAAGGCTATTTTACCCTCAATCATTACCTCAAACTTACCTTGTTTTCTAAGCAAGGATTCTATCTGTTGCACCTTTGCGGGATCAGTTTCTGGCAATTGTGCAATAACAAATTCATTCCCCACGCTATATACTTTAACATCCTTTAATCCTGTCCAGTTCAATCTTTGTTCAATAATATTTGAAACCTTTTCCATCTCTGTTGTCGATTTTACCTTTTCAGCAAAATGTATCTGGAATAAGGTTCCACCAGCAAATTCAATCCCATAATTTATTCCATTGAATAAAAGCAGTAAAGTAGCGATAAACAAAACAATCAGGACAAGCCAAAGTTTATAACTTTTAAACAAAGAATTCATTTTCTCACTTTATTAATTGTTCTTTCAGCATACCAAATTAAGATTTGGGCGTTCATCAACCAGGTTGAAATTAGGTCGCCAATAAGCCCGAAGAATAAAACAAAAGCAATATCAAAGATGGCAAACATCTGGAAGAAATAAGATAAAATACACATAATAAATGCAGCAGCTATTGCTGTCCCTGTCATGGTTAAACCTGTTGCCATGCTCTTATACGCTTGATCCCTTGCATTCAATTCCCTATGTTTCAAAATCCTCGTGGTAAGCAAAATATCAGTATCGATTGAATAACCAACGATCATAAGCAACGCTGGAATTGTGGCAATGCCTAATGGAATGCCAAATAAAGCCATTCCGCCCAAAGCTGTTGCGACATCAAAAGTAGCTGCTTGCACAATTGCCAATGTTGGAATTAATTCCCTAAAGAATAAGAAAATTACAATAAAAATACAAATAAGTGCAATAAATGCAACGAACAAAGCATTGTCCCAAAAAATGGCGCCAATCGTTGGTGCAACCTCCTTTATCTGAAATGCTAAATTAGCCTCATTCAATTGTGCTCTCATAAATTCTTGAACATCATTATAGAATACCTGTTTTGCTTCATCAATTTTTAGGGCAGTAAATTCCTGCAAGTCTTGTGCTGTTTTTGGTTTATTATCAATAGAAATTTTGCTGGATAATGCCGTTAAAACTGTTTCAAATTTAGATATTGCCCCAGCCTCATCTCCTGCTTTTAATAAAACAGCCCCTTCTTTGTAAATAAGATCATTATCAAAAAAGAATTTATTCTTGCTGAATTGAATCATTACACCAGGGCTTGTTGGGGAGGTAATTGTTGTAACTGAAATATCTTCAAGCTCAAACTTGCTTGTTAAAGCTGCTTCAATAGTTTTAGCATCATGTGCTTTTGCTGTTTTTATCAAAAGCATATTTCCTCCTTTTAGGTCAATACCTTGAGGAATCCCGGGGTAAACCAATGCCATAAATAGAAATACAAAAAATAAAATTGTTGGAATTATTGAATATTTCCAGTAATTGCCTTTGTAAATATTTGGCAGAATTGATTTCTTTTCAGACATGCTATCAACTAACAGAAAGGACCCTAAAAATCCGCTTATTTTTGGTTTTTTAATTAACATATGGTATAAGCAAACAATAAAAAAGCTAACTATTAAGTTAATTAAGGTACAGACGCATAACGATTTGCTTTTTACTCGGGTGGTAATATGACTAAAGATTTGACTCAACAAATTGAAAGCCTTAAATCAATGATTGAAGAGGTATTGAAAGATCGGGGCATACCTAAAAATATAAGAGCAATAATAGAAAATGTAAAAAGCAAGATAAGTTCGGAAAAGCCAGCTAGTGAAGATTTTTCAAGCGCCATCTATGCCTTGGATGATATAAGCAACAATATCAATATGCCTGCTTATACCAGAACATCCATCTGGGAAATTATAAGTGAAATGGAAAGAATAAAGGAAGAATTAAAATAAATCTTATTTTTAAAATGTTAATTGTTTAATTCAATTAATATATACATAATCTAAACCAATCAAGATCAGAACTATATATGTTTTGGTTCATATTGATTTACTGCTTACTATTCAATTACTGGTGGGATTTTGGAAGATATTTTGGCATATTCTAATGATAAAAAAGTGCTTGTAAACAAAGATGCATTAGATCTGCTTAAAAATCTCGAAGAATGGAAAGAAATTATTGATAAGGCAAAATTAGAAAATGCTTTTGTAATTGATGCTATTTTTGTTGAAAAGAATAAAAAAATAAAACATAAAGAACCGTTAAATGTTGAAATAAAAAAATCTTGGAATGCTGAAGCAAAAAACATTCAGGCTAATTACAAAATCCTTGAGGAATACAACATAAACAAGGACAGTTTCTCGAAAGGAAAGATTGATGATTTTTTGGTTTATTTCCAAGACAAGTTTAAATTCTTGGATAGCTTGTTAAGAAAACACCAGATAAATGCAAAAGAGACTTCTCGCTTGAAAACAATCCCTAACAAAACAGATGTTGATGTTATTGGAATGGTCTCAAAAAAATGGACTTCTAAAAATGGGCATCTTGCAATGGAATTAGAGGATTTTGAGGGGAAATGCATCGGCTTGGTAATGAAAAAGGATGAGGCATTGTTAAGGGAAGCTGAATTGGCAATTCCTGACAGTGTAATTGCAATAAAGGGGACAAAATTAAGCAATGACTTAATTATTGTAAAGGCAATCCTTTTCCCTGATGTGCAGATAAAGGGCGAGAGAACTATTGCTAAAGATGTTAGCATTGCGGGAATCTCAGATATGCATATTGGAAGCAAATTATTCCAGGAAAAAACCTTTGAGAATTTTTTGAAATGGATAAATAGAAAAGCCGGAGAATCTTCAAAATTAGCTGAAAAAGTAAAATACCTTGTGATTACCGGCGACAATGTTGATGGAATAGGCATTTATCCTAGCCAATTTGATGAACTAGCAATAAAAAGCATTTCAAAACAGTATGAATTATTCAGCGAATTAATTTTGCAAATTCCGGAATATATTGAAATTTTTATTATACCCGGGCAGCATGATGCTGTGCGATGGGCGGATCCCCAGCCTCAAATTCCTGAAGAAATGGTTCCAGAACTTGCTAAAAAGAAGAATATCCATTTCTTAAGCTCACCTGGCTGGGTGGCTATTGAGGGGTTAAAGATACTGCTTTACCATGGGCCTGCATTGCACGATTTATTTTCACAAATAAGCTACCTTAATGCATCTAAACCTGCAAAAGGAATGGCTTCTTTATTAAAAAGAAGGGACTTGATGTGCGGCTATGGTTTATCAAGGCCTTATGTCCCTGAAAGCAAGGATTATATGTTAATGAGGGAAGAACCAGATATTGTATTTATGGGCGAACATCACAGGTTTGATATTGACACATATAGGGGAATAACTGTAGTAAATAACAGCACTTTCCAGGCGCAAACAGCATATCAGTTTGGATTAGGGCATATTCCTACCCCAGGAATTGTTTCGGTCATTAATTTAAAAACAAGAAAATTAGAACAGGTAAATCTAAATGAAATTTAATGCTTAAAATATTTATTTTGAAGAGGAAATAAAATGCAGGAAATAATTGCTGAATCCCATATTAAAGAATATTATTCAAAGATACTTAACCAAGTAAATGGGATTCAGGCTTTGGCAAATGATGCCAAAAAAATTGGCATAGATCCTGAACCGGAAGCAGAAACACATCCGGCATTGGACTTGGCTGAAAGAACTGAGAGAATTATAAAACTTGAAGGATTGGCAAGCAGATACAGAACATTGTTTGAAGAATTAAAAGGCAACAGGATAAAAGTAATTTTTAGAATATTTGAAGAAATCCTTGAAGGAAAACTTGGAAATGTGGCTGACAGATCAAAAAGATTGGAACTAGCGATTAAAACTTCATTAATGTTAAATACAGAAGGGGTGGTAATTGCACCGATTGAGGGGGTGCCAAAAGTAACAATAAGCAAAAACTTTGATGGCACAAGCTATGTTGATATTTATTATGCCGGGCCGATTAGGGCAGCAGGTGGAACATCAGCAGTATTCCCATTAATCCTTGGGGATTATGGAAGAAAAATTTTGGGGCTTGACATATATAAGCCAACAGAAGAGGAGATTGAGAGATATGCTGAAGAAACACAGTTATATGAAAATATTGTAAGCAGGCAATACAAATTGAAGCCTGAAGAGGTAAGAAGAATAATTAGGGGATGCCCGGTATGCATAAATGGTGAACCGACTGAAGAAAAAGAGGTTGAGGTGCACAGGGATTTAGAAAGAATTCCTTCAAACAGAATCAGGGGAGGGGCTTGTTTGGTAATTAGTGAAGGAATTGCCTTGAAAGCAAAAAAGATTCTTACTTATTCAAAAATGCTAAATTTGGACTGGAGCTGGCTCGAAGGCATAATTAAAGTAGGAAAGCATGCTGATGGAAAATCAAGCAGCCAAGCTAATTGGAAATATTTGGAAGGATTGGCTGCAGGCAGGCCAATATTTTCCTATCCTTCTGCTCCCGGCGGTTTCAGGTTAAGGTACGGGAGATCAAGGACCGGTGGCATAATGAGTACAACAATCCATCCGGCAACAATGTATGTTTTGGATGAGTTCATCGCCATAGGAACGCAATTGAAGAATGAAAAACCCGGGAAAGCTACCTGTGTTTATGCCTGCGACTCACTTGAAGGCCCTTTTGTAAAGCTGAAAAATGCTGATGTTGTACAATTAAAAAGTTCGGGTGAAGCAAAAAAAATTGTGAATGAAATTTATGAAATTCTTTCCTTGGGGGATATCCTTGTATGTTACGGTGATTTTAGAAAATTAGCCCATCCATTACTGCCAGCAGGCTATTGCAAAGAATGGTGGATTCAGGAAGCAAATAAGAATATTCCAAAAGAAGAGCTTGATTCTTTAAAGATTGATCTTGAAAATATTGGCTACCATAAAGCAATTGAATTAAGTGAAAAATTTTCTATTCCCCTGCATCCTGATTTCATCGCATATTATTCCTTGATGAGCAAAAATGAAACAATTGATTTAATAAAGGCAGTTAAAAATGCTGAGCTTGTGAAAGAAGGCAATAGGATTCTTGGTGCATTACTGCCAAATGATGTTAAAATAAAAAATATTTTAGAAAAAATACTGCTTGAACATAAATTAAGGGAAAATAAAATTTTGATTGAAGAAAATTATGCATACCCTTTCCTAAAAACATTGGGTTATTCTGATGCGCGCATAGATTATGCTGCACTTGAAGAAAAAGAAGATGCTTTACAGATAATAAATGCAATAAGCCCAATAAAAATAAGGGATAAAGCAGGAACATTTATTGGTGCTAGGATGGGCAGGCCTGAATCTAGCTGCCCCAGGGAAATGAAAGGCAATCCGCATGGGTTATTCCCTATTGGGAATTATGGTGGAAGCACCAGAAGCATCAATAAAGCTGCGGAGAAAGGAAGGATTACTATTGATATAGCAATTAAAAGATGCCCAAAATGCAAAAAAGAGAGCCACCATTATCTTTGTGAAGATTGTAAGGTAAGAACTGTTGAAGTTTACAAATGCAAACATTGCGGCAGGGAAACCTTAAATGAAAGATGCAATGCGTGTAAAAAAGATTCTAGTGTGGGTTATACTTCAAAAATACTTGAGATTGACACTGAATTAAGAAAAGCTACTGAGAATCTGAAAATAAAAATGCCCACAATAGTAAAAGGCGTTAGGGGAGTAATGAATAAAACAAGAACAGCAGAACCGCTTGAAAAAGCAATACTTCGAGCTAAGTATAATTTACACATTTTCAGGGACGGAACAGTCAGGTATGAAATGATAAATAACACATTAACTCATTTCAAACCAAAAGAAATAAATGTAAGCATTTCAAAATTGCACGAATTAGGCTATTTGAAAGATTATTTAGGAAATGAAGTAGTAAATGAGGACCAAATAATTGAATTAATGCCGCAAGACATAGTAATTTGCGAAGATGCGGGTTCTCATTTATTAGCATTAGCAAATTTTTTGGACGAGGAACTGGAAAGATTATACCATAAAGAACCTTATTACAAGGCGCAAACAAAAGAAGATTTAATTGGGCACTTGATTCTGGCATTAGCTCCGCACACCTCTGCTGCAGTTGTTGGCAGAATTTTAGGGTATAATAAATCAAGGGGCTGCTTTGCCCATCCTTATTTCCACCAGGCTAAAAGAAGGAACTGCGTTCACCCCAATACCAAAATTGTTATTTATAATGAAACGACAAAGAAGAAAGAAATAAAAAAAATAAAAAATGTTGTTGAGAGAGCAATAAAAAAATCATCAATGCAAAATAGGCACATAATAAATTACTATATTGAGAACATAGAACCACTTTCGGTCTATGCATTAAATCCTACAAATTATAGGTTAGAAAAGAAAAAAATCAAATATTTTTTAAAAAATCCCGCTCCAAAATACTGGGTTAAAATAAAGACATCTTCAAATAAAACATTCATTATGACGCCGGAACACAGATTTGCTTTTTTAAACCCAAATAATAAAATAAAAATAAAAGAAGCAAGACAGATAAGAATAAATGATCGCATACTAACCAAGGCATTGAAAGAAAAAAAAGCCAAAAAGAAAATAGGCGATTGTTACACAGACAAGATTGTTTCTGTTAAAAAAATAGAAGAAACAGTACCTTCCTATTGTATTGAAATTGAAGGAAAAAATATTTTAGAAAAAATTATATTATGGGGTAATGGTATTTTACAACCACGTTGTGATGGGGAGCAGGATTCAATTACGTTAATTATTGATGCTTTGTTGAATTTCTCAAACCATTACCTTCCAGAAACTAGGGGGGGAAGAATGGATGCCCCTTTAGTATATACTGCGATCATAAATCCGTTAGAGATAGATGATGAAGTATACAATCTGGAAGTTACTGATAAATATCCTTTAGATTTCTATGAAAAAACATTACAGATGTGCCCTCCAGATGTTGAAGGAATTGAAACAGTGCAAAACAGATTAGGAACAGTAAAACAATATTCTGGATTTAAATTTTCGCATAATGCAACAAGGTTTGATGATGGCCCTTCAAAATCAAGGTATGTGCAATTGAAAACAATGGAAGACAAGATAAACAAACAGATTGAATTACAAAGCAAAATAAGGGCAGTAGAAACAAAGGATTCAATTGAACGTGTCTTGGTAAGCCATTTCCTGCCAGATTGCATTGGCAATATTAGATCATTTAGCAGGCAAAAAGTAAGATGCACAAGCTGTAATGCAAAATACAGGAGGATACCTCTTTCGGGAAAATGCGCTCAGTGCAGTAATGGAAATTTAATATTAACAATCTCTGAGGGCTCTGTGATTAAATATGTGGATATAGCAAAAAGGATTATTGCAAAATATGCCCTAAGCGATTATTTAAAACAACGAATGGATTTGGTGGAAAAAGAAATTAATTCTGTATTTAGGCATGATAAGCCAGCACAAAAAAGCCTAATTGATTTCCTCTAACCCGAACAACATATTTAAATAAAGATGTGCATATCAGATGTATATGGAATGTATATGGTGGTATTAAATGGTATATGCTAGAATTGAGATAGATGATTATTCTAATAGGGTATTAAATGTTATAAAAGCCAAATACGACCTAAAGGATAAAAGTGAAGCTATTGCTAAATTCATTCAGATATATGGTAAAGCAGAAGTAGAGCCTAAAGTAAACGAAGAGTATGTTAAAAAAATGCTAAGCATAGAAGAAAAACATTTTGAGAAATATGGGCATAAAACAATGAAGGATAAGGAACTAGACAAACTGTTTGGAAAGTGAATCAATGACTTTCCAATATTCTATTTCTGACAAATTGAAAAGCATAATTGAAAAACTGTTGAAGAAGGATAAAATACGGGCAGAGATAATATATAAAAAAATAAAAGAGATAATAAATTGTGATGAGCTCACAATTGAACATTATAAAAATCTAAGATATGATCTAAGCGATAGAAAAAGAGTTCACATTGATAAAAGTTTTGTACTAATTTTTAGAGTTGATAAACAAAATAAATTTATTCTATTTATTGACTTTGATCATCATGATAATATCTATAAAAAGTGAAAAATCTTTGGATTTTTTACTGTTGCAAAATCAGCAGATTTTGCCTAAAAATGACTATTTCAATAATGCAACCCATATCAAAATTATGAAAATTAGAAGCAAAAGGCCTAATTGAAAATATAATGGATTAATTCCTTTGAAAGATTCCCCTTTATACGTATCTTTGATAATTGATTTAGAATAATCAGCCCAAGCTTTAGGTTCTTTCAATTCTGAAACAGTTTCCTTTGCTAATTCAGAAAATGTTTTCTCCCTTGTTGGAATATTTTCTGAAATAGTTCCTGTTAAAGAATCTACTTTTATTGTATGCTGGGCACCATCAACAGAGATAGTAGCAATTAATTCTGAAAGATAGGCACTTTTTAAATTTGAAACAATTATATTTTCCTTCTGAACCTTTAATTCTTTTGAAAGATTTAACGCAAGAATTTTATCAATATGTGAATTGTCAGTATGCGCTTCCAAAATCTCAAAAGGAATATCTTTCGGCAGATCATCGCTTGCTTTGCTTAAATTAATTGTTTTATCTAATTCAAATTTTGATGTATGTGCATTAAAAAATGCTTTTCCTTTAAAAGAAGCGGTAACAATCTTATGCCCTTTCTGTTCTTCTTCCTTAAATGCTTCATAAGAGAAGGAATAAACCGGGGTTAAGATTAGTTTTTTTGAAAGTATAGAAAAAGCGCCCCAGTTCTTCAAACTAATTATTGGCTTTAACTTTTCTTCCAAATCAGCTGAAGAAATTACTGGAGCAATTATTGGACTACTTAATTTTGGCATAATAAAGACAATAAATAAATATGCAATGCAAAATTGTAAAAAATAAAGGAAGCTAAGATTAAGCTGCCCTTCTTTTAACAATCTTAACCTTGCTTGGAGTTACCAAAATCTTATCCTGGGATATTCTTGCAACATCCCCATCTATGGACTGAACCCCGGATCTTATCAAAGTAACCAATTCCTTTAACTTCATGGCATTTCTCTTTACTAATCCTTCGATGTTTAATAAAACAAGATTTCCGTCCTTTATCTCCTTTACTACTACCTGACAATCTGCCTCATCAGTCAAAGTCATTGACTTTACTAAAGCATCTGCATCCTCTGCAATTGCTTCCTTTTCCACATCCAAATTATTCAAAAAGTCTTGAATGTCCAAGTCATCGTCTCTTTTCATGAGTTTTTCTAAAAAAGCCAAACTAATCACCCCTCCTTAAAAGTATGTTTGTTATTTATTCTGGCGCATATATGCTTTAAATATTAACTGTATTATGTGCATTGTTACGTTGTTGGGTACTGGATTAAATAAAAAACGGTTATGCTCTATTACCATAGTAAAGTATTTAAAGTATTAAGTCAATTAGATAATTATGAGTAAAAAAGAAATTAGGGTTTACGAGTGTAAATGCGGAAGATGTAAGCATGAATGGATAACAAGAACAGAAGAAGCTCCGATAGTATGCCCAAAATGTAAATCACCTTATTGGGATAAACTATTAAATAACAAAAAGTAATGTGATAAAATGAAAACAACACATAAAATAATCTTCGGAGATAGTGCAAAAGTGTTAAAGACATTCCCAGATAACACTTTTCAATTAATGGTAACTTCTCCACCATATTGGAATGTTAGAGACTATGGGCATCCTAATCAAATTGGCCTAAACGATACTTTACAAGAATATCTTGATAAATTAAATGAAATTTGGAAAGAAGTTGTAAGAACATTAATGCCAGATGGAAAGATAGCTCTGAATATTGGGAATATTTATTATTCAGAACCAAATGAGAATAGAAGAACAACCGCAAACTTATCTTACTTATTGTGGAAACAATTAGATAATTTTAAAGAATTAAGATTTATGGGGACAGTTTATTGGAGAAAAACGACATCAAGAAGTGGCGCAGTTTTATTTGGCAGTTATCCTTATCCATCAAACTTTATGATTTCTTCAGCAGTTGAGCCAATTCAGGTTTTTAGAAAAGTCGGAAAAAGAGAAGTGCCTCAAGACATTAAAGAAAAATCAAAAGTTACATTAGAAGAATTTAGACAATTTAGAGATGCAATATGGGATATTAATGGTGTAAATGATAAGCATGCAGCGGCTTATCCCATAGAATTGCCAGCAAGATTTATCAAAATGTTTACATTTGTTGGTGATTTTGTTCTTGATCCTTTTGTAGGTAGTGGCTCAACAACAAAAGCCGCTTTAGATTTAGGTAGAAATTCTGTTGGGATAGATATTAATCCAGAATTTCTTAAAATCATAGAAGAAAAAGTCGGAATGAAACAAAGCAAATTAACAAATGATATAAAATTTGAAGTCTTAATGAAAAAGTGAAAGCATTAATATCTAAATAAATCACAAGGTCTTATTTTAAACTGCAACATATCTCCTGTTTCTCTGCCACCATCTCCGCCCTTTCTTTGTAAAGTTATTCTACCAATAAATATACTGCCTCTTGGGCTTACCCTAACTTCACCTTCTCCAAAAATACTCATAGCTTTGTTTATATCCGCTAAAACCCATGATGTCTCATCTTTTCTTCTATCGTATTTGGTTACTAACATCCAATCAGCCGCAAATTGTTCTCTACCCTTTAATATATCAGTAATAATCAATAATTTATTTTTCTTGAAAAAATCTATCAACAACTTTTTATCTTTATTCTCAAATTCATCCATAAAAAATCTTCTTTTATCTCGCAAACTTTCATATTTCTGTTTGGTTATCTTTCCCTCTTCTAATAATTGTTTTGGAGAAATTTTGCCGCAAAAAATCTCTAAAAGATTAACAATATTTTCTGGAATACCCCACATTTCAACATAATTTCTTACCCATCTTTTGTCTACTTGGTTATAATCTGCATTATTATTTGCTTTCTTTATTGACAAATTTTGAACTGAAATAGCATCTTTAAGAGTAATTGTAACTTTTATTTGAACATCTGTTTTATAACCATGTAAATTTTATTTGAACATCTGTTTTATAACCATGTAAAATAACAGCTTCAACTTTTTCTATTTCTTTTAAGGTATAACCCATTATTGTAAGCCATTTTTTAGCTTTCTTATCTTGTTCCCAATTGTTAAACTTTTCAGCTATGGCTCTTTCATTAGCAAAACCGCCTTTAGCTGTTTCTGAGCCAATCCTTATCAAATCATTTCCGTCCATTTTATAAATTATCTTTAAAATGTTTATAAAACTATTGAAAACACCCATAGATGCAACAATGCAATTATTGTGCCATTATTCGTAATTTGCGCTCATTCTGGCAAGCATAATCACTTTTTTAATTCTTACCTGCCACAGTAGGGTATATACACTCAGTTGCTATTTCTAAAAAAGTGGAAACATGTCAGAAAATCTTTTTAAGGGCATTGAAAATAAATCAAAAATATTCAAAAACCGGGATGTAATTGGCCCGCATTATATCCCTGAAAAAATTCTTTTCAGAAAAAAACAGATTGATGAACTTGTTGATTCATTAGGGGTAACAATAAAGGGGAAAAAAGCTGATAATGTTTTTATTTATGGAAAAACAGGAACAGGAAAAACAAGCACTGCAAAATATGTCCTAAATCAGCTTTTGGAATATAAAAATGAAGCAAAAGCCCCTGTACGTGATGTTTACCTGAACTGCAGAAATTACAACAGCAAATACAAGGTGATAGGGCATATAGTAAAGAAATTTTATACTGAACAGGATTATTTGGGGTATAGCTCTACTTTTATTTATGAAAAAATGACTGAATTTTTGGAAAATAATTCAACACAATTAATTGTTGTTCTTGATGAAGTTGACAAAATAAAGGATTTGGATGAATTAATTTATTCTTTGGTAAGGACAAATGATGAATTGAAAAAATCAGGCATTAGCATTATTGGAATAAGCAATAAATTGACATTTAAGGAACGCTTGGATCCGAGAAGTAAAAGTTCCCTTTGTGAGAAAGAGCTTCTGTTTCCCCCGTATAATGCAAATGAATTGAAAGCAATTTTGGAGCAGAGAGTAAAGGAAGCATTCTATGAAAATACTGTTGATGAGTCTGCAATAAATCTTGCAGCAGCAATCGCAGCACAGGAATCCGGGGATGCAAGGACTGCAGTTATGCTGCTTTTAAGGGCAGGGGAATTGGCCGAGAAAGAAAAATCTAACAAAGTAACTGATGTTGAGGTAAAAAAGGCAAAAAGCAAGGTTGAAGAGGAAATAATGTATGATATGATTTCTACCCTGCCAGAACAGCAGCAGCTTGTTCTTTATTCTATTGCAAAACTAACATCCGAGAAAAAAGGAGTAAGAAGAATTGGCAGTAATTCTGAAGAAAACATTTTATTATCTGGCGAGGTTTATGATTGCTATTCAGAAATAGCCAAAATATTTAAGGAAGAGGCAGTATCAAGCAGATGGTATAGGGAATATATCAATGAATTGGAAATGTATGGCCTAATAACAACAACCGCATCAGGTAAAGGAATTAGGGGCAATACTCAAGTGATAAAATTGGGTTTTGAAGCTGAAAAAATAAAGAATCTAATTGAGAAGAATTTGCTGAAGAAATAAGGCACAATTAATAAAAATCTACTTGATAGATTGCTCAGAATAAATCAGATGCAATTAATTCAGATAATTTATTGCCCAAGATTATGGCATTGGGCAGAATGATTTAAGAAAAAGACAACTTTTGCCTAAGCTCTATGAAAACCGATTCAAATTTTGGGAGTTCCCCTATTATAAACGGCTTTAAATCGGCATTCCATTGTTGTTTCTTTAAATCAATTTCTTTAAAGAGTAACTTTGTAGTAAATTCAATATCCTTTTTCTTAAGCTTTCTCAAAATGAGGTTCTGATTCAATTTTACTCCTTTTTTCAACAAAAACCACAGATCATAAACATCCCTTGCCTTATCCCTACTTAATATTGCACGGATCTTCTCTGCTAAAATCTCCTCACAATTCATAGTAAATACCTCAAATGAAACAATCTCTGGATAATTCGTTACAATCAACACTTTATCTACATCAGATAAAACTCTTTCCCTCTTGCTAATATTTAAAGAGATAAAAGCTAAACTATTCGGATTACCGGTATATAATGGCCCCTTAAATGTTAATCGTACATTCAATTCATTCGAAAATTCTTTGAATTCTTTAATTTTACCTTCTATCCCCAAAAAGGTCAAAGATCTCAATATCTTCAATAGGATAGATTGGATATCCAACCGTCTTGCCATTTGGGTAAAATCCAAATCCTCACTAAACCTATTCAATCCTTGGGTTTTGTAAAGTGCTGTACCTCCTTTAAATACTAGCTTATTGCCTACTTCCCTATACAAATTAAACAAGATAAGTTCTTGCAAATAATCTTTTTCTGCATTTTTTAATGTCAATTTTTTTGCTTCTGCTAGTTTTGCTAACTGATTTTTGGCAATCATATTAATCGACCAATTCCTTAAATAAAATATCAATTTTCTGCTTAAGAGACCTATTTCCAATAATGGACAAATAACGCTTTACTTTATTTGAATCAACCTTTTTATTCCTACATAAATCTATTGCTTCAGGCATTGAAATTCTCTTAAATGCTACCCCGTCAGCAATTGCTTTTTCCAATTCTGCAATAAAAAGTTCCGATCCTTCACTGGTGATTTTCTTATATGCAAACATAACTTTTGGCTTTACGCTCACAAAATTAATTGTTGAATTCATAAATTTTATTGTTTTTTTTCTTGGCCTTCTTGCAGTTACAACATCTATTGTTTGTGGAAGATGTTCGCTTATATTATAATATCGAATAGCACTCCAAGTGGAGATATAAGAAGGCCAATAAATTCGGCTAGCAAAAACAAAAGGATCTGTTCTTACAGTATATTTATTTCTCCCTAAATGAGATATGTATTTTTTATTTTTCAGCCTATTAAGCAGAAGCTTGGAATATTGTGTACTTTTGCCAGTTAATGCTGAAACTATGTTCACATCAAATACCGGATAAACATCAAGTTCTTTAAGTAACTTAATAGCATTTACCATATTAGAATACTAAATAAAACCATTTATAAATATATGTGCAATAGTTATCAAAAATGATAACTATTGCGTTTAATGAAAATGACAAAAAAATAGAAACAAATACCTTTAAATATCATTTGTATTACAAATGATATATGGAAAAACTGATTAGCTTAAGATTAAACCAAAACATGTTAAAAGAAATGGATTCACTATCAAAAGACAACTTTTTTAGCAATCGCAGTGAATTTATTAAAGATTCATTAAGAAAATCTGTTGATTATTATAAAACAAAAAAAGCACTTTTGACTGCAAAATCAAATTATGGCAAAGGCAGAAGAGAGGGCATAAAGGAATTAAGCACTAATGAATTTGAAAAAATCAGGGAAAATGCATTTATAGAATCAGCTAAATCCAAAAAGCTCTTGTGAGATATCACAGTTCTTCTGGTTTTGAAATCTTTATGATTTTATTAAAAATTTCAAAATGATAATCGCGAGTCAGCAAAATAGCATTATTATCCCTAGCTAATATTGCAAACAATGCATCTGCTTTAGGTATTCCATACTTCTTGCTAAAATGCAGCGATTCCTTAAATTGGTTTTCTGAATAATCCAAAACAGTAAGCTTATCTTTTTCTATAAGGGCCTTTAAAATTCTGTCAAAAACCTGTTTTCTATCTAGCCCTAAATAATTCTTAAGCTCAATAATTGAGATTTCACAAATTAGCACATCATATTTGCATTTAATCGACTCATTTATGAAATTAAATGCAAATTCTCCAAGTGGCCTAATATTATCTTTCCGGTCAAGATAATAATCTTAAAAAATATTGGTATCTACAAAAACTTTCATAAACTAAGTGTTTTATATCAATAGAATAAGCTTTCTGAAGAGTAGATTTCCGCTGAATGGCCTTTCTTTTCTCTTTACTGAGGAGAAAAATGCAGCTTGTAATTAATATCTTAAAGAGTTACTGGTTAAAATTAAAGCACTGGACATAATTAGCAAAACCAACTATCATTGTCGGATAAACCACATAATAAAGCTGCTTTAATAATGCGTTCTCATTCCAGATAATCCTTTCATCACCTGAAGCATCTTTTTGTATGCAGGCCCTTCCTTCCCTTACTGCCGTAACTGCTTCATCTAAGGTTCTGGCTGTGTTGCTTTGTTTAAACCCGAATTGATTCTCAGCACCTAATGCTGAAATTCCAATCTCACCCATATAAGGAGTCTTAAATATTGTCAGGCCTGTTCCACTAGATG
>PEXL01000038.1:24966-25466 GCA_002779065.1 Candidatus Diapherotrites archaeon CG08_land_8_20_14_0_20_34_12
ATATTTGTATTTCCTAAAAAGTATGGGGAATATAAAACAAAGCCGTATGCTGCATTCTTTTTTAAATTAACTCCCAAAATGCTCTTCCCTTCCTCTTTTAAATTAACTCCCCAAATGTTCTTCCCTTCCTCTTTTGTTGCAGATAAATCCTTTGTCTCCATGCAATCCTTGGCATAAAATGCATGCCATAGTTCATTACCTTTTGTAAACTCCAAATTGCCTTTTGTGCTCAACTCATATTTTGCATCTCCACTTATTCGCACTGCAATAGGCAGAGCCATGCTTTGGTATTGGGTCATTACATAATCAAAACCTGAAAATTCCGGCTGAGGACTACTTTCAACAGATTTTATTTCTAATATCATATTATAATCATTTAAATTTGGAGATGCTGCAACATAGGTAAGTAACTTCAACATATTTTCTTTATCACTAACTGAGGTTATTCCCTTTACTGGGATTGTAACCAATGCTTGGTCTATTTCATCTCCAAGATTTAC
>PEXL01000010.1 GCA_002779065.1 Candidatus Diapherotrites archaeon CG08_land_8_20_14_0_20_34_12
AAAGCAATTGGTTCATTAGTTTCTGTGAAAATAAATGCCAACATAGGAACCTCAAAAGCATTTAATGATGCAGAAGAGGAATTTGAAAAAGCCAAAATTGCAGTAAAATATGGCTCAGATACTATAATGGATTTATCTACAGCAGGAAATTTGAAAGAAATGCGAAAGCATCTTTTAGACAAAATTCCTGTTCCTTTAGGCACGGTTCCAATTTATGACATCTGCCAGAAAAAATCCTTTTTGGATGCAACAGAAGATGAAATTATTGATGTCTTTCTTTCACATATGGAATTAGGCATTGATTTTATTACTGTGCATGCTGGCATCACAAAAAATGTTGCTGAAAAATATTCAAAAAAAGGCCGTTTGGCAGGAATTGTAAGTAGGGGCGGAGCTTTGTTATATCAATGGATGTTGCACAATGACAAAGAGAATCCTCTTTATTCCAATTTCTCTGAAATCCTTAAAACTGCAAATGAATTTGATGTTGTTTTAAGTTTAGGAGATGCATTAAGGCCTGGCTCATTAAATGATGCTGGTGATTATTTCCAAATAGCTGAATTAAAAACATTAGGAAAGCTTGTGGAAATTGCCCACAAGAATAATGTTCAATGCATTGTTGAAGGGCCAGGGCATGTTCCAATTAACAAGATTGCAGAACAGATGAAGATGGAGAAGAAATACTGCCATAATGCCCCTTTCTATGTATTAGGCCCTCTTGTTACTGATATTGGAGCGGGCTATGATCACATTACAGCAGCAATAGGGGGGGCAATAGCTGCAATGAATGGCGCTGATTTCCTTTGTTATGTTACCCCTTCTGAACATTTAGGTTTGCCAAGCATAGAGGATGTAAGGGCAGGCACTGTTGCAACAAAAATAGCAGCGCATGCAGTCAATCTGACAAGATTTAAACATTTAGCAAAAAGGGATAATGAGGTTTCAAAAGCAAGGTTTGATTTGAATTGGAAAAAACAGTTTGAACTTTTGCTTGATGGTGAAAAAGCCCGTGAAATATATTGTAGCAAAAAATCTTCGTTTGATTCCTGCACAATGTGCGCTGATTTATGCCCGATGAAATTGTCTAAGATTAAATAAGTTTTTTAAGCAGGTTCTTCATAAAGGATAGTATGCCTACAGTATTTGTTGGAAGAAGGTATAAAGGAAGAAGAACTCCTACTTTATCTCAAGAACTTGAAACATTAAGAAGGTTTAAAACAAGGGCAGAAAGACATTCTTCAATTAGGAGAAGTAGGCTTGCCAGGCTTTCTTTAGATCATGTTACTCCAGGAGTTGCTCGCTTAATACATGAAAGAACAGAAGGTGGAAGAGGGTTAGCAGTAGGCTATAACCGCAGTAGAGGGTTAGCTGATTATAATCACGATTTTAGGGATTTTAAATTGCAGTCAGTTGAAGACCTAATTAATGGAAGCCCTAGAAATAAGGTTAGAGTTTTAGATGCCGGTGCAGGTACTGGTGAGCTAGGATTTCAAATAAAAACAAAAATTGAACTGCAAGAACTTCGGGGTACAGATAATTATGAAAACCTAATTAGAAAAAAGATTGAATATCATGGGGTTGATGTGGTAGCAAATCCCCGCAATAATGTAAGGGCTTTTGATTTGGTAACTGAAAGATTGTCTGAAAATTTTTATGATGTAGTTATTTCAGATTTTAGCCTAACATATATGACAGATAAATTAAAAGCAATAGAAAATATGGTTAATTCATTAAGGAAAGGAGGAGTTTTACAGGCGGTAAAAATTGGTGAAATAAGGTTAAATGGTGTTTCTGCATCTTTAGAACCAAGTGTTCTTGAAAGTCTTCTAAGAAGGCCTTGGCTTGAAGTAAAAGTAACAGACGACTCAGTATTCATAAGAAAAACAGAAAAAGGGAGGCTTATTCTTAATGCAAGGCTAGAGAAAGCGTTTGTTACTAGTAAAAGATCAGAATTAAAACAACGATTGCAGGCAGAGTATACCCCAAATACTGAAGCAAAGCTTACCTCAAGTTATTCAATAAATTAATATGCTAAATTGCTTTTAGTTTTTTATTTTACAACATCCAGCAAATCAATAATATCCTTCAAAATATAATCTGCCTTTTCTTTCCCTTTCCTTACCTGGCCATATTCTGCCAAAGCAGTTTTCATCCCCATTCTTTTTGCCCCAACAATATCTCTATTAGGATTATCTCCAACAAACAAAATTTCTTCAGCCTTTATCTTTAATTCAGTTATGGCTTTTTCAAATGGTGCTTTATTAGGTTTCTCAAATCCTGTGCCCCCAACTGCAATCACAATATCAAAGAAATCCATAAGCCTTAACTCAGCCAACCTTAACCAGGCCTGCTTTATTGGTGCATCAGAAACAATGCCTAATCTTATCCCCCTTTCTTTCAATTTAATCAACACTTTCTGAACATGCGGATATGGCGTTAAATAGCCTGATTTTACCTTTCTGTATGCAACAACCGCAGCAGCTAACATTTTGTAATCCAGATTGCCTTTATTGTTTTCTTTTATGAATTTGTCCAATATTGTTTGGTCTTCAAAGCCGTGCTTTTCATACATCCCAAACAGCTTTTCAATTGCTTTCTCTTCTTCCATGTTTAAGCCAGCATCAATCATTGCTGAGACAGCAGCCTCAGATGCCAGTTTCTTCATTTTCATGAAGTCAATAAGAGTATTATCCAAATCGAAGATTACTGCCTTAATCATATTACCAAAATATGACCCACAAAATAGTTAAATATGTTTAATGTTATTGATTTTATTATAATATGAAAATTCTTGTTGTTGGTTCTGGCGGGAGGGAGCATGCACTTGTTTGGAAGCTCTCCCAAAGCAAATTAGTGAAAAAAATTTATTGTGCCCCTGGAAATGCTGGCACTTTGCAATTAGCAGAAAATTTGGATATCGGTTCTGAAGATATTAAAAAATTAGCAGATTTTGCTTCTGATAAAAAAATTGATTTGACAATTGTTGGGCCTGAAGCCCCCTTGGTTGAAGGAATTGTTGATGAATTTAATAAAAAAGGATTAGCGTGTTTTGGCCCGACAAAAAAAGGTGCGCAGTTGGAAGGGAGCAAGGCATTTACAAGGCAGTTGTGTGAAAAATATGAAATTTCTGGCCCGGCTTTCCAAGAATTTAATGATTATAATGAAGCTTTGGATTATGTTGATACAATAAAAGGCCCGGTTGTTGTGAAGGCTGATGGATTGGCTGCGGGAAAAGGGGTAATAATTGCAGATACAAAGGAACAGGCACATGCTGCAATCAAACAATGCCTGGTTGATAATGACTTTAGCAAGGCAGGCAAAAAGATTGTGATAGAAGAAAAGCTTGTTGGGGAAGAAGCCTCTTATCTTGTTTTGTGTGATGGCCAGAATTTCATAGCATTCCCTTCTGCACAAGACCACAAAAGAGTCTTTGATAATGATAAAGGCCCAAATTGTTATTCAGCAGATACTGAAATTTTAACTGAAAAAGGATGGAAAACATTCGATGCTTTAAATAAATTAGATCGGGTAGCAATATACAATCCTAAAACTGAAGAAATCCTATTTGAGCAACCCGTTGAAATTCATTGGAAAATGTACCAAGGAAAGATGATTCATTTTAGACATAGGGCACTTGATTTGTTGGTTACTCCTAACCATCGTATGTTTGTTCAGAAGAGGAAAAGGAATAAAAAAAAGATAGTCCTAAGAGCAGATGCCATAAAAGATGAATGTTTTGTTTTTCAAACAGGAATCTGGAAAGGCAAATCTCCAACCTTTTTTGTACTTCCTGAATATGATTACAAATTTAATAGAAAAAGAAAATTAATTAAAATCCCTTTTTTGGATTGGATTAGGTTCTTAGGTATTTATCTGTCTGAAGGTTATGTTGTAAATACCTATAAAGAACACAGAGTTTATATATGCCAGATAAAAAAATCACCCCATTTTAACGAAATGAAAGATATACTTTCAAAACTGCCATTTAGGTATTCTTATAATGAAAAAAATGCTAAATTCAGGATAAATTCAGTACAATTGGCAAATTACCTTAAACAATTTGGTGATTGCTATAATAAATTTGTGCCAACTAATGTAAAAGGCAGTTCTCCGGAACTTATATTGGAATTCTTAAAAGCATTTAATATGGGTGATGGAGATATTCATCACGGCAGAATGCGTTTTTGTACAAGCTCCAAACAATTAATTGATGATTTGCAGGAGTTAATTATCAAATGCGGGTTTTCCAGCATAATTACTGTCGATAAACGCAAAACTATGGTAAATCCCATTAATAAAAAGAAATATTTGGCAAATCCAATTTACTCAGTAGAAATAAAACCTCGTGTAAAAGTTAGCATTAGAAAAAATAATCGGAAGGTCGTGGATTATGAAGGTTATATTGGTTGTGTTACGGTTTCAACAGGGTTTGTTTTAGTAAGAAGGAATTTTAGACATGCTATTTCAGGGAACACAGGAGGGATGGGGGCATATTCTCCAGCACCAGTTGTAAGTGAAAAAATAAGGCAGAAGATTGATAAGGAAATAATCCAAAAAACAATCGATGCTTTGATTGGCGAAGGCATTGAATACAAAGGAGTGTTATATGCTGGATTAATGATTAATAATGGTGAGCCAAAATTGCTTGAATATAACTGCAGATTTGGTGACCCGGAGACACAAGCAATTCTGCCAAGGGTAAATACCAATCTAGTTGAATTATTCCAAGCTACTATAAATGGCACTTTGAATAAAGTGAAAATGGATATTTCTCCAAATGCTTGCACCGCCGTTGTGCTTGCTTCAGGCGGTTATCCTGGCAATTATGAAAAAGGCATTCAAATTAATGGTTTGGATGCTGCCGCAAGAATGCCTAATACCTTTATATTCCATGCAGGGACAAAGAAATTTGGGAATGATGTTGTCACTAATGGAGGCAGAGTGTTAAGTGTTACTGCTTTGGGTGCAGATATTGAACAATCAATAAAACGAGCATACGTTGCAGTTGAAAAAGTAAGATTTGAGAAGATGATGTATCGCTCAGATATTGGAAAAAAAGCAATTGATTGGATTAAATTGCAAAAGAATAAGGAAAAAGAGGCCAAAAAATGAATTGCCCAAGATGTAAGGGAAAAATGTCTGTTGAAGGTTTAACCCAGGTAATAAATGATGAAACCTACCAGCAATGGGTTTGCCCTTCATGTGGTTATATGCACAACCAGAAATTAGGGGAAAATCTCCCAAATTAATTGTTTTTATATTAATGTAAAAATCTGCCTATTTAACCCTTTTTAATATCTAGGGAGAAATCAACTGTTCTCGCATTTTTTGTTAAAAAACCCAAAGAAATTAAATCAGGCTGAAGTTTAGCATATTCTCTCAAATTTTTCAGATTTATTCCGCCAGAAATTTCTATTTCTCCTTTATAGATTCTTCTTAATTCATTAATCGTTTTTTTTGCATTCTGCAGTTTGAAATTATCAAGCATAATTCTGTTTGGTTTTGATTTCGCAGCTTCCAAAGTCTCTTTCAGGTTTTTCACTTCAATCTCAATCTTTCTGCCCTTTGAATTTTTCTTTGCCTTAACTAAAGCCTCGGTTATTGTTTTGAAAAATCCCAAATGATTCTCCTTTATTAGAATCATATTGTTCAAATTAGTTCTATGTGGATTAATCCCTGCAATTTTTGCAGCTTTTTTATCAAACAAATTAAAAGAGGGCATTGTCTTCCTTGTTAAAGCCAATTCTCCTTTAAATTCTGGCAAACTTTTTCTGGTTGAATAGCAAATATTTGACACTCCAGACATTCTTCCTAAAATATTTAATGCAGTTCTTTCAGTTTCCAGAATAGTTTTATTTCTGCCTTCAATTTCCATAATTATTTTTCCTTTATTGGCCAATTGCCCATCTTTAACAAATGCTTTTGCCTTGCAGCCCTTTGTTTTAAACAGGAAAGTAATTTCTTCAATGCCTGCAATCATTGAGTTTTCATTAATTTTAATAATTGCTTTGCATTTCTTTTCAGGAACAAGAGCAGAAGTAACATCCTGCTTTCCAATATCCTCCTTAAGAATCTCAATCAGTTTTCTTTCCATCTCTTTTGTTAACATATTCTCACTTTTTCACTTCTTATTTTTTCATTTGCGTTATCTTCAGCATGCAATCTAATGGTTTGTATGCTTTATCGATAAGCCCTTTATCCAATTTTACTTCAAATTCCTCATTCTTTAATGCATTATACACATCTTCTAACTTAATCTCTTTCATTGCTCCGCAGATAGCGGTTTCACTTACAGGATAAAATTTCTTATTAGGAATTTCTTTTCTTAGCCTGTGTAATAATCCGTTCTCTGTAGCAACAATAAATTCTTTTGAATCAGATTCTTTTGCGACCTTTATCATGCCAGATGTGCTTGCAATGTAATCTGCTGCATCCCTTACTTCTTTTGTGCATTCAGGATGTGCAATTACTTTAGCATTGGAATATTTTTCCTTCATTATTTCAATCTCTGTTTTTGTAATAAACTGGTGTGTTGAACAAAAACCGTTTGCAGGAACAGGTATTACCTTTTTGCCTATTTGTTCTGCCACATATTCTGCCAGATTTTTATCCGGTCCAAAAAGCACAATATCCGAATCCATATTATCCACAATTTTCACAGCATTTGCTGATGTGCAACAGCAATCTGCCAGTTTTTTGCATTCTGCCGAGCAATTAACATAAAGGACAACCTTTGCATTGGGATATTTTTTCCTTGCTTCAGTAATATCTTCGGGTTTTAACATCGCTGCCATCGGGCAGTTCGCTTTTTTGTTTGGCCATAAAACCTTTTTAGCAGGATTTACAATTTTAGCAATCTCTGCCATGAAATCTACCCCGCAGAGAACAATTAAATCAGCATTAGTTTCCTTTGCCTTGAATGCCAGTTCTAGGCTGTCTCCAACAAAATCCGCAACATCCTGAATTTCAGCTATTTGATAATTATGCGATAAAATTACTGCATTTTTCTCCTTCTTAAGCCTCAGAATTTCTGCCTGCAATTTCTTAGTTTCCATATGTAAGTTTTGATGATAAGGTATTTATTGGATATAGTACAATAAGCTTGCTTAGTTAAGTCTAGTAGTCTGATGCATCAGCCATTTATTTGATTCTTTCGGGAAATCAGTCCTGTAATGTGTTCCCCTGCTTTCTTTTCTTGAAAGAGCCATTGCTGTAGTTAATTCTGCAACTGCCAACATGTTCTTTGTTTTGAAATAGCCAAAAGAATTGTCTGATTTAAGTCTTTTTTTAAGCAATCTAATTTCTTTCAATGCTTTTTCTAACCTGGCAGCATCTTTTTTAATGCCAACATTGCCCCACATCAATTTTCCTATTTTATCTATCTTGGATTCATAATCTTCATGTTGTGAATATTTTAGTTTATCATATTCTGTCGTGGCTTTTATCGCAGTAGTTTTTTTGTTTGCAATTGTTTGTCCAACAATTTTGCCAAAAACAACTGCCCCTAGTAATGAATTGCTTGGTAATCTGTTAGCTCCATTAATTCCGGAACAAGAACATTCACCACAGGCATATAAATTTTTAATTGAAGTCATGCCTTTTCCATTTACTTTGATTCCCCCGATGCAGTAATGCGCAGCAGGCTCAATTTTTATCTTGTCTTTTGAAGGATCTATTCCGTGTTCTTTTAAAAAATTGAATATTGAAGGAAATCTTTCCTTAAAAAATTCTTTACCTAAAGCAGTGCAATCAAGATAAGCAGTATGCTTATTCTGCATTTGGTCAAATACTGCCCTGCTTACAATATCCCGGCCAGCCAGCTCCCCAAGCCTGCTTTCCTTTAACATAAATCTTTCATTATTCTCATTTACTAAAATAGCACCTTCACCCCTTACTGCTTCTGAAATTAGATAATTGCGGTCTTTGGTTTTTACTGTTGTCGGGTGAAACTGTACAAATTCCGTATCTGAAATTATTGCTCCTGCTCTATAAGCCATAGCTATCCCATCACCTAATGAATTTTTTGGATTAGTGGTATTTTGGTAGATTGAAGCATAGCCCCCAGAAGCTAAAACAATATCCTTGGCATAGAATATCTTTTTTCCATAATCCTTTATCTCTGCTAATATCCCATAAGCAGTATTATTTTTAGTTAGAATATCGATCGCATATGTCTTTTTGAATATTTGGATATTTTTCTGTTTGTTTACAAGATTTTCCATAAATCTTACCAAACCAGCACCGGTAGCATCCCCGTTTATGTGCAATATCCTGCTGACAGAATGCATTCCCTCTTTTCCAAATTCTAATCCCCTTTCATCAGAATCAAATTTTAATCCTAGGGCCATTAACTCTTTAATATCCTTTATTGCATTTTTGACAAGTATTTTAGCTATTTTTTTATTAGTTAATCCGGTTCCGCAGACTACTGTATCCTTAAGGTGTTTTTCCCAAGAGTCATTTTTGCCCAAAGCAACAGCTATCCCGCCCTGGGCATTCATGCTGGTTGATCTTTCTTTTATCTCTTTTGTAATTAGCGCTATTCTTTTCTTAGGATTTTTGGAAGCATAGTATGCACAAACTAAGCCAGCTAATCCATTTCCAATAATCAGGCTGTCAAATTCTTCTTTATTCAAATGCTTAGAATTAAAGTTGCAGAGGAATTCTCTCATAGTCTATCCAAGCGGCCGAGAGTACTGGCTGGCTGAAAGGCTGCCAGGTGAACGGTCGCACTAATTTTATATTTTGAATAAACATACCT
>PEXL01000031.1:0-7516 GCA_002779065.1 Candidatus Diapherotrites archaeon CG08_land_8_20_14_0_20_34_12
TTAATCCCTAAGATAAATTCTATTTTTCTGTCGCATGCCCATTTGGACCATTCGGGATATTTGCCATTTTTGGTGAAAAATGGTTTTAATGGAAAAATCTTCTGCACTAAACCAACGCGGGATACAATTCAATTGCTGTTAAGCGATGCAGCAAGAATTGGAAAGGAAGAAGGAACGGCTATCTATAATTCTGCTGATGTTTTGAAAACAATTTCTTTGGTTGAAATTGTTGAGTATGAAAAAGAGCAGAATATTTCAAAAAATATTTCTTTCAAATTTTTTAATGCAGGGCACATTATCGGTGCGGCAATGATTTTGTTGAACATTAACCGAAAAAAAATTCTTTATACTGGTGATTTTAACACAAGGGAAACAAATGTTCTCCTATCTGCAAAAAATTTCACCGAAAAAGATAAATTTGACTGTTTGATAATGGAATCTACCTATGGCAACAGAATTTCTCTTCCAAGCCTGAAAAATTCAAGCAAGGAATTAGCGGATCTGATAAATGAAACCGTTTCTAAAGGGGGAAGAGTATTAATTCCTGTATTTGCTGTTGGGAGAGCCCAGGAAATAATGTTTTTTTTGGAGAATTATTTAAGGTCTGGCTATTTGAATAAATTAAATGTTTTTCTTGATGGCATGTTAATAAGGGCAAATAGGATATGCAGGCATAATGTAATTTATCTGAAACCAGAAATCATAAACAGAATCCTTATCGCTGATGATGATCCTTTCAAAAGTGAATTTATGCAAAAATCAAAAACAATCCACAAAAGAGATGTCCTAAGCAAAGAAAATGCAGTAATCCTGGCAACAAGCGGAATGCTAACTGCTGGTCCGTCTCTGACTTATTTAAAATTGCTTGCTCCGGATCCATTGAATGCAATTGTCCTTGTTGGTTTTCAGGTAAAAGGTTCCTTAGGCCGAGAATTAATCGGAGGGATAAAAACAATAATGATTAGGGAGGAAGAAATTCCAGTAAATGCAAAGATAGCGCATATTCCATTTTCTGCACATTCTGATTTCCATGATCTTATTAATTTTGCAAAAGCATTTAGGTCCAAAAAGATTTTTTTGGTGCACGGGGAAGAAGAAGCTATATTAGAACTTGGAAAATCCCTGAAGAAAAATACAAAAGCAAATATAATCCAGCCAGAGCTTTGCAAAGAATACCTAATCTGATTTCATTATTAGCATAACCTAATTCTTTTTATACCAAAAAGCCCTAATAAATACATGAAAAAATATGTTAATAATAAAGGGCAAGTAGCGACAGAATATCTTTTTCTGATGGCAGTTCTTTTAGGCATTATTGCGATTATTGCAGGTTATTCTTTTTTAACCTATCAAGAAACCGTTAAGATGCAGAACCTAAACAGTTCATTAAATGCATTGGGCAATGCTGCAAAATATGTGAAAGCAACAGGTTCAGGAAACAGCATTTTAACAAAGATAATTCTGCCCGAAGGAATCACCTCATCCAATATTTCTGGTGGAAAAATCACAATAGCAAGGAACGGGACAGATTTTACCAATACTCTTGATTTTAATCTTTCAGGAACTTTGCCTATCGAACAGGGAGTATATACTATTAGAGTGTATGCCACAGACAATAATGTTTCATTCCAGGCAATTTAATGGGGAGAATATGTTCACAAAAAAAGCACAAGTATCTACTGAATTAATAGTGGCTGTTTCAATTCTGCTTGCTTTGCTTATTGTAATACTTTTATTTTCAGCCAATATGCGAATGCAGTCAGATATACTAAAAGAAAAGTCAGAATCAGTAAAGATTTGTTATTCTTTAGCATCATTGCTTTCAAAAGCAAATACCCAGAATTATTCGGTTACCCTATTTCAGCTGGATAAAAATACCAATATTTCAGGAAATGTGATAAAAATAGGGGATAATTCCTGCAATTTCTTTGGGTCCCTGCCAAACATAAACTTAACTGAAGGGACAATTGAAATAAAAAACAAAACAAATTTAGAGGTAAAGAATGTTTAAAAAAATCCCTGAAAAATTTGAAAAGGCAAATAAAGGGCAGATAGTGTTGATAGATTTTGTCTTTGCTTTGTCAATTTTTCTGCTTTTGTTTGGAACCATTTATTTTTATTACTTAAATAATCTTGGGACATTTGAATCAGAGATTAAAATGAGGGAAATGCGGTCCCTGGCTGAAATGTCTTTAGATACTTTGCTAAATAGCAAAGGCGTTCCAACAAATTGGTCTGCTTCAGATGTTACTGTCATTGGCATTGCATCAAATTCAAAAATAATCAATGAATCAAAGTTTTCAAAGATGCAGGCTTTGGGTTATGACGCTTTGAAGCAAAAATTGCTTTTTGGCAAATATGATGTTCTTTTGAAATTTAAGAATTCCCAGGAAACAATAACTTTAGGCCAAGCGCCTTTGGATACAAATTATTTAAGAGTAACCTTAACTGCGATTGTTCTGAAAAAGGGGGTGAATACAAATGTTGAATTTACGGTTTATGAATAAAGGATTTGTGTTCACCATGGAAGTGTTTTTTGCAATTATTCTTGCATTAAGTTTTTTAGGATTGGCAATAATGAGCGTTTCTGAAAATACCACAATAATTCAATATACCTCAAATGAATCATTAACCTCAGATGTCCTAAAAACCTTGGATTATAACGGATTTTTCCTTGAAATTTTAGATGATAATTCTTTAACCTCGAGCCAGAAAATGGCAGTAATCAATTCAAAATTAAATGAATTAATGCCTGCAGATGTTGACTTTAATTTTAGCATAAGGGCATTTGATTCAAATATTGAAAAATGTAAATCAAACCAAACGTTCAATAACTGTTTTTCAGAATCTTCTGGTTTGTTTCAATCAGTAGGAAATATTATCCCTGAAAATAAAGCAGTAACAAAGAAATCATTGACTTTAATGAGAAAACAGCCACCTTCTCAATGTAATATTTCCGGGCAGAAAGGCTCGCTTTCCCAAAAGTATCCTTTAAAAAATCAGGAAAATTCTTTTGAATTATATTTCAGGGATTTTGACAATTATATTGCATATTTTGATGCTAATGATTTGAATATTGATTTCGGCATTTCAATAAGTCCGACAACTCAGTTAGAATGTGATCAGCAGATAAGGGCTGATATAAATGCAAGTGTCAGAAAAGCAGGAAGAAATCCGGCTGATGTAATGATGGTTTTAGATAGGTCGGGCAGCATGGATGAATTTACTGTAAATTACATGAAATTATTTTCTGGAACTTTTAATAATGGTACAAGGACATGCACACAATGGTGGTTTGGCTGGTGCCAGAGCTGGCAGTATAATAATTGGGTTACCTTAGGCACATTTGACTGGAACTATGAAGCATTTGCCATAAAGATGAAATATACAGGTTATTCTGGATCTAACAAACCTCGCTTGAGATTATATTCACCAAAATTAAAATATTGGCCTTCTTCTTCAGGTTCGTATTCAAACTCACCAATAACAATTGAAGTTAAGGCCTCTAACTTAAGCAATTTGACTTATCCTTCAGGAGGAACATGGACCGTACAGGCATGGAGTGATGATTCAATTGATTATGATGTTAATATTTACAGAACAAAACTTAATGCAGCAAAAACAGAAGCAATAACGTTTGTTAGTTTAGCAGATTGGGAAGATCAAGATTATTTGGGAGTAGTGTCCTATGCTTCCACAGCAAAAAAAGAATTGCCTTTAACCCCAAATCTTAATGCAGTAATAAATGCGATTCAAAGTTTAAGTGCCGGTGGCAGTACAGCAACAGGTTCTGGAATTTATGCTGCAACAAAAGAATTGCAGCCTTTGCCAACAGGCCATGGAAGGGTAGAAGCAATAAAATTCCAAGTGTTATTGTCTGATGGTAAAACAAATGCAGGGCCTAGCTCTGCAACAGCAGCACAGGATGCAAAAAATAAAGGGATTACAATTTACACTATTGGCCTAGGATCTGATGCTGATGTAGCTGAGCTTACAACTATTGCGACAATAACTGGAGGGCAATATTATTATGCAAATGATGAAAACTCATTACAATCTGTTTATGATGTAATTGCTGAAAAAATAGGAGAAAAATTACAGGGATCGCAAAAAGCATATGATGCCAATCTTTTAGTGCCCTTGCCAAAAGGTTCGCAAGTTCTTGATTTAGGTTCAGGAACATTAGTACAGCAAGCAGATCAGAATTATATAAGCTATGCTATTGGGTATATGGATGCTGATCATCCGTGGGCTAGTTACTATATTATACAAATTCCGTGTAATGTTAATTATGCCTGTGATTTGAATTCATTAAAATTTCCGGCAGAAGGGACTACTTTCTATTATGAAGATGTAAATGGCATCCCCAACAATAAACTTTGGAATATTTTTGCATTAATCCCTTTCAAATACCGTGATTTAACTTTAGATATCATTCAAGCGCAAATAGTTTCAGATAACCAAATTCTGCTTGATGTAAATGTGCAGAATATTGGTTATTTGAGTTCAGGCCAAGCAAAGCTTGATTTTTATCTGAATGACCCGATAAGCGGGCAATTCTTAAAACAAGAAACAGTAAATGGTTTCTGCGGCCAAAAATCCCAGCCCTGCTCAAATTACTATCAAATTTTTTTAAATGAATCACTTTCAAGTACAGGCTATATTTATGCTATTGTGAATAGGGACAAAAGTATTGCTGAATGTTTGAACAATAATGTTGTGCAGGCCTATTGTGTTCTAGCACCAAGAATGCAGTTTTATAAGATTGATTTGTCAATATGGAGAAAATGACTTTTATGAAAATAAATTCAAAAGGAGCATTGTTTAGCTTCATGGTTTTGGTACTAATCCTAGGGCTTATTTTGCTTAATAGTTATATTGATGCATCAAGGCAAAATTCATTTGGATTTGAAAATTCAATCTCCCTTTCAAAAGTGAATGAAAAAATTTCGAATGTCCAGAATAATATTGGAATTTTGCCAAAGGAAGGCAAATCAAAACAGGTTTTCCAAAGGGTATTGCCATTCAATTATTCTTATGATGCCAATTCCCTAGATTTGAATTTTTCCCTGCCTTTTGAATCCTCAAAAATAAACAACTTTTTTGATTCAATAAATCTTTACAAAATTTTTGTTGAAGACCAAAATTATTCAAATCTTTATGATGATATTGCTGTTTCTTTATCTACCTTAAAGAATTCAGCGTGGGGCGGCAGCAATAACAATCTGCAGTTTTTGGTCCTGCCAATTTGCATGAGAATTAAAAATGAGGATTTGAATAAGATAGTATTTGAAGATGGAAATAGTTCTTTATGCTCACAGAGCTTTTCAATGTCAAGTGTAAAAAGGATTGACCTTAACATAATCCTTTATGATGCTGATTTTAATGCAATAAAATGTAATGGAGCTGCCTGCCCGCAGGATAGTTATTCTCAGTCGAATCCCAATCCCTATCTAAATATTTATTTGGAAACAAAAAACTGCCCAACCTGTTTACTTTCCCAAAAAACAATAAGCAAGCATTTTTCCCCGGCTTTGGATTTTAATTTTTTCTTGTATTGCAATGGTGCAGGCTGCACCTCAAAACCAATCACGTTAATTGCCGGCCAGAAACTTTATGAATTTACATCAAAAACAAATACATTGTCAATAAAGTTTACTTTTAATCAGGAAATAGAAAGCTTTATGTTTTTAGATTTTAATATTTTAGCAAGCACAGACAAAAATTATGGATCAAGCAAGGTAAAAGGGTCAAATATCCCCTTGCCGGATTGATAAAAAAGGATTTAAATATAAAATACGTTGTGTTAACATGGATAAGGAAAATAAAGAAGAAAAACCAGGTTTTTTTAGCAGCCTTAAGGCCAAGTTACGGGCATTTTTCTCAAGAAAGGGCAAAAATGATTTAATCATTGAAAATGAAGCCAATAAAAAAGAACTGGGCAAACCTACTGGTTTGAATGCGCTTGCTAATGAGGTTAAAAACAAAGAATTTGATGAAATAAAAAAAGCCAAGAAAAGAAAAAAAGCCAGAAGAAAAATTACAAAGAAAACAGTTGAAGAATTGAAAAAAACAGTCTTCGGATTGAAACATAAAATAACTGCCCTTGAACTTGATTTGGCAAATAAAAAAATAGGTGAAGAGGAATTTAAGAGAAAAATGGCAGAAACCCAGACAATGTTAAAACAAGCAGAGCTACAAGATAGAAACACAAACACTTTAGGTTTACATCCGTTGCATGCAAAAATAAAAGAAAGGGTTGATGCCCCTCGCTTGGAGAGAATTGAACAGAAGCTTGATAATTTGGCAGAGAAACATAATGTTCCAGAGCAAGAGATTCAGGAGCATGTTGAAAAGGTTGATGTAAATAAGGTTTTGAAAAGTATAGATAATCTTGCAAGCATGGTTGAGCTTGAAAAAAAGAGTAAGCAGATAGAGAAATTGCCGGTTATTGTTGATCCAGAGCATTTTGGGCACAGCAAAAATAAAGAGGAGATAAAAACAATTGCTATGGACATTAAAAAGAATAGAATAATTACTGATGTTGATAAGATTCTTTCAATGGCCCAAGAAAAAAAGAAGTTAACCCATGATGATGTTAAATCATTAGGTATTTCCCAGAAAAATTTTAATGAATATGCCAATATTTTAAAGCAGGAAGGTTTAGTTGAATTAAATTATTCGCCGTTAGGTTCGGTATATTTGAAATATATTGAACATACTGAAGAAGAGTGATAGATTATGGTAAATGTTTTGGAAACCTATGCTATTGAATTAGGAAAAGCAAAGATTGACATAAATATTATCAGCAAGGAAATAGGATTTACTGATTCTTATTTTTTGAATCTGCCAGAATTTGGAAAAGGCACAAAAGCATTGCTTGATTCAATAAAAAAACAATTGCTTGCAAGTGTTGAATTAAATATTGATAAAGCTATGGATCCAAAAAAAGTTGAAGAGTTAAAACAAATTGTCAGGTTAAGGGCAATTGCAATGCTTGAAAAGGAATCCAAGACAAGTAAAAAGGACGACTTAAATTTCCTTACTGAAGTTTTGGTTAATGAAATGTTTGGTTTGGGCAATATTGAATTTTTACTGGCTGATGGCAATCTCGAAGAAGTTGTGATAAATAATGCTACAGAATCAATCCATGTTTACCATAAAAAATATGGTTGGCTTTCAACAAATATTTTCATCAAGCCTGAAGATGATATCTTAAATTATGCCAATATAATTGCAAGAAAGGTAGGAAAGCAAATTACTGTTTTAGACCCTTTGCTTGATGCGCATATGCTTTCAGGAGACAGGGTAAATTCTACCTTATTTCCAATAAGCACAAAAGGAAATACAATTACAATTAGAAGATTTAGGAGAGACCCCTGGACTGTGACAGATTTAATAAAAAATAAAACAGTTTCTTCTGAGGTAATGTCTACTATTTGGGAAGCAATACAATATGAAATGTCAGTTATATTTAGCGGGGGAACCGCATCAGGAAAAACAACCATTTTAGGGG
>PEXL01000031.1:7631-8494 GCA_002779065.1 Candidatus Diapherotrites archaeon CG08_land_8_20_14_0_20_34_12
AGAGAATAAAGGAGAAGTTTCTATGCTTGACCTTCTCGTAAACTCTCTTAGAATGAGGCCGGATAGAATAATACTCGGAGAGATAAGAAGACAGAGAGAAGCAGAAGTCTTGTTTGAAGCAATGCATACAGGGCACTCTGTTTATTCCACTATCCACGCAGACACAGCAAATGAAACAATCAGAAGACTGATAAATCCCCCGATAAACATCCCCTCTTCTATGCTTACAAGTGTAAATCTGAATGCAGTCATGTTCAGGGACAGACGAAGAGGTATAAGAAGGGTCACACAGCTGGCAGAATTCATGCCTGGGAAAGAGAGCCTCATGGCAAACATACTTTACAGGTGGATTCCTGAAAAAGATGAGTTCAAAGTCCACAATAAAAGCATGGCTTTTTTTGATGAGCTGAGCAGGAATACAGGCATGGATGAAAACGAGATAGAGCGTGATTTAAAATATAAAAAAGCAATATTTGACTGGCTTATAAAAAACAAGATAAGAGATATTAACTCAGTCGGAAAAGTAATGAATCTTTATTACACTGACAAGGAAAAATTGAAGTCAATAATATCCAACAACCAGTTCAGCAAGATTTTGGAGCCAAAGAGGTAGCATTTCTAAAATGAAATTTAAAATTCCGTTCAGTTTCTCTGACATAGAGATATTAAAAAGGGGAAGCAAGAGATTCATAAGATTGACCAAGCCGAAAAAAACAAAACTAGATGATTATCTTGAGGCAACTGGCGAGAGAATAAACCGGAGACAGTATCTGTCAATCTGCTACAGGATTTTTTTGATAAATCTTCTTTCTTTTTCTGTCATAATAACCTCTATTCTTGGTGTTCTCAGAGCAGATCTCTTT
>PEXL01000001.1 GCA_002779065.1 Candidatus Diapherotrites archaeon CG08_land_8_20_14_0_20_34_12
TTTTTTCAACAGGGCAAACCATATCGTTTGCCAGACAAACAGTTATGAGAATTGATTTAGTCATATTCCACAATTTAGCGTATCTTTTTAACAAAAGTTTTCTCTTTTGCCAGTTAACGGCTTTTCTCTTTCCTAAAGAGAAAAGCGGTTAGCCCCGAGGAGAGTCGAACTCCTGTCCCAGGCTTCAAAGGCCCGTATGCTTGGCCACTACACTACGGGGCTATACCTTCCCTATTTGTTTACTAACACATAATTGGTTGATAGATTTAAAATTGTTTATATTTTTGTAAAACAACTAATTAAGCAACTATGTGCCTTGGTGCTACTCTTTTAGCTGCCCTTTGAGGCCTTTTTTGGATAACATTCCTTGTTGTAACCTTATAAGGCACAGCAGTTTTTGATTTAGAAAATGCTCTTACTGTTTCTTTTTCTACTGCTTTAGCATATGCATCAGATTCAGCTATAATCATTTCTCCAAATTCAGTCATAATTTTTTTTGATGGGCCATTATATGTAATGGTCTGTTGTAATTTTTTAGATGCCTATTTAGGATTAAATGTATCATAAAAATTTGATTGCCTTAATAATTCATATAATCTGGATCCTTTGCCAGGTCTATTATCATTTGTTGCATATTCTAAAATCCTTCTTCTCACACCTATTACTGCTGTTTCAGGAACTGTAAATTTATCAGCAATAGAATAAGCAAACCTATTTACTATAATTTCTCTGGCTATTCTCATAAAGTAGCAGGTTCTTGCATATAATAAGATTTCAAGGTTTGATTTATAATGTTTATTACTATTGATTATATGTTATTATGCTTTCATATAAGAAAGCTGCGATAAAGGCAGCCAAAAAAGCCTCAAAAATTCTCTTGAAATATTTTGGAAATATTAAGAAAATCGAATATAAGACAAGCCAGCACGATTTTGTCACAGTTGCAGATAAAGAATCTGAAAAAAAGATTATTGAAATAATACAAAAGCAATTTCCAGATCATAATTTTCTTGGCGAGGAATCTGGGGACCACGACGCTAAATCAGATTTTTGCTGGATAATTGATCCATTGGATGGAACAACAAATTTCTCACACGCATATCCTTATTTTTGCATTTCAATTGCATTGCAAAAAAACAAGGAAACAATTCTTGGCGTAATTTACAACCCAATTTCAAAAGAGCTTTTTGTTGCTGAAAAAGGAAAAGGTGCTTTTTTGAATGGCAAAAGAATTCATACCTCAGATAAAACAGAATTGATCAGATGTTTAATGTCCACAGGTTTTTGGTATGACCGCGGAAAGATAATGGATTTTAATATGCAGAATATGAGAAATGTTATGAAGGCTGTGCAAGGAGTACGAAGAGCAGGATCTGCAGCCCTTGATTTGGCATATTTGGCATGCGGAAGGCTTGATGGGCATTGGGAATTTAACTTAAAGCCATGGGATACCGCAGCAGGCGCATTAATGATTCAGGAAGCAGGCGGTAAAATCACTAATGATAAAGGAAAAGACTGGAATCCTTTTGACAAATTTATGCTGGCAACAAATGGCAAAATACATGAACTGTTAAAAAAAGTGATTAATGCCAACTTTGAAGAATAATTTTTTGGAAATGAATGCTATTTGAACATAAATGCGATTTGATTTTTGGTGAATAAATGATTTATGGGTTATTATCTGCACTGTCCTTTTCTGGAAGTCAGATCCTTGACAGACATTTGATGTTTTTCCAAAAGCTAGATTATCTGAGAGCTATTGCGATAAATGAAATAATGTCACTACTTATTCTTGGAATTGCATCATTATTTTTTGTCCAATGGGACTTTTCTTTATTTACTTCCGGCATTTTATTGGCAATAGTAGCGCTCATTATTTTTTCATCAATAGATTTTTTGTGTTATTTTAAAGGCTTGTCAACAATTAGCGTAAATGAAGCCCAGCCATATATTATGTTTTCATTCTTTTTTACTGTGATTTTATCAGTACTAATATTCCCGCAAGAAATTAATAACACAGCACATTTAGTAACAGCTATTATTGCTTCAAGTGTCCTTATTTTATCAAATATTGAGAAAAAACATTTAGTAATATCTAAAGGAGCAATAATACTTTTAGCATCTTCTGTCTGTCTTGCAATAAGTAAGATATTTGCTAGATTTTTAGTAGATACTATTGACCCGATCCAGCTTAGTGTAATAAATGCGTTATTCCTTTCAGTTGTTCTTCTTATTTACCTAAAGCCTAATTTTAGTAATATAACTAAGCTAAATTGGTTTACTGCATTTTTATCTACCTCGACATGGATTTTAAGCCTTATTTTTGAATATGCAAGCTATGGCCAAATAGGCATTATCAACACAATAATCATACTAAGTTCTGTACCTTTGATTGCTACCATTATGGATGCTATTCTGCTTAAAGAAAGGCTTAGGAAAAGAACCTTGTTGGCAACAATAATTATAACAGCATGTATTATTTACACCATTTTAAGTGTACCAGAAGTTGCAGTATTATAATAGTACACTCTTTTTTTTACAAATATCAAATAATGTACTATTTTTAGGGTGTACCAAAAATGCTTTATAAATAGGAAAGGAAGTATATTGTATAAATGATAAAGAATTGAAGGGTCATTATTTTCCCTCACTTTCAAAAAAATACCCTTCAATTTCCTTTTTATTCTTTTCTGTTTAATATTATGATGTGATATTATGATTGGTACAGTTCTTTTAGTTTCAGAAAGCCCGGTATGGGATGTACTAAGGCCATTAATACAGTTCTCTACTGAATACAGTTTTTATATCAAATTGATTGTAATAATTTTGTCATTAATTTTATTGGCAGTTGCTGCAAAAGCATATCTCATGCATAAATCAAATAGATTCCTGCTTTTGATAGGGGTTTTTGGATTATTTTCGATAAAATGGATAATCAAATTAATAGATGTATTTTATAGTCCGGGTTACTTCTTTTCAGACCCTGTTGAAACTGTATTTGATTTAGTAACATTTGCAATGCTTTTCTTGGCATTGTTCAAAAAAGAGAAATAATTAGCGCCTTTTTCTTTCTTTGTGAAAGAAAGAAAATGCCCTAGGATCGAAAAAGAAAGAAATGGTTGAAAATATGTACGACAGGGAAAGAATCCTTTCATTAGAAGTAAGAAGAAACCTTTATGATCTCATAAAGCAAAGCCCTGGTGTTCATTTCCGGGAATTAAAAAGGAGATCTAATTTGGCAATTGGTTCATTGCAATATCATTTAAGTGTACTGGAAAGAGGTGGTTTTGTCATATGTAGGAAAGAGAAGAAATTTGCGAGATATTTCCCACTAGATTTCTATTCAAAAGAGGAAGACAAAACAATTTTATCCCTAGCAAATGATTCTAAAATAAAATTGGCTTTATTGCACCTACTGAAAAAGAAGAAAATCACAAATGAATTCTTAAGCAAGCAATTAAATCTGTCACCAAGCACAATTTCATTCCATTTGAACAAATTAGTTGTGGCGCAATTAATTGACCGCAATAAAAAAGGCAGAAAAACAATATATTCCTTAAAGAATCCAGAAAAAGTAATTGAACTTTTAGGCCAATATAGGAAAGGCCTGTTTGATGATTTGGCAGATAATTTTGTTGACCTGTTTGAAAAGGTTTAATTTTTAAGATTTTATACTTGTGAGGGATTTGATGGTAAAATCTGATTTATATATTCAAAAAATAGAGAAATATGTTGCCCATAATTACCATCCTTTGCCTATTGTAATTTCAAGGGCAAAAGGCTGCTTTGTCTGGGATGTTGATGGCAATAAATATCTTGATATGCTTGCTTCTTATTCTGCTTTAAACCAAGGGCATTGCAATCGAAAGGTAATAAAAGCCGCAAAAAAACAGCTTGATAAATTAACATTAACTTCAAGGGCATTTCATAATGATTTGCTCGGGGAATTTGCAGAAAAACTCTGCAAAGTTTCCGGTTTTGATATGATTCTGCCCATGAATTCTGGCGCTGAGGCTGTTGAAACAGCCTTGAAATTAGCAAGGAAATGGGGTTATGATGTAAAAAAAGTGCCTTTGAATACTGCAGAAATAATTGTTTGTGAAGGAAATTTCCACGGAAGAACCACTACAATTGTTGGATTCTCATCTGAGAAACAGTATAAACAAAAATTCGGGCCTTATGCTGAAAATGCATTCAAATTAATTCCTTACAATAATCCGCAGGCATTAGAAAATGCAATTACTGAAAATACTGTGGCATTTTTGGTTGAACCAATCCAGGGGGAAGGCGGAATAATAATTCCTGATTCTGGTTATTTAAAAGCAGTTTATGATATTTGCAAAAAGCACAATGTTCTGCTTTTGCTTGATGAAATACAAACAGGTTTTGGCAGAACAGGAAAATTGTTTGCTTATCAGCATGAAGAAGGAGTAAACCCGGATATTTTAATAATGGGGAAAGCTTTGAGTGCGGGAATAATGCCTATTTCAGCAATCGCTGCGCGCAAGGAATTGATGCTGTTATTTATTCCTGGGGACCATGGTTCAACATTTGGGGGAAATCCTCTCGCCTGTGCAGTAGGGCTTGCAGCTTTAGATGTAATTGTGAAAGAAAAGCTTGTACAGAAATCGAAAACCTTGGGAGAATATTTCTTAAAGAAATTAAGAACGCTTCAAAGCAGGCACATCAAGAAAATTAGGGGAAAAGGCCTGTTTATTGGAATAGAGATAAAAACAAATTCAGGGAAAGCAAGGCCTTTTTGTGAACGTTTAATGAAAGAAGGTTTGCTTTGCAAAGAGACACATGATCAGGTAATTAGGTTGGCCCCGCCTTTAATAATTACAAAGAAAGAGTTGGACTGGGCATTTGAAAGAATAAAAAAGGTTTTATGTGAATAAATTTATTGAGTAACCTATTCTATCTGCAACTCAATCATTTTCTTTGAAAGCATTGGATGAATTATTAATTCTGTTTTTTTCTCATTCAACTGAAACTTTTTTGAAACTTCGTTTGGAAATATTATGCCCCAACTGTTTCCAATTCTGACAGGATGCTTTACATATTTTTCTTTTAATTCTCTTTCTTCTAATTGTTCAATTGCTTTTGTTACTTGCTCTTCGTTGAGTATTTTTCTTTTGCATTGAGAACATTTATAAGTTTCTACTTTTAATCCTTTAAGTTTCATAAAACTTTTTTGCATTTCTTTGTTGCAGTACATGCATACTTCTTTTTCATTCATTTTACTCACGTCCTGTTTCAATTATTACAGTTTTAACCCAATATTTCTTATACTCTGAAAATTTCTTTTCCTTGCAAATAACATAAAATGACAAATTATCTGCAAAATATTTGCAGTAAGTTTTATGCTCTCTCTTTTTTGACAAATGTTTTCTTTTTGATTCTTTCCCATTTCTTATTGTTTCAATAATTCTTTCCCTTGCTTCCCGCCAACTTAATCCATATTGGCAAGACCTCTGAATTAATCTTGCAAAGGCGTGCGCTTCAAATTTAATGCCTTCCAGCATAGAAGCACCTGCTATAAAATATATTGTTATAACAACATATAAAACTATGTGTTAAACTAAAATTTATTGTTTGCATATCCAACTCCTTTAGCAAAAAACTAATTAAGCCAATAGCAATTAAAAGAGTTGCTTTGGAAAAGTAAACTTAAGGGTTGATTTTTAAACAACCCAAAAAGGTTTTAACTGCTTAGCATAATTGATTTATTATGGCACCAAAACCAATTACTCCTAAAAGGGATGGAATTGCTTTTTTTGATTTAGATGGCACACTGCGTGGAGGAAACCTTGCAGAATGGTTTGGCTTTTTGAAAAGCCATGGCTTGATAAAAGATGCCACATGGAGAAGAATGCTTACTGAAGATCGCCTATTAAGATCAAAGAGACAAAATATCAGGCAATTCTCAACTAATATAATGAATCTTTACGCCGGAGCATTAAAGGGAGTGCCTATCACCGCAGTTGAACATTTGGCTACTGATTTTGTTCAACAACCAGATTTATTAAAAATGCACGAGTTTGCAGAACCCTTAGTTAATTTAATGAATGATCATTGCATTACAACCTTAGTTACTGGACAACCAATTGAGCTCTCAAGAGCAATAGCTAGAAAGTTTGGTATGACTGATTGTATGGGGGACAGAATTAGAGACAAAGAATGGGACTTATACTGGCAGAGTTTTGATTAATAATAGTGTATTTCATCAGAAAAGAAAAAGCATCGTTTCCCTTGGGAGAAAATATTCTGCATTTATAAAAAAATCATTCGCATTTGGTGATACTCTAGAAGATGCTGTAATGTTATCTGCAGTTAGAGTCCCGATTGCAGTTAATCCGTCAAAAGAACTTGAGGATATTGCACATACAAAAGGTTGGGTAGTGATTAAAGGGCCTAATATTGTTGATCACGTAACCACTGCTTTGAGGACACATTATTTAATGAAAACAAGGCTAGCGGATAGGCAGGGAAGAAAAAGAAAATATAAAAGAATTCAAACTAATGTGAATAAAGGCAGACCGCACATTAAATAAATCTATTTAAATATTACTGCATAGTTTCATATAATATTGCCAAATTATTTCTTTTCTTTATAGTTAAGGTTTGTTTAGTCAGAAGAAGTAGTTTCTTTTGGGTTCTAAAAGCCTTTTCTTTAGAAAAGAAAATGAAATAATGAGAAAAGTAGTTTCTTTCTTTTGATAACCTACATTTTCTTTCTTTTTTAAAGAAAGAAAAGGTGGTGGGCGTGTAGCTCAGTCTGGTTGGAGCACACGACTGATAATCGTGCGGTCGACGGTTCAAATCCGTCCATGCCCAAACCTCTTCTTTCTTTTTGCGAAAAAGAAAGAACCAAATAAAACCAAGGGTTTTATTGGTCCAAGTAAACTAAAGTTTACAGGACCCCTAAAGCAATGCTTTAGGTTGTCCAATAAAATTTCATTGAAATTTTATGAGGATACGTTTACGAGAAGAAAGAAAAAACCTAAGAAAATAATACGTTTATAAAAATAAAAAACTGCCAAAATAGTCAGAAATACAAATCTCGTTTGCCTTTTTCAATCCGTTTCAATTTCTTTAAGGTTAATTCCCTTATTTTTTTATCAGGAATATTTTTAATTTCTGAGAGTATCTTCTCTTCTCCCTTTGTTCTTTCATTCTGTTTTGCATAATCTACCAGATATTCTTTAAATGTGAGAAGCGCATTTGGCAAACAAAAGTTCTGGATATTTCCAGGCTTGGCCAATTCCATGAATTTGTCACCAGTACGACCTAAACGATAACAGGCAGTGCAAAAACTCGGCAAATAATTTTTATTACAAAGATTTGATACAATTTCAGATAATGTTCTTGAATCATGAAGCTCAAATTGCTGCTCATCTTTTTTATTTTGTTCTGATTCTGCATATCCACCAGGATTAGTTCTTGAGCCCGCGCTTATCTGTGATATACCTAATTCAAATAATTTATCCCTGAATTCTGCTTTTTCCCTTGTGCTCAATATCATTCCAGTATAAGGTACAGCTAATCTTAACACAGCAATTAACTTTTTGAAATTATTATCTGATACTTGGCAAGGGGGATTTTTAGTTAATGGGGCATTTAATGCATGTTCAATCCTTGGCATAGATATAGTATGTGGCCCAACATTAAATTTTTTTTCAAGATGTTTTACATGCTGAAGTAAAGCAAGCACTTCAAATTTGTAATCATAAAGCCCAAATAAAACGCCTAAGCCAACATCATCTATCCCTGCTTTTTGAGCCCTGTCCATTACAAATAACCTGTTTTTATAATCTGCTTTAGGGCCTGATGGATGCACTTTTTTGTAAGTTTCATAATGATAGGTTTCCTGAAATAATTGATATGTGCCAATGCCTGCTTTTTTTAATCTTTTAAATTCTTTAACAGATAAGGGTGGAGCATTTACATTTACCCGCCTAATCTGGCCATTTGCTTGTTTGATACTATAAACTTTCTTAATTGCATTTTCAAGATAATCTATTCCAGTAAGTTTGCTCTCACCAACAACAAGAAGCAAGCGTTTTTGCCCCTGCTTTAATAATTCAATAACTTCTTTTTTCAATTCCTTTTCATCTAAAACCTTCCTTTTTAATTTGCTATTTTCAACCCTAAACCCGCAGTAAAGGCAGTTATTCACACAATAATTCCCCAAATACAATGGGGCAAAGAGCACTATTCTTGATCCGTATATCTGCTCTTTCACATAATGCGCAGCATCGAATAACTCTTTTGCGTTTGATTTATTTTTTTTAACATCTAAGCTTAGCAAAATTGCAGTTTCTCTCAAATTCAGGCCTTGGAGTTTTTTTGCTTTTTCAATAACTTTAAGAAATTCTTTTTTATCAAATTTAGTGTTATTGATTAAATCAAA
>PEXL01000049.1 GCA_002779065.1 Candidatus Diapherotrites archaeon CG08_land_8_20_14_0_20_34_12
TGAGACAAAAGAGCACAAGGAAAAAAAGCCTGCAAAAGTGCAGAAAAAATAAAATTTAATTTAAGATGATTCTATGTACCATATCGGCCATGTTTTAAAGGTTATTAAAAAAGACAAAGAAACTATTTCTGCAGATAATATTGTGCAAGCAGTGGTCGAAATGTGGGATGAAGTAAAATTTATCCTTAAAGTAGAGGATTCACTTGCCGAGCAAATAAAAGCAGGAGATTATGCTATTGTTGATTACTACCCAATTATTACAAATGGACCATCTCCCCCAAAACAAGTTATTGTTAAGCTTCTAAGGGGAAAAACAGGAAAAGACATTTGGGATGAGTTCAGGAAATACAAGACAAAAATGGAAGAAATGAAGAAAACAAGGGACTTAGAGGGTAATCCCTACGCACGCTAAATTTTTGCCTTTGAAATCTATTTCTACATAAAAAGGCAAGTATTTAAATACTACCTGGTAGGGCTATTTATATAGATGCTGTTTTCTTATTTTAACTTTTTACGTTAACTGGGAAGTAAGGCACGTATTTTATGGTTGGTGGTTTTTTTGGCTACGAAATGTCCTGAATGTGGTTCCAATAGAATCAAAAGAGATAATTCTAAAGGTGAAATTATCTGTGAGAAATGCGGACTAGTTTTAAGTGAAGACATAGTTGATATGGGAAAAGAATGGAGAAGTTTTGATTCAGACCAATTTGATGAAGTTGCAAGAACTGGTTCTCCAAAGAAATATGTCAAGCTAAATAAAGGATTAGTAACAATGATTGACAGAAGAGGAAGAGATTTACGTGGAGATAAATTATCCGCAAGAAATAAAGCTCAAATGTATAGGTTAGTAAAATGGCACAAAAGAGCTTCAGTCAGTTCTTCAATGCAGCGTAATTTAAGCATTGCATTAACAGAATTAAGAAGGATTGCTTCCTATTTAAACATTCCAGAATCATTAGTAGAAGCTGGGGCTTTCCTTTACAGAAAAACTGTAGAGAAAGGGCTTATAAGGGGAAGATTAATAGAAGCTGTTGTTGCTGCTATTCTCTACACTATTTGCAGGATCTACCATGTCCCAAGAACTTTAAATGAGATGGCAGAAGCCTCTGGATTGACAAAGAAAGAAATTGGAAGAACATACAGATTTTTAGTTAGGGAATTGAAATTGGAGATTCCAATGACAAACCCAATTCATTATATTCCAAGATTTGCAGCTGAATTAAATCTAAGCGGAGAGGTCCAAGAAAAAGGCCGCGAGATAATTGAGGATGCAATTAAGAAAGGATTGATCAGCGGAAGAGGTCCAACCGGAGTAGCAGCAGCCGCAGTATATATTGCAGGCTTGTTGAAGGATGAAAGAAGGACACAGAAGGAAGTTGCAAATGTTGCTGGTGTTACAGAAGTAACAATCAGAAACAGATATAGGGAATTAAGAAAAGAATTGAAGATTGATGTGGCAGCATAATTTTGCTGTCATTTTTTTTCTATTTTTTATACTTAATCTAGCCCTGCTTATAATAAGATTTAGCTGCTTTTATTATCATTTTTGATAACAAACACAGTAAAATGCTGTTTTTCTGTCAAAACGTAGTTTATTTAAATAGTTCTAATATAATCTGCAGGTAACAATATTGTTACTTGTGTGTGATAATGAAACAAACAAACCTCTATCAGATAAAAGAACTTGCATTAAAAAGTGGCAGGGCTGTTTATTCTATCCAACAACTGGCAAACCTTATAAAAAAACCAAAATCCATTGCTAAAGTATATTCTTCAAGACTTGTAAATAAGGGCCTTGCGAAAAGGATTCTACAAGGCAAAATATCTTTTATAGATGATGATTTTATTATCGCCAGCCAACTAATTGAGCCTTCCTATATTTCCTTAACATCAGCACTCTTATTCCACAAGTTAATACAACAAATGCCAGCCAATGTTGAATGTGTTACAACAAAGAATAGCAGGCGATACAAAAATGCTGGGATAGTCTACCATAAGATCCCATGTTCTTTATTTTATGGCTATGAGAAATACAAAAACGGCCCTAGCTATATTTTTGCAGCTGATGCTGAAAAGGCATTAGTGGATAGTGTTTATCTGAATAGCATAAGCAAAAACTCAATTGGAGAAATGCTCAGCAAACTAGATAAAAAAAAGTTAGAAGATTATATCAATAGATTCAAAGGGCGGGGAAAGAAAAAGCTTGTAAAGGCACTTTTATGATAGATAAAGAAACGCTAATATCGATTGCTAAATTAAACAATCTCAGGCCATGGCAGCAAGAGAAACATTATATTCAAACAGTAATTTTGACTGCCTTATCAGAATATCCTTTAATATTTAAAGGAGGAACTTATCTCTGGTTTTTCCATGGGCTAAACAGATTCTCTGAAGACTTGGATTTCACTGCTAGCGGGAATTTGCCTGAAGATTTGGATAAAAAAGTCTCAGAAACACTCCGCCTGTTCGGAATAGAAAATGAAGTTAAGAGAATGGAGAGCATAGCCGGTTCATTTTCATTTAGAATCAGTGCTAAAGGGCCTCTATTTACCACTGATACAAACCTTTGTTACATATATGTAGAGGTTAGCAGAAGGGAAAATATTATAAAAAGCCCTCTCTCATTTGAATTGGCTTTTGATGCATACCAACTGCCAATTAAAATACTGAATGGCATGTCCCTTGAAGAAATAGCTGCTGAAAAAGTGCGTGCAGTAATTACCAGAAACACAGCAAGGGATTTATATGATTTATTTTACCTAATAACCGAAAGAAAAATAATGTTTGATGAAGGAATGGTAAATAAAAAACTTAAATATTATAATCTTACTTTCTCTTATGAGTTATATCAAAAAAAAGTAAAAGAGAAAAAAAAGATATGGAAATCTGAGCTTAAACAGCTTGTTCTAAACGATCTGCCGGATTGTAATGTTGTTTTAGCTACCTTAATAAAATGGGGCAAAAAGAAGTGATTTTTCAGTCAAAAAAAACCCCTAATTTTAAGCGATATATATATGCTGCTCTTAATTCTTCATTATATAACACAATCAAATTAAAAATGGAGGGAACTAAAATGAAAATTAAGAATTTTTTATTAATTTGTTTTGCGCTTTTGGTTTTATTTTCAAGCGTGAGTGCAAACCCTTTTACTTATGCTTTTGATATCTCAAATAAAGCTCAGACACAAGCTTATGGCTTAGGAAATACTCAAGTAACAAAAGAGGTCAATATAAGTGAGCAACTATATATAAATGGCAACGGACAGATCAGCGACAAAATAATTAATAATTTGGGCATACCACGAAAGCATATCAAAAATTTTGGTACTTTAATAACTGTGCCCTTATTTGGTAAAGATTATGTTTTGTATTCAATAAATGGGGAAGCACTAGCTAGTGATAGTTGTACCGGTTGTAATCCGAAGATCTTAAAAGTAGGGCTCTTAGATACTGAAAAAGCAACAAAATATGAAAAAGGAAATAAAATAACTGGGTTATCTATAAGATTAACTTCGAATACTACTATAAAAACACCAGTAACGATTGAAGTTGCTGATTTTCTATATAATACTACCCCGCAATCTGACACAAGTATTTATCCATCCTATTCAGTAAAACTCATAATAAAAGACTTGAAGGGAAAGACAATTGCTAACAAAACAGTACGTGCTGGAAGTTTTGAATATTTAGGAGTTGATCCATTTACTATTTATGTAGATAAGATAGAAATGTACCTTTATCAACCGAATTCCACAATGCATAATTATGCAATGATAATTCCAGATGCGTCAAATAAACAGATATTCTTAGAAAATGGCAAGGAATTTATGATGCCTAGTGCCAATACTTGGAGTATTAAAAAGTGGTTAGTTTCATTTGGCCAACTAGAATTTTCATCAGAGTTGGATTCAAATGTAATCAAATCAATAACCTTAACGAAGTAAAATAGTTTTCAAAAAGGGAATCTAATTCCCTTCTCTTTTTTTATTCTTTTTAAATTTATTTTAACAGCTTAGTATCTTAAAAATAAACACCCAAATTGCTTTTTTATTTACTAAAATTTTTAAACTGATTTGCCGACCTTCTTACTGAGGGTTGGGTAATGGAAGAAAGCAGACAAGAAAGCTGGAGTGAATACTTAGACAAAGAAATGAAAAATAAATTATTTGTGAGGTTTGTATTTGATCCTAATTTTAAAGAAGTGGAAGAATTTGCAGTAATTTATCTCATGATTATTGACAATAAACCTTGCGAAGTAATACGTTATGACTGCAACAAAAATGAGGCAGTAAATGTGCATTATTTTTATCACAAGAATCCAGAAAAAAGATACCTTGATAAAGAAAAAAGTTTCAGCACTCTTGAAGAATTCATTGAGGACATAAAAAAGAACTGGAGAAATTACCAAATAAAATACTTTGAGAAGAAAGATATATTTATATAACTTTACAGGTTATATATCCTAATGTGATAATGATGTCTAAATTAATAATCAAAATAGGGGGAAGTATGATGAAAGACCTAAAAAAATCATACTGCTCGCCAAAAAAAGAAAATGCAAATAGCCATACTCTTTATCTAAAAGATGCAGATGCTTTTGGCAAAATATTATCCCCTAAAAGAATTGAATTGCTTCTGCACATTATAGCTATTCAAAAACAAAAAAGGACTTTGGGAGAGATTGCTGAAGAACTTAAAAGAAAGCAGGAAGCAGTAAGCAGGGATGTTAATTTATTAGCAGAACATGGCCTAATAAAGAAAATAAAAGAAGGTCAGAAACTTTACCTTAAAGGAGCATATACTGCTTTGGAAATACAACTAAGCTGACTAGCACATTTTCAACTGTGCTATTTTCCCCTGTTTTTAAATCTTCCCCTAAAATAACCTTTATTAAACTAATTTTAGTATATAGTAATATGCAGCCAAAAGCTGTAGAGGGGTAACATGGATATATCTGAGTATAATACTGACATGACAATAAGAGCAGCAAAAAGAAACTGCCTTCTATGCCATGCAAGAAAGAGCATAAAAAATAAGGATGAAGAGAAAGCAAAAGCTGTAGATGGTGTCCTCGAATTGCAGAATTTCTATGCAGAACTTCACAACAGAATGAGAAGAGACGATAGTTCAATTGCAGAAATGAATTTAGCAATTGAAAACAAGATGACCTGCAGGAATGTAATTGATAAATGCAAAACCTGCGACAAATCAGTGGATTGCATAAACAGAGGATTAATCAGAATAAAGTAAGTACAAAATTTCAAACCAGAATAACACCGCTAGAAGCTCTTAAATAAATGTAAGTGGATTCAAGTAATCAACTAAGAGTTAATTAATTCTATTTATTAATATTAATTACTTAAGGATAATTATGATCATTGCAGGCATTGATGAAGCTGGGAGAGGCCCTTGCATTGGCCCACTCGTTATTGGGCTTGTCAGCATAGATAAGGATAAGGAAGAAGAATTGATTGAAATAGGCGTAAAAGATTCAAAATTGCTTGAAAAGGATGTAAGAGAAAGGCTTTACCCTGAAGTCAAAAAGCTTGCAAAAGAATATTATACAATAAAAATTCCAGCGAATGAAATTGATTCTTTAATGAATAGGTATTCATTAAATGAGATTGAAGCAATGAAATCTGCTTTTCTTGTGAATCAACTCAAAGTAAGGCCAAATATTGTGCTTGCTGATTCTCCAGACACTTTAGAAAGCAATTATGCTGAAAGGATTAAGAGGTATTTAAGTTTCAAAATAAATATCAAAAGCGAACATAAGGCTGATTTTAATTATGTTGTGGTTGGTGCTGCAAGCATACTTGCAAAGGTGGAAAGGGATAATGAAATTGAGGAAATGCACAAAATATATGGCAACTTTGGTACTGGCTATCCGCATGATGAAAGAACTATTAAATTCATCAAGGAATTTTTGGATAAAAATGACAAGTTGCCGGATATTGTAAGAAAAAAATGGAGCACAACAGATGGCATTTTGAATAATAAATACCAAACAAAATTATTCTGAAAAAAATGCTAATGATTATTTTGAATTGTTTTTGAATTATGTACTTGATAAAAACGTTTTTAATAAGTAAACTCCTAAATTGATTATTATGTTTGAGTTTTTTGATAAAAAGAAGAAGCCTGTTGACCCGGATAACAGTAATTTCCATGAGATACATATAAACATGGAAAATATCGAAAAACAAATGGATGACTTAATGAAAGACATGATGTCTTCCCAGAATGTTCAACCTGGTAAACCCAATTTTTTCAGTGTTTCAATAAAGATTGATAAAAATGGAAATAAAACAATCAAAAAATCAAATGATGTGCCACAAGATACGCAAAATTCTCAGGAGCAAATGCTAAAATTCAATGAACCTTTATCAGATGTTCATGATTTGAAGAATAAATTTTCGGTTATTGCAGATCTGCAGGGAATGACAGAAAAGGATGTAAAAATAAATGTTGAAAAAGAACATATTTTAACAATAAATGCGAATGATGGCCAAAGATCATTTGCAAAGAAGGTTGAATTGCCTTCTTTGATTGATGAAAAAAGCCTAAAGGCTAATTTTAAGAACGGGATTTTAGAGATTACCTTAAATAAGAAAAAGTAATATCGGTTTTCTCAAAGTAGCATATCAAAACAAATATAAGCTGAACCTAATTCTTTACTATATAACACAATCAAATTAAAAAAAGGGAGGGAACTGAAATGAAAATTAAGAATTTTTTATTGATTTCTTTTGCGCTTTTGGTTTTATTTTCAAGCGTTAATGCAGTTATTTTAACAAATAAGACATATACCTAAAAATTTAGTGGCGTAGCCTACACAGATAAGATAAAAGAAGAACTTAACTTTTCAAGTGACATACTTATGAAATATACAATAACATTCACAAAGGGCCTTCCTTTAACTGAAAAGACTAATCAGACAATGTCTCAAGCAAATAAATTCAAGTGGGATACAGGAATAGACAGTATCACAATTCCTTTATTTGGAACAACATTTACTCTTATGGAAGCTTACGGACTGGATAACAGCAATAGTGCTCAAGAAATAAAAGTTTACAAAAAAATAGGTGAAAGTAAAGTTATTTTAGATACTGTTAAAGTAACCGATGCTGGAACTGATAATGGAAAATATGCGGCTTGGTTAACCCTTAACGGAGTAAACAAAACAATTTATGTTAATGGTGAATCTCTTACCGTAAATGGAACTGGAACTTATGCAGATCAAAAACTATTTATTGTACTCACTAATGTATATAATGAAGACGATGGAGATGACGCTATATTCTTTGCAGAGTTTCAATTACAAGATATTACTGGTAATGTAATTGATAAAATAGGAAGTGCGATAAGTGGAACAGACCTAGGCAAAGAACTTCAGCTAACTAACTCCAAAACATACTCTCTAAAATCAGGCAGCGGATCTATTCCAGGATGGAACATTAAGTTTGGCAGAGTAACACAGGGAAGTAATCCAAGTGTAAAAGTAATAAAATCAATAACATTAACAAAATAAAATAGTAAAGATGGATTCATTTCATCTTTTTTTCTTATTTTTAACTAAAATTTTACTGCTGATTCTGCACTTCATCAATATATTTGCTTTTGCATGAAGCAGTACAGAATCCTTGTAAATAGAGATGATCTAATTGCCTGTCAAGCTCCTTGCCGCAATATAAGCAGCGCCTAACAGGCCTTACCCCGCCTAATCTAGTATTGCCTTTCTTCAAATAATCTGAAAAGTCCATGTTACCCCTCTTTATACAGTTATTATGCTATTATGCAATTATAGCTAATATCTTAAATAGCATACTATTTAAATAAATTTTTCATTCCTTTA
>PEXL01000052.1 GCA_002779065.1 Candidatus Diapherotrites archaeon CG08_land_8_20_14_0_20_34_12
TAACCCTAAAAAAACAAAAGTTTTTTTGGGCCCATGAAAGCTTTGCTTTCATAGGGAAGGCCAAAATAAGTTCAAATATTAATGTCTTTTACTATAGAATTAGCCTAAACTAACCAAGCCTAAATATATTTAGGCATACCCCCTCTTTCCAAATAAATGGAAAATAAAAAAGGAGGGGGCTTTAACCGAATAAAGCGCTAAGCCCTGAAGCTGCTTCTTCTTCTGTCTTCTTTTCATCAACTTTCTTTTCTTCTTTAGCTGGTGCTGCTGAAGCTGCTGCGGCTGGTGCTGCTACCTGCACAATTGAAGCTTTCTTAATTGCTTCATCTATATTTACGTCTTTCAATGAAGCTACTAATGCTTTAATCTTAGATGTATCAGCTTGCACGCCTGCTGCTTCTAACACTTTCTTCACACCTGCTTCCTCTACCGGCTTCCCTGTAGAATGAAGAAGCAATGCAGAATATATGTACTCCATAATTTAACCTCCATAAGCATGATTTTAAGCTTCGGCTGCTAATGCTCTTTTATTAATGGTTTTATTCCATTAGCAATGCGAACAGCTTTTGCAATAATATCTTCTGTTGTATATTTAGTAAGGAAATTTCCTTCTAATGCAACCCCCTTAGCTTCCTTAAATGCCTTTCCAACAAGCACTTCAATATTCTGCTTTGTAGGATAAGCCACTTCAACAGATAAATTGAAAGCAGTGTTGTATGCTTTCATGAAATTATTGAAATATTGGTCTGTGTCAATATCTAAAACTAATGGCAAAAATAATTCCCCTTTCTCATAAATTGCCGCTGCATTTGTCCCAACCTTAAATGGCTTTAAATTAAGTGCACCCAAGACAGAACATACCTCAGCTTTAATTGGCTCTCCTTTCTTTGTTACTGTCTGGTCTTCTGCAATTGAGATTGTTGCCCCCATTTTAACCTTAACACCAGCATTCTTGAAAGTTGTTAATGCCGGGCCTGGTGGCAATCCTGTATCACATGCAGGAACAACAATATCTTCTGGAGCTATCATTCCCGGCTTTGCTGAAGCTGGCTGTTTGCTCCTTTTAAGATAAGCAAACAGTTCAAATGCATTCATATTTGTAAATATTAAACCAACTGAACCTTTCACATAATCTTTTAATTTTGAATCCTTAATTCTGGAGTCGCCTAATGCTTTTAATACTATTTTTGTTTTTGAAATTTTTACTACTGCATTAGGGATTAAACCTTTCCTTACCCTTTGAACTATGCTTGCTGGTGTATTTCTTAAATCAAGGACCGCTACAGATTCATATTTATTAAATAATTCCTTAATTTCCTTGAATTCAGACTCTTTCCATTTTCTCAAATGCATAGTCATTTAGATTCCCTCTGTAAACTTTACAGGTTTGCTCATTGTTTTTTTAACATAAATTGCCCTGACATTTGTCCTGTTTTGTGGCAATACCGCCAGAAGGGCATTATATGCTGTAAGAATATTATCTGCCAGATTTTCTAAAGAAGAATTCTCCTTCCCAATAACAACTTGGATCATTGGAACAATTTTATTATGCTTATTTGTAATTCTGATTGTTGTGCTGCTTGCTGCCAAAATTTCTTTAATTTTAGCAGGGTTCTGCTCAACCATTACCGGCATTTTTCCTTTTGGGGCTAAATGCTGGCCCAAATATTTACCAACGCTTAACATGGTTGGCCCGGCTTCAGCCATTAAAACATCATATTCTAAAATTTTAGCAATTTGCTGCTTTTGAATATTGGGAATTTCTTCATCCATAACTATTTCATTAAATAAACCCTTAACAGATTCTGCAAAGCTCTTTGTCTTTGCAAATAAAATAGAGGTAACTTTTTCTTTTCCTGTTGCATATGGCATATTTGCCTTTACATCAATCTGGCTGTTTGGCTTTTTCAAATCCAAGCCTTTAAAAGTAACAATAAATTCCACAGACTGTACAAAGTTTCTTTGTTTTGATTCGGTCTGCATCTTTTCCAGATGTTTCAGGATTATTTTCTTATCCAAACTAAAAACCTCCTGCACTAAGGCAGTAAGCGGTTCGGCTCCTAAGAGCCAAAATGCGCGATAATTACATTATATTTTCTACTAAAGGTTTAAATATCTACCTTTAAGAGCATGTAAACCGATCAACTCCTATGTTGTTTAGAAATCAGCTCATTAGTTTATATATTTCTAATGAAAAGTATTTAAACTAATGGTGGCATGATTAATATGTGATTATATGAGTATCGAAATAGCACAAATAAAATTAAGCAAGGGCTATCAATTTACCTTGCCCGCAAAAATAAGAAAAAAACATGATTTAGCCATAGGCCAAACAATAGAAATAATTGACTTGGGCAATAAAATCATCTTAAAGCCAACTAAGAAAAGAAATCTTATGGACCTTGTAGGGAAATTTAAAAGTGATATGGCTTTTGATGCAGTAGTTGAACATGATGAAATTATTTAGACAATATTAAGTATGACGATATTTATTGATTCTTGTACCTTAATTTCTTTTATGTCAAAACAGGAAAAAAACTTTGACAAAGCAGTGAAAATTATTACTGCTATTGAAAATTCAACAATAAATGCGGTTTACACTGATTATATTTTAGATGAGATATTGACTTGCATACGAAAACATTACGGAATAAAAGCATCACTTGAAGCCTTAGATGTTTTGATAGCTTCAAAAATACAAATGGTTAAAGTAGAAGAAAAACATATCAGAACTGCTATAGAAATTTTCAGGAAATATCCTAAACTAAGTTTTACTGACGCAATAAGTGTAGCAGTTATGATTGAAAAAAATATTGAAAATATTTGCTCATTTGATTCAGATTTTGATTCAATCCCGAGGATAAGAAGGCTTGAAGAAATAAACTAAATAAAAGAAGAAAAGGGATTACTTCTTCAAAAGTATGCTATCATATTTGCCAGCATCAACATCCTTCATTATTTCTTTTGCCCTTTTTCCTTCAACAGTTATGCCCATGCTATCACAGGTACCAATTACCTCTTTTGCCATTTTCTTTGGCTCATATGAGGACATTTTTTCCCCTTTACTCTCTGCAATTGTTTTTACTTGTGCCATTGTCAGATTTCCTGTTTTTTCCAGTTTGGCATTTGCTGCCCCTTTCGGGGCGTTTGCTGCTTTTTTAATTAATGCGGATGTCGGAGGGCTTCCAACAGAAATCTCAAATGTTTTTTTAGAAGAATTAACATCCACTTCTACAGGAACTGTCATTCCTTCAAACTTCTTTGTTTGTTCATTTATTTTGGCTACCACTTGTCCAATATTTACACCTAAAGGCCCTAATGCCGGCCCTAGAGGTGCACCGGCTGTGGCTTTTCCACCTTCTACCATTACTTTTATCTTTGGCATATGTTCACCTGATTTTTATAATCCATCAATTGTGCGTAAATATACATTAATCTTTCAGCAAGCGGATACTTTCAGCTTTAATTGTAACAGGAATTTTTACTGCTGCTTCCATTAATTCAACTGTTACTTCTTCCTTAGCGTCATTTACCCTCATAATTATTGCTTTTTCTCCCTTAAATGGCCCGCTTACAAGCTGTACCTTAGCTCCTTGTTTTAAAGTTTTCATCAAGGGCTTTGCTTCCAGCAATGAAGTTAATTCTTCAATCTTAATTTCCCCGCCAACAATTCCTCTTCCTTTTATGTGCGGGATGTCCATGATTGCCCTTTTCATTGTTTCATCCGTATCCCCTTCAATTAAAATATAACCTTTCAATCCTGGAAGAACAGTTAAAGAATAAACTGGAAGATTTTCTTCCTCAAGTTTTTTCTTGAGCATATCAACAACTAAACTTTCTTGTCCAACAGTAGTTCTAATAGAAAAAATCATTTCAAGCACCCAAATTTGTCATTGTGAAAAACAAAATTACGATAAAACCTATTAAAGCCAGCAAAAGAATTCCAAGTGTAGTTACCTTAACCATCATGCTGAATTCTTTCCAGTCTGGTTTCTTTGAAATTGTAATTACTCTTTTTGATTGTTCTAAAAATTCTTTTATCATAGCTAAAATATTCATGCAATCACAGTCAATATTAATTAATTTCAATATACATAAAATAAAGAATTAAAAACCGTAGTTTACTCTAAAAAGTAAAAGCCCTTAGGTTTTTATACTTATCCTGTAACAATTTTCTCTTTCTTTTCTTTTGAAACGCCTAGCTAGTTTTTCTTTCTTTTGGCACAAATAAAACCTAACGGTTTTATTGTGCATTAAAATCCTTTTGGATTTTAATTGCAACCTACATTCTCTTTTTCTCTTTAGAAAAGAGAAAAAGAGAAGGCGGTTAACCTGTGAATTCGATTCCTAAATCAAGGTCAGATCCTTTAATTACCTTACCTTTATCCAAAAATGGGAATCTTCCACCTGCAATAATGACCATTGATTGTATCTGATTTTTTGGCAAAGTATCATCCATTATTGCACCCCAGATTATGTGCGCATCTTTATCAATCTTTGATGACACTGTCTCAACAATCATTTCCGCTTCTCTCAAAGTCATATCGCTTCCACCGATTACATTGATTAAAGCTCTTTTGGCTTTACTGATATCAACATCAAGCAATGGTGAGGTTAAAGCATTTTCAACAGCTTCTAAAGCACGGTCATCAGAAGCTTCTTCTGTCTTGGATTCACCTAATCCAATCATAGCTCCACCGCCTTTTCTTAAGATTGTTCTTAGATCTGCAAAGTCCAAATTAATTAACCCTGGCTTTGTAATTAATTCAGTAATTCCTTTTACTGCATTTGTTAAAACTTCATCTGCCACTTTAAATGCGGCATTTATTGGCAGATCTGGGGCAATTTCCAAAATTTTATCATTAGGAATTATAATTATAGTATCAACATTTTCTTGCAATTTAGCCAATCCTTCCATTGCATTTAACATTCTCTGTTTTCCTTCAACATTAAATGGGAGGGTTACAACTGCAACTGTTAAAGCGTTAATTTCTTTTCCAATTTCTGCTACAATTGGGGAGGCGCCTGTACCTGTTCCACCGCCTAATCCGCAGGTAATAAATAAAAGATCTGTTCCAGCCAAAACATTGGTTAATTCTTCAACTGTTTCTTTTGCTGCTGCTTCTCCGATTGAAGGATCTGATCCTGCCCCTAAACCGCGGGCAGTATCTTTTCCAATTAAAATTCTTTTATCAGCATTAGTATGCAATAAATCTTGGGCATCGGTATTAATTGCAATAATTTCTACTCCTTCAATCCCTACTTCCTTCATTCTTTGGATTGTATTTCCTCCTCCGCCCCCCACTCCTACAACTTTGATATTTGCTTTTGCACTTTCTAAGAATGCCTGCAAATCCTCGTCGCCTTCAAGAGGCTTTCTTCTTAAGTCAATATTTGCCTTATTCTTTTCCTTCATTTCAGTCTGCACACGCTTTACAGCCTTTTTAACCAAGCTTTCCATTGTAACCCCCTCATTCAAAATATACAATAAATATGCCAATTAAATAATTATTATCTACGTAATACCCCCTAGCAAACTATTATAAATATTAACGCTGTTTTTAGTTTAAAATGGTCGAAAATAACATAAATTTAATAATAAGGGATTTGAAAAACCTTAAAATTCAGGGCGCAAGCCAGGTGAAAAAATACAGCATTCTTGCTGCAAGGCTAATTGCAAAGCAGGACAGGAGCAGAGATTTGAGGGGATTTGAAAAAAAGTTTAAATCAAAATTGAAAGAAGTAGCTTATGCCAGGGCAACAGAACCGCAAACAAGGGAATCCTTGAGGCAGATTCTGCTTGCTGAATGCGAAGCCCGCAATTTGAAAGAGGCAAAAGAAAATATTTTGGAAAAATGTTCGGATTTAGAAAAACAATCTGAAACAGATATGAAAAAGATTCTGGAATATGGCGTTTCTGTTCTGAAAAAAAATTCTGTTGTTTTTACTCATTGCCATTCGCATACTGTTGAACATATCTTGGAAAAAGCATTTGAAAAGGGCAGATTGGAAAAAGTGTATTGCACAGAAACAAGGCCAAGATACCAGGGAAGGATAACTGCTGAAAATTTAAGCAGGGCAGGCATTCCGACATTGCATTGTGTTGATGGCGCTGCTGCAAGTTTCATGAAAGAAGCGGATTTCTTTTTTACTGGTGCTGATGCAATTGTTGCAAATGGCTCGGTTGTGAACAAAATAGGCACATCCTTAATCTCATTAAAAGCAAAAACTGAAAATATACCCCATTATGTTTGTGCACATTCCTATTGCTATGATCCTGAAACCTATGCTAATTTCAAAGAGCCAATAGAACAGAGAGATTCTAGGGAAGTATGGAATAAGAAGCTGAAAAATCTTAAGATTTTAAATCCTGCTTTTGATGTCACTGGGGCAGAATTCATTAAGGGCATCATTAGTGAATATGGGATTTTAAATCCAAAGAAATTCTGCACAAAGATGGCACATAAATTCGGGATTAAAAATGGAAAATATATTTCACTAAAACAGTTGCTGAAATAAAAAATAAATAAGCCTAATTTTCAATTATTTTTTCATTTTTATTTTTTGAAATAATAATATGGCAAAACCAGATAAGAGTATGTCGAAATAATTGAGGTCAGAATTGTTGTAACACCCAATTTTACATTAATATCTAAAATAGGATAAACAAACACCCCAACTAATGAACTTAAAAATGAAGTAACAAATGCCAAAATTAAAAGTAAAACAAAAATAACTGACATATTCTTGCTTGAAAAATTCCAGCTTTTTGCAATTGCTTGTGCCAAAACACTATTTTTTGATTTTATTCTATTTCTGCTTGCTTTTGATTCAACATCAAATAAAGCTGGAACCACAAACAACAATTTCAGAGCCAGATAAACTGACAAAATCCCTAAAAGCAGTAAAATTATTAAAGTAGCCAAAAAGTTATTTCCAACAAGCCACATAAAAAACAGGCAAACCGAAGCTAAAAATAAGCACAAGAAGAAAACAATAAAAACAAAGCCAAGCAAAGGCAAAGCTTTTGATAAGCCATCAGAAAATGCTTTAGTGAAAGATGCCTTATCTTTTTTTCCTTCAGTTATTTCTTTTACAAATGCAGAGTAAACAGCATATGCTAAAAAATTCATTAATAAAATAAATAAAAGCACTAAAACAAGAATGATGATTTCATTATAATACATTAAGATAGTATCAAACAGGACTGTCTTTGGTGAAATGTTCGGGATAATGCCATAGGCTATATTCAGGAAAAAATAGGTTATAGTTTCAATATTGAGGAAAAAAGCAACCATTGAGATAAGTGAAAATACTAATGAAGCTAAAAATAAATAAGGTTTTCTTATCAATAAACTTAGACTGTTAATTAATGCATTAATCAAAATTTCACCTATCCTTGTCACAACGTTTGGCTTACAAAGCCAATGTATTTATACATTAGTAAAGCAAGCACATTTATAAATTTAACAATATGCTTTGCAAGCCTATGCCTTTAGGCATAGGTTTCCAAACGTTGTGGGTGATCTATTTACGATTTTGGGATTAATATAGTTTACTGAATCAATGGTTTAGTAGGATTCACTGTGAAATAATAATAAATAAAAAATATAGGGAAAAATAAGTCCCTTATATAAGTTATTATAACAAAAATAATTGCTTCTGCCGGTGTCCAGAGTTTTGATTTTAAGCCAAAGAAATATTTAAATGCCACGATAACTGAGATTGTCAAAAAAAATAGCAAAACATTCATGCTAATTAATGAATACAAAATACTTGAAAAAGTTATCCAAGCAAAAAATGCTTGCATTAGCTCATTTTTGGATACAATCCCGAATAATTGTGAATATTCCTTGAGATATTTTTTAAATAATCGGATATCACCATGGACTAAAAATAATCTTTTGATCGGCTGTAAGTAGGGTATATGTATGGCTGGGTGGTAGATTACAATATCAGGACAAAAGATGATTTTTCC
>PEXL01000032.1:0-923 GCA_002779065.1 Candidatus Diapherotrites archaeon CG08_land_8_20_14_0_20_34_12
CTCTATTTATTGTGACCCATATGACTGTATTTGTTGGAATAAAAGTTAATAGTTTCTATAGGCTAACTGAACGTGTTTTTAATGAAGTAAGGTTTCCTAGGTACTTTTCTAACTTCTCAAAGAAGATGTATGGAAACTTTACTCATGTATTTCTGCTTATCTATAAGGAGAAATTGAATGTATCCTATAGGAGATTTGTGGAGATATGCTGTGAGAATAATATACAAAGAATGCTCTGCATAAAAAGGATACCTCACTTTACTACTCTGCAGAAGTTTCTGCAGAAGGTGGGCAAACAGGCATTCAGGAAGATGGTCAGGGCATGCATGAAACTCTTAAACATTTTAAAGAGTGATGCGAGCATAGATGCTACCGGCTTTTCGTTAAGAAATCCGAGTTATTATTATTTGAACAGGATAGATGGGAAAATGCCCAAAGCAAGCCTGAAAACTACGTTTGTAACTGATAATGAGCACAAGATAATCCTTAACGTTGATACCCGTGCTAAAAACCAGCATGATAACAAGGATTTTATTCCGTTGGTAAAGGAGGTTAGGGATATACTTTATAAAATAAAAGCAGACAAAGCATATGATGCTGAGATAAATCTAAAGTATTGCAGAGAGAATAAGATAGAAGCAATGATCCCTGTAAGAGAGTTTAAACAGACATATCAAGGGTATGGGTTGAAGGCAAAAATAGGCGGGAAATGCAGAAGAGAGATGTTCTATGGCTTTGATGAGAAAGAGTATCATAAAAGGAGTGTTATAGAGAGCATAAACTCTGCTATCAAAAGAACTCTTGGCTCTTATATATTAGCCAAAGACCCTAAGAGCCAAGAGAAGCAGGCAGTACTGAAAGTATTAGCATACAATATTGAAATAATCGGGAGAAGGATAAAAATAGGATTATTTATAAACTAG
>PEXL01000032.1:956-12672 GCA_002779065.1 Candidatus Diapherotrites archaeon CG08_land_8_20_14_0_20_34_12
TTATAAACTAGGGAGGATTTCTACAAAGCCTGCAAAAGGCAAACTTAGATTAAGTTCATCAGATGATGCAAACTTTGTTACATTAGCTTATGAAAATAGATTTTTCCCTTCATTTAATATGGATGTGAACTTTTTGGTTTTACGGTCTGTTTCCACTCCAGTAGTACCTGGGGGGGAATATCATAGTGGATTGTTTATCCAAGGTGATACCTTTGGAATGGCCCCACAACCAGCAACAGCAGATGATATTAACTTTGGAATATCCTTTGGTGCTTCAACTTCTGCAGTAATGATATTTAATAATAAATCACCATTAAATGGAGGCCAAGCTTTAGATCTTAACCTGATTAGTGGAAATACTGGGGTTGGGGCTATTAATATTTGGGGAGACTTGAATATTGCCCCACAGTCAGATAACAGAGTAGCCTGGATTGATGGAAATATAATGATGAAAGTAGGAAGTACCTGGAAGAATTGCGGGGCATTATCTGATGGGGCATTTGCCTGTAATGGTGCAACCTAATTCAGATTATTCTTGCAATATATTGTTATAAAGTAAGCTGAGTAATATAATTCTTAGCAGGTTTATGCAATCAATAAAACACTCTTTTTTACTGTTTTTAACAAATTTACATTACCTTTTTAAATCATACTTAGAATAATTACAGTATGGCTATAACTGATTTAGTAAAAGCAGCAAGAAGGAATACCCCAACATATACCAGGCCAGTAGAATCTAACTCTCCGATAAAAAATCTTGTTGATTTATCCGATTCTAATGTAGCTACAAAAGCTGCAGGCGGCATGATTGATGGTGAATCAGTAGGGCCAAGATTTGATGAAAAAGCAGATTGGGAAAACTGCAAACACAGGAAGCCTTTGGGCGGAAAAGACATTTGTACCCAATTTTTCATAAACTGCAGAAAAGAAACTTGCAGCAATAAATTCATCAAAAAGTAAATAATAAAGCTAATTTCTTATATTATTTCCTAAGGAAATAATCTTTTTCCTAATTATTTTTACATATTTCTACTATTCCTATTTCCATTAGGTTTATTTAGCTTATTTTATATTATTCTTTAGATACTATGCCTTTGCCTAAAAGACCTGCAAAAAGGTTTATTGAGAGGATACAATTAACAAGACCGAAAAATGTTTCTAAACTAAGATTTAATAAACGTGTAAGAAGGGCAACAGCTAAAAATATTGCTGGTCGCATAATACTTGAAACAAGAGGCCAAGAAAAAGGTAAAGATATGCTAAAAGATTCTGTTTGGGGTGGTTTAGCAACCGGTTCTGCTGATGCACTTACTTCAATACCAAGGATATCTGGATGGATAGGCAAAGACCCAAGAACATTAGGAGAAGCTGCTATTGAAGCAGGCATTATTGCTGCAATCGGGGCAGGAACATTTGTTGCAGCCGGTGGCATAAGATATGGGGCAAATCGTTTCAAAGCAGGGCGTAATTTTAAAAAATTAAAATCATTAGTTTGGGGAGACCCAAAATTAGCTAAAGATATTGCTTTAAGACTTGCGAAGATAGGTCTTGCCAGAGAAAAGGTTGGGCAGATAATCCGTTGGGGAACTAAATTGGAATAATTTTAAAAAAAGTTTAACTAATTTTTAAGAATCTGTTTTTAGAATTTTAAAATCCCTATTGTTTGCAAAACCAAAACTATACTTAATATGCTTAATGCAATTGCAGATATCCAAGCTATAATATTGAACCATTTTCCATTAGTATACTGCCCCATTATTTTTTTGTTGTTTATTATAAGCAGCATCATTATCAAAATGATTGGAAGCATTAATCCATTTATGACCTGCGATAAATACATTATTGGAATTAATGGAATATTTGGAATTAGTATTGTTAATGCACCAATCAGAATCAAAAAAGTAATTAATCCATAAAATTGCGGGGCCTCTTTGAATTTTTTATTTACGCTGGAATCCCAGCCAAATGCTTCGCATACAAAATATGCCGTGGATAATGGCAGAATTGCTGCAGCAAATAATGATGCCATAAATAAGCCCAATCCAAATAATATTGAAGCATATGCACCTGCAAATGGCTCCAAAGCCAAAGCAGCATCTGCTGCGCTATTCACAATAATTCCATTTTTAAAAAGAGTGGCTGATGTTGCCACAATAATAAAAAACATCACAATTACAGTAACTAAGCTTCCAATTATTACATCGATTTTTGAATAATTATACTGCTCTTTCCTTATTCCTTTTTCAACAACCGCAGATTGCAAGTAAAATTGCATCCAGGGTGCAATCGTTGTTCCAATTAGCCCAACAAGCATTAAGATATAGGCATTGCTTAGATTAATTTGGGGCATAACCATATTCTGGCTTATTTCAGCCCAATTAGGGTTTGCCATAAATCCTGCAATTACATATGAAATGTAAAACAAACAAGCAAACAAAAAAGCCCTTTCCATTGTTTTATAATTTCCTTTTACAATCAAAACCCAAACAAATATTGCGCATAATGGCACTAACAAGTATTTACTTAAGCCAAACATTTCTCCAGAAGCAGCAATGCCCGCAAATTCCCCTAATACATTTCCTAAATTAGTAATTATCAGGCCAAGCATCAATAGCATTGTAATTTTTATCCTGAAATGTTCCCTTATTAAATCACTTAAACCTTTTCCTGTAATAATTCCCATCCTTACGCCCATTTCTTGGATGATTATTAAAACAAGGGCAATAGGTATCATTGCCCACAAAAAGCCATATCCAAATTGTGAACCAGCAATAGAATAGGTTGCAATGCCTCCGGCATCATTATCAACAGCTGAAGTTATTATTCCTGGACCCAATGTCATCAAAAAAAGCAGAATCATTTTCTTGCTGATTTTAAATGCCATTTTTACACATCCTTAATTAGATTTAATTTGCCCCATTTTTTTCTAGCTTTTTTCTTCGTATTCTTAATCTTTTGGCAATTACTGGATTTTTTCTCCAAGAATCAGGAACTATCTCCTCAAATACATCGCTCATTGCCACAACCCCGACTAATTTTTCATTTTCATCAACAACAGGCAGTGCATAAACATGGTATTTGGAAAAAGTTTTAGCTACTTTTTTTAATGAATCCTTTACATGCACATAAAGAACATTCGGGCTCATAAATTCCTTTACCTTTGTTTTTGGTTTCATTAAAAGCAAATGTTTGGAAGAAATTACCCCAACCAATTTTTTATCATCATTAATTGCATATAAGTAATATGGTTCATCCACTTTTTGCGGTTTCCTCAAAAAACTAATTGTTTGTGCAGCGCTAAAATTCTGTGGGATAGCAAAGAAGTCTGTTCTCATTACCGCCCCTGCTGACTTATCAGGATAGGCCCAGATATTTTCTATCTTTTTAATTATTTTTTCATCAAGCTGTTTCATCAATGACTTTAATCTCTCTTTTGATACTATCCCTAATAAATCCGCCATCTCTGCAGGGGATAATCTTTTCAGTATTGAGTTAATTTTTTGCTCATGCATATGCTCAATAAGTGATTTTTGTATCTCTGGTTCAGATTCAGCAAATGTTTCTGCAGCTGTCTCTTCACTCAATACATTAAATAAAATATCTCTTTCCGAATAGCTTAATTCTTCCATCAAATCAGCAATATCTGCAGGGTGAACATCATTTATCTTGCTTCTGTGCACCTTCACATGCAAATGTGCTTCAGATAATGATAATGGCTGCACATATGCCCAGGGCACTAAATGCTCTTTTATTTGTGGATTGATTGTGTTGGCTACTGATTCAAGCCCTAATCTTCTCATCAAGCTTCTTGTGCCAACACCAACACTTGAAATATAAAACTTATTTTCTATCTTTGAAAGCAGAATATCATTTACTCTTACTATCTTAAGGCCATCAACATCAACAAGTTGCTTATCAAGCAACACTTCAGTAATAAGCAGATCAGTATCCTGCAATTCGCAGCAGGATAATTTCTCTTTTGTTACATTTAGGTATATTGCATGGCCTAAACTTGCAATATATTTCCAAGGAAATTTCAATATCTTGCCATTCAACTGAACAACAAAATAGGTAATCTCGGCTAAGTCTTCCCCGTCATTAAATGCCAAATCCTTTAATATCCCAATTTTATTTCCAATATCGTCGTAGATTGGCTTTTTATAGATCTGGCTGAAGTAGATTACATGAGACATGTTACCTTAATTTATCCGAGTTTTTTATATTATTTATATTATAGAAGTAGGTTCTTATTCTATATAATATTTTCCTTTTTTGCCTTTCATTTTTTCTTGCTTTTTAGCCCTTCTTTTATCTTTTGTATTTTAGTTAAAAGATCCTGCCTTTTAATCTGCTTTAAAGCAATATCTGCCTTATCTTCAAAGCCATAATCCATGAAATGCAATAATGCATTCTGCAATTTCTTTTCAGTATATGTTTTTGCAACATATATTTTTTCATTTGTAAATGGATCCATTTCAGCATAATACATTGCTGTTGAAGCAGTCATTGGGGTTGGGGTAAATAATTGTGTCTGCTTTATGAACATTTTATGCTGGATCATAAAATCAACTAGTTCTGCCATCTCATTTAAACTACAGCCAGGATGTGCTGAAATGAAATAAGGTATAACATAGTACTCTTTGTGATATTTTTTGTTCAGTTCAGCGAATTCTTCCAAGAACTGCAATAATTCTTTTTTATTTGATTTATTCATCAACCTTGTTACTTTTTCTGAAATATGTTCTGGCGCAATTTTTAATTGCCCCGATATATGATACTTAAATAATTCATCTAAATATTCTGGCTGGTGCAATGCTAAATCAAGCCTTATTCCGCTTCTGATAAATACCCTTTTTATGCCGGGCATTTTTTTGATTTCTTTATATAATTCAATTAGTTTCTTCCCTTCAACTTCAAGGTTTCCGCAGGCATTTGGGGAAAGGCAATTGTTATAGCAGAGTTTTCCTTTACAACCCAAACCATACATGTTTGCTGACGGCCCGCTTAAATCATTAATTATTCCTTTGAAATTTTTCATTTTTTTGATTTCTTCAACTTCCTTTTTTATTGATGCAATTGATCTGCTTTGTATTGTTCTGCCCTGTATCAATGGCAAAACACAGAAAGAACAAGAACCAAAGCAACCTCTGTGGATTTGAATTGAAAATTCAACTGTTTTTAATGCAGGAATTTCTTCCTTATATGATGGATGCGCTTTTCTGGTATATGGCAATTCATAAATTTCATCCAATTCTTTTTCAGTAAATGGCAGAACATTCGGATTTGAAATAAGATAGCGGTCAGCGTGCTTCTGTGCCAAAATTCTTCCGCTGAATGGATCAGAATTAAAATAAATCAAGCGGAATGCTTCATTGAATTTCTTCTTTCCTTCAAAACTTTCAGCTGAAACCTCTTCAAAGGAAGGCATTTCAATTGTATTTTCCGGTTTTTCCCTTGAATTATATGAAATTCCTTTTAATTCTTTCAAATCTTCAATTGTTTTTCTTTGTTTCAAAGCATGTGCTATCTCAACAATTGTTTTTTCGCCCATCCCATGTGCTATCAAATCCGCTTTTGCATCAAACAAAACAGATCTCCTGACTTTATTGTCAACAAAATCAAAATGTGCAAATCTTCTTACTGTTGCCTCTACCCCTCCAAGGATAATTGGCACACCTTTATATGCTTCTTTTACTTTGTGTGAATAAACAACGCTTGCCAAATCAGGCCGTAATCCAATCCTGCTAGCAGGTGAATAATCATCTTTATCCCTTGGCTTTTTCAAAGGGGTATAATTTGCCACTTTAGAATCTAAATTGCCAGCAGTTATCCCAAAAAACAAATTTGGTTTTCCCAATTTTTTAAAATCTTCCAGCTTGTGCCAATCTGGCTGTGCAATTATTCCAACAGAAAAACCATTCTTTTCCAAAACACGGGCGATTACTGCTATCCCAAATGCGCTATGGTCTACAAAAGCGTCCCCGCTAATTAGAATCACATCTAAAGAGTTCCAGCCTCTTTGCTTTGCCTCTTCTAAACTCATTGGAATGTTTGCCATACTAATCAAGTAGTAATAGAGATTTAAAAAAGAATTGAATTTGTAAAAATAACCTTAAAAAAGAATTTAATCTGGGCTTGTGCCCAGATAGTATAATTTAAATTTTTCATTAACACTCCAATATTTTGATGCAGCCCATTTCATCATTTTCTACTTTTTTTGGCTCGGTGTTTCCGGTGATGCATTTTAATGCTTCTTCTGCAATTGCATCGCTAGGCTCAGGGCATTGCTTGCCTTGGCTTTGCTTTATCATTGACTTTGACCATTCTATCAAAGTAACACATTTTTGCTCTATTATGCATCCTTCATCATCCTTTATTTCATCAACCTTCATTCCACTAGTATTGCATGTTTGATTTTCCTCATTAGTTAGCATTTTTGGCGCTTTGCAATAAATTGGTTCCATGCATTGCGGATAAAAGGTTACCCCAGATGATTTTTTCTCAACGCTTTGCAGGACATATTCAGGCATATTTTGTCCGGATACCTTGAATGCCACTATGTATGGCACTAAAATCTCACTTTTATTGTCAGTTACACAGGCAGTCATTTCTCCGCTATAGCTGTTAGTGCTTTTTATGCTTATGGTGAATTCTGTACAATCCTTGGAATATGCTTTAGAAATTCCTTTTTTCATTATTGAAAAGTCCCCCAATAAATTGCCCATTACTGCCCCATTATAATAAGTGTCTTTTAATATGGTTGGGATATCCGATGTCCAAGCATCTGAATCAGCAAATTTCTTTTCTGCTGTAGCGAACAATGAATTCATGAATGATAACTGGTCGTATTCAATTTTGGCAGATTTTATGTCATCAAATGCCAAGTCAGATTTTCCAATGCTTTTTGATGTTCCCAATTCCCCGTTATCCAAATATAAAGTAAACTTGGCCCAAGATGAATTATCCGGAGACTGTTCTTCGTCATAAGAGCTAATTATTCCTGCTATTGCATTGCGGCTTCCGCATTTCAATTCCTTTTCCAGATAATAAACCACATATCTGTTCATCGCTTTGCCTTGTTGGTCATAATTCTTCACAAGGTAAACAAATTTAAGCGGCAATGCGCTTTTTTTCTCCTCAACCTTTGGTTTTTCAACCTCGACCTCTTTTGGAGTATTGTTATCTGCTACAGCCACAACTGGTTTTTCATTAGCTGCATCAGTTTTTTCTGCAGGTTTTTGTTCTGCGCACCCCAATATGAAAAGTGCAACAACAATCAACACTGCTAATAAAATCACATTTTTATATATCATTTACAAACACCCGTATAGTTTATAGAATACTTTGCTTAAGGGAATTCTTCTATTTAAGGATTTCCTTATGCCTTCTTGGTATTAGTGCTAACAAAACATAATTATGCAATAAAATTAGAAATTAAAAAAAATATAAAATTAAATCAGAAATTAAAAAATTAAAAAACAGAATGGATTGCTCCATTCTGCAACCTAATACTTAAATTATTCCTTACTAATTGCTTAGTATTTAATAACTCTTTCTTGGTTTCTTGTGTTTTTGGTAACAATCCCTGCAATATACAGCTCTTCCATCTTGTGGTTCGAAAGGAACTTCTGTTTCCTTTCCACAATCTGTACAAACTGCTTTATGCATGGTTCTTGGTCCCATATTGAAAGCCATTTATGCTCACTCCTATTATTTTTATAAAAGAATAGTTTGAACTTAAGAAGCACAAAAAACCAAAATAAAAATCGGTTAAATAAACCTGTTTTATTGCTCTACTTCAAACTTTTCTTCATGCCACATTATTTGTGGTAACTAAATCACTCGGTACTAATGTTTAAATAGGTTATTATTGGGGAATTTTTTGCCTTTTTTGCTTAAAGTATGGTTAATATCCCGAACTTGCCTGCGCTTACCTGAAGATTCCCGTTATACTCTGAAACCCATCCTTTTTCTATTTTTACCTTGCTTCCTTCCTCTACCTTATCCACATCGTCATTCCAAAGCGTTAATGAAATCTCGCCAGTATCATCCTTTGCTGCACAGTTGCAGATTTTCCCACTGCTTCTCTCATTTGCAAATTTCCTTACTTCCCCCTTAGATACTATTTCTAAAGTAATTTCATCAACTGCCATCTTTGCTTTTAAATCCTTTACTTGCATTTTAATACCCCTTACCTTTTAACATATATCAAAAGACATTAATCATGATATTTTTAAATGTCTTTTGATAGCTATCAAAGGACAATTTTATACAATTATTTTTATCCTTTGATATAAAATTCAAAGTTGTTACTGAATATTATTTGCGCAGAGTATAAAAATAAGTCTGCTGCGCCTTCAGAGCTTCTCGTTTCTCAAAAGCACAGAATTAGTGACAACTGAAACACTGCTTAATGCCATTGCTCCGCCTGCCATTATTGGTGAAAGCAGGATTCCAAAAGAGTAGTAAAATAAGCCAGCAGCAATAGGGATTCCAATTATATTATAGATAAGGGCCCAGAACATATTCTGTTTTATTTTATCCATTGTTTTTCTTCCAAGCTTTATTGCTCTTGCAACATCAACAGGGTCATTTTTCATTAAAACTATGCTGCCTGTTTCCATAGCAATGTCTGTTCCGCTTGACATTACTATTCCAATATCTGCTTGAGCTAATGCTGGAGCGTCATTTATTCCGTCACCAACCATTGCAACAACCTTGCCCCGATTCTGCAATTGCTTAACATATTCTGATTTCTGGTTTGGCATTACTTCAGCAAAGTAATTTTCTATGCCTGCTTGTTTCGAAATAGCGTTTGCTGTTCTTTTATTGTCCCCAGTAATCATCCACACATTTACGCCCATTTTCTTCAATTCTTTTACTGCATCAATGCTTGTTTCCTTCAAGATATCTGCTACCCCGATTATTCCTAATAGCTGTTTTTCAGAAAAGATCGCAATTGTGGTTTTTCCCTGATTCTGCAATTCTTCAATTTTACCTGAAGCTTCATTTATTTTTACTTTTTTATTTGCATAATTTATGCTTCCTAAAAATAATCTTTTTTTATCAATTAAGCCAGTAATTCCTTCCCCAGGAATTGCTTTAAATTCAGAAACTTTTCCGATTCTCAAATTTCTTTTTTTTGCTTCTGAAATTATTGCGGCAGCAAGTGAATGTTCGGAATTATTCTCAAGCGAAGCTGCAATTTCTAAAAGTTCATTTTCCTTAATTTTCCCTAAAGCAATAATATCCGTTACTTTTGGCTTTCCCTCAGTTAATGTTCCGGTTTTATCAAACACAATCACATTTATTTTATGTGAAAGTTCTAATGCCTCTGCATTCTTTATCAGCAAGCCATTTTCCGCGCCTTTACCTGTTCCAACCATTATTGCCGTTGGGGTAGCTAAGCCCAATGCGCAAGGGCATGCAATTACTAAAACAGAAACAGTAGCCATCATTGCAAAAGAAAATTCTTTTGCAAAAATAAAGTACCACGATAAAAAAGTAATTATTGCAATCAAAATAATTACTGGAACAAATATTGCACTTATCTTATCTGCAAACCTTTGTATTGCAGCTTTAGATCCCTGGGCATCTTCCACCAATTTTATTATTTGCGCCAAAACAGTATCTTGTCCAATTTTTACCGCTTTAAATTTTATTAACCCCTGCTGATTTATAGTTCCAGCAAATACCTTGCTGTTTTTTATTTTTTCAACAGGAATGCTTTCCCCAGTTAACATGCTTTCATCAACACTTGAATTTCCTGAAACAACAATGCCGTCAGTAGGAATCCTTTCTCCAGGTTTTGCGATTATTATATCCCCGAGAAGGATATCCCTTGCCTGAATTATAATTTCTTGCCCATTCCTTTCCACAAGAGCTGTTTTTGGGGATAAATCCATCAATTTCCTTATTGCTTCACTTGCTTTTCCTTTTGCCATTGCTTCAAGATATTTTCCAAGTAAAACTAAAGTAATTAGAACAGCAGATGTTTCAAAGTATTGTTCATTCACAAGACCGAAAACTGCAGCTAAACTATAAAAATAAGCAGCGCTTGTCCCTACTGCAATCAAAGTATCCATTGAGGCTGTTTTATTCTTTAATGAACTCCATGCTCCCTGGTAAAATCTTAATCCTGCAATGAATTGTACTGGGGTAGCGAATATCAAAAGAATTAGCATCCTTGACGGCAACTCCATCAAAAACATCCCAATAATCACAATTGGAATGCTAAGCAATGCACTGAAAATCAATGTTTTTTTTATGTCATTAACCTCTTTTTCCCTTATTTTTTTCTCCCTTTCAAGGTCTTCACCAATTCTCGCAGAATACCCCAATTTTTCTATATTTTCAATTATTTCCCTTTCAGATATCTTATTTTCATCAAATGTTATTGTGGCTTTTCCTGCTGCAAAATTGACATTAGCCGATTTTATTGCATCAATCTTCCCTAATTTATTCTGGATATTTGCCGCGCAAGAAGCACAATGCATTTTCCCAATTATTAAATTACTTTTTTTCATCAGATTTTCCCCTATTTTATTATTTATTTAATAGTTTAATACTTCTTAATTTTATTTATACCAATTTTGCAGGGTATGATTTGAATACTTCTAAATCCAATATTGCCTCTTTGCTTGTCTTTATTGGGTCAAAACTGACATCAAAGTAATTAGGAATTGAATATTTTACAGAATTGACGCCGGCTATTTTTTTGATTTCTCCGGATATTAAAGATGCATGCCCTGAACATGGTATATTTACCATTAACCTTATTGTTTCAATACTGGTTTTGGTTTCATTTAAAGTAATAGCGCCAGTGGCAACATTTGATTTATTTGTGTTATTCAAATTTGCAGTTATCGGAGTTATATTCGCATTTATTGGTTCTATATTAGCTGTTATTGGGAATACTATAAACATCATTATCAAACTTACTGCAATTGTTGACCCATACATTAATACCAAGTAACCTTTCTTTCTTTTGATTCCATTCCACGAAAGCAGACCATTGTTATTTAAGTAAAATATTGAAGATAAGGTAGCAAAGCATAATGAAAGTCCCACCATTAATGGAAAGAAAAGCGGATTCAATAATAATGGCTTAAATAATTCTGTTGCAAAGGTTATTCCTAATATTGAAGCAGCTATGAATGCTATGCACCCTATATGAGGCAGAAGGCCATATACTAGGCCTTGCCTCAATGTATTTTTCTTGGAGGGAGTTTTTGGGTCTGTAGTTTCTACAGTATAACCTAAGCTATTTATTTCTTCTTCAATTTTTTTCTTTGAAATCTTCTCAGAATCAAAGGCTATTTTTGCATTTTCTTTTTCTAGATTTACTGAAACCTTTTCAATTCCTTCAAGTTCTGATAACCTCTCTTCTATCTTTTGCACGCAGCTTTTGCAGTGCATCCCTTTTATTCCAATGTTAATCTCGCTTTTCATTTTTTGATCACTGTAATGATTGTGTGCTGAAACCATATATATGAATTTATGAAACCATGGTTTCATGTCTGAAATCGCATCTAAATGCCTTATTAAGACTTTTAACGCAAAGAAGTTCTTGGCATTTTCCTAATCCTTCTAGCTAAAGCGTTTTTTAATATAGGTTTAGTTAATTTTTTCCTGGTTTTTGGCAATAGTTTATTGACTACAGGAACTGCCATATGTAATGTTTCTCCAATTTCAATCCTTCCTGCAATATTTGCTT
>PEXL01000032.1:12689-23201 GCA_002779065.1 Candidatus Diapherotrites archaeon CG08_land_8_20_14_0_20_34_12
GTTACAAAATAATTGCTGCCCTTTTTTTTCAAGAAGCCCATCTCAACCATCCTTTGCAAAAAATCTTCCCCATCTAGTCTTGTTTTTGTTAATATTTCAACCCTTAGACCTTTATCCTCTGAACCAAATTGCTGAGCTAAAGCAAGGAATAAAACTCTCATTGGCGTAGCACCATTTTTTGCAATAAATTCTCGTCTTTTTCTAACATTAGCTTCCATAGGTTTAAGGCCTCTGCTGTTATCCCCCATATCTGTGAGCTTAACTACATTTTTTGATTCGTTTCCAACAAAAGTTACCCAAGCTAATCTTCTTTTTCCAATTTCAGTGTCGTATTCAATAACAAATTCTTCTTTGTCTCCAAAAAGTCCGCCCCTGTACCCTTCTTTAATTATTCTGAAATTAGTCATATTGATAGTTATGGCTGAAAGTTATTAATTAGTTTGGTGGATAAAGTTCAGCGGAAATCTACTCTTTCAAATACTTTTTATTCAAAAAACTGCTCTTTTGATTATGTCTTATTGTACAATTCCGTTAGATCAAAGGCAAATTATTTATGATAAAGTTTTTTCTTTAAAACAAAATGGTTTAAGTTACAAGAAAATTATTGAACAAATTTTATCCGAGTTTAGGATTAAACTTCACAAATCTACGCTTTCATATTGGTTTAATAATAATGTTAAACTTGTTGGCGGAGAGAATTATTTCAATTCCATAGCTAGCCCAGAACTATCTTATGTTTTAGGTGTAATGTTTGGCGATGGAGCAATTACTTTCAATAAGAAGAAGCAGGATTATGCAATCCGTCTTGAAGCAAAGGATAAGGATTTTGTTGAAAACTTCTCTACATGTGTTTCAAAAGTGCTTAATAAAAACAGAAATTATTTGGTTTGTAAAACTAAGAGAGAAATGTACTCCGTGAAAGGCAGAAGCAAGCAACTTTATTATTTTATCAAATCCCTAAAGGAAGATTTTGAATTATTAAAAAAATTTGTTGAACCATTTCCGGCTGAATTTATAAGGGGGGTTTTAGACTCAGAAGGTACAATTTCTGCATCGCCAAAAAAGTATCTTAAGTTGAGAGTATATATTGCAAGCAGCGCTAATTTGGAATTATTAAAATATTTACGTGATTTGTTATTTAGAAACTTTATGATTAAAACTATTTTAAGTAAGACAAAAACCGCAGGGATGATAGACTCAGTTATCGATGGAAGAGTAATTAGGAGAACAAAAGATCTTTTTCAGTTGGCTGCGGTTAATGAAGAGCAAGCTATATTGTGCTGTGAATTAATTGGCTCAGCTATTTCAAGAAAAATTAAAAAATTTGAAGATTTTATTTTTTTACGTAAGAGGTACACTAGATTAGAAGCAGCAATACTGTGGCAGAAAATCTACCATAAAGAGGGTCGATTTTGGATAAGAAATAATACTAAATCAATTGATAGTTTTTTGATCACTTATTAATCATTCACGCCCTGACCGGGAGTCGGACCCGAACCGCAGCCTTTCCGCCTTTTCTTTTTCTCTTTTCCAAAGAGAAAAAGAAAATGTAGGTTACCAAAAGAAAAAGAGAAACATTCTCTTTTGGATAAACATTTAATTTTTTCTTTTTGGATAATGCCTGTCCTTTTTCTTTTTCTAAAAGAAAAAGGCTTGGTCGACAGGGCCGCATCCTAGCCGTTAGACTATCAGGGCTTTTATGACTGATATTCTATTTTGCAGAATATCTTATATTATTTAACTATTAGTTAATCTGAAATAAGTTTTATAAAGTATTGTGCCAGGCTTTACTTTCAAATAAGTTATCTATTCTGATCAAATCTTCTGGCACCTTCTTCTCTTGCATACCTTACAACACCGCTTTCAACACTGGTTTTTCTTGGTGCCAATCTTTCCCTACTTGGCCTATTTGCCATTTTATTAGCTCTCTTTTCCCACCATTTCATAAAATCAGGATTTTCATTCGTTGCTTTTATGAATGCTTTCACATAAGGAGAATAGAATTGATTTGTTTCCCTTTTTACTTCTTCAATTATCGATTCTAAAGGCATAGGGTCTTTTCCATGTCTTGCACTTGACATTTTTTCAATAGCATCAACCAAATCAATTAAACGGCCAATCTGAGACATCTTTTCACCAGGTCTCTTGTTAGGATAGCCTCCTTTAGGGTACATGTGATGCTGCCTTGCAGCTTTTATTGTTCTGCTATCTGCACCCCATTTTTCTAATAATCTTTCACCTGCCGTTGTATGTTCCCTTAATCTATCCCATTCTTCCTCAGTTAATCTTGCAGTTTTTCTTAATATATGTGAAGGCACTTCCAATTTCCCAACATCATGTAAAACAGCCCCTTCTTTTATGCTGTCCTCAGTGAGATTATATCTTCTTTTGTGTGAATCAGGCATGCTTTTCCATACTGCTAAAGCAATAGGCACTATATCTTTCATATGGCTGTCGGTGGCTAAATCTTTCGCTCTTAATGCTAACCTTATATGTGTTTTTGCAGGTATGGCCCAGCCAAATGCCTTGCTTAATAAATCATAAAATAACAGTCTAGCGCCTCTTTTGCTAACAAATACTGTTCCACGATTAGTTAATGGCGAACTCTGCTCTTTAGCATATTGTAATATTGCTTTATCAGTTATTCCCTCAAGCAATCTTTCCTGCCTACTTTGCAGTTGTTTTATCCTGTCTTCTACATCAGAAACATCTTTTGTACCTGTAGCAGCCGCCTTTAATTTTAATGCAGTTATTTTGTGTGAAATAGCTCTAGCCCTATGTATTCTTCTTTCATCAGAAATTACTTTTTTTAAGTAGTTTCTATCTGGGTTAAATTTTTTAGGGGACTTTCTTTTTATCGGAGATCTTGCTCTAACTGGCATATCTATCTTTCATTGCCTAAGGTATAAAAACAGAACTATTAAAGCTTAAGAAAAAAAGAAAAAAAATAAAGGAAAATAAATTCCTTTATTTTGAGAATTTTACAATAACATACGCTAAAGCAATTAAATAAATTAGACTGCCAAATAATGAATTAATTGTAAAACTAATAGGATAATCCATAGAGCTCCATACCAAAAATGCTGACGGCAATCCTATTATTAACCACAGTAAAAATCCAAAGCACATCGGCTTATTTTTACAAGAAGTGAATGCAGTTTTGATGTGCTGATATGCAATGGATACACAAAAAGCGAGAACCCAAGGGTAAACAAAGAATAACATCATAATTGGATCCGTTACTGCTCTCATTCCAGCTAATGCTAAAATATCATAAGGCCAAATCATTTTTACTAAATAATAAGCTACTTGTTGAATAATCAAAACAACTAATCCCCCAAGTAAACCGCTAATTAAAACTTCCTTAGTATTCATTAAATCCCTCCTTTAAGAATTTATTAAGAAATAGAAGTAGTTAGTTATTTTTATTCTTTTTTATTTTGGAAAATTAGACTTAGTATAAAAAGGGTGATAGAATGAGGTTAACTTAACCCCATCTAATTATTTTTTATTTATTCCTAAAAAATCAATTTTAGCAAATAATTACTTTTCCCTTTGGTTTTTCTTGAAGCTCTTCCATTAATTGTGGAACAAATTCAATTTCTCCCCCTTTCTTCTCAAGGTCGGATTTTTTTACACCATTTATCATTAATGTCAATTTTGTCCCTTTCCTGCTTACAGGCTTCATGCCATATTTTGATTCAATCTCCAAGATTTCTGCTTTTTTGTTGTTATCAAAATGCGAACACATCTTTGGCCCCACACATCCGTCAATTAATTCTCCTAAAACACAGATGTCATCTCTACCAAAGAATTCGGTTATTTTAATAATTTTTACTTTTCCGTTCTCAGTTATTTTATATCGAGAACCATCATTTCTACTTTTTACTCCACTTATTTGGTAGTTTTCCACATATCCGCTACCAAACGTTAATGTAACTAAACTCACAATAATCACCCTTTCTTTTCTGCAGTTAATCACAAATTTAAAAAATCTGTGACAGTATTAATAATATACTTCATCATATATATTTTTATTCTTAAAAAAGCAAACCATTTAACAATCTCAGATTAACTTTCTGAACTTGGTATTTTAACCCAATTTTCCTAAAAAGGCGTTAAAATAGCTCATAATTGCCCAATTCTGCATATTTCTATGGCTGATCTGAGAAATTTTTGGCATAATCTGCCTTTTTCAATTTGTGAGGGTGTTTATAGCCCAAATAAGCAGCGCTGTCGAAGGGTTATTCGTTGATTATGATTTGGTTATGTAGAGATAATTCTCTTAAAAATAATCAGATTTTATTAAAAATTTTTACTTATCATAAAAAAATTTTGGGATTTTATTTTCAAAAATAATTGGAAAGAAGGAGTTAATCCTTCTTTGAAATAGGCATTCCATCACTGTTTAATACGAATTTATGGTTAGGGTTTCTTGGGCATGCAAGTACTCCATCTTCCCTTTGTTCAAGCAATATTGTCATCATCTTTTCACCATAGCATTTAGGACATCCGTAAGCCATAATATCACCTTTTTCCGGCTTTTATATATTATAAATTAATAATCTATTATTCCATCATACTGATTAAAAAAGCATTCTTTCCAAGAATTTTCACTTTTTATTGACTTTTTCATTAAAGTAAGCCATCCTGGATTTCTTTTTTGAATTTTATTATATTTGTTTTTCCCATGCTTTCTTTTTCTATTACGCCTTTATCAATTAGTTTCATAACAGCGCGATGACTTTTTACTTTACCCATATCTGGCAGCCTTGTTACTTCTGCCTGCAAAGCCCTTCCTTTATTTTCAATCAATTTATTTATAACCTTTTTTTCGTCAGGGCTTAAGAATTTTAATAAAACATCAGTATTGCTTTTCAATGTCTTATCCTTTTTTTCTAATTTCGAAGACATGAGATAATATACCGCAGCACCAATTCCTAAAGCAATGCTCACAACAAGAGGCATTATTCCAATTAAAAAGTCTAATTGCTCTTCATGAACGCATTTTCCGCTTGCTGTTTTTTCAAGTGGGCAGCTTGCAGAAAGGCTATGCTCAAGCAAAAATGATCCAAATCCAAATATTGCATATAAAAAAGCAATTATGGCAATTATCCCAATTAATATTTTCTTATTATAATTCATATTTTGCATTAAATATTTTTTACATATAACTAGCTTTAATAAAGCACTAATACCTCAGAAGAATATTGTTATTTTATTTTTTCCTTTTTTCTCCCTGGAATGCCTTATCAAATTCTGCTAAATCATCTGCTCCCAAGCCTAATTGCTGTAATCTTTTGTGGTGTTCTTCCAAAGGCATTTCACTATATTCTTCTTTCCAAATCTTCATTTCCTCTGTTTCAGGCAGAGGCTTTCCCTCTTTTTTCAAGCTTCTCATACCCATCACTCCACAGTGCCCTAAATACACTGCTAAATTAAATAGAAGATATTCCTTTTTAAATTATGGTTATAAGCCTTTTAAAAAAAGATTTTTATTTCTTTTGAAAAAAATGTGCTCAGTACTGGACTCAATCATCAACTTGAAGTTCAGATTCGACATACATCATCACAGCACAGGAAGAATCTGATCAGAAGTAATTAAAATGCTAAAGGATAGTGCCTTTCCCAATTATTCTTGGTTTTCCATTTATGTCAATAAGTGCAATTTGTTCTCCTTTTTTGAAGGCTATTTCCTTGCTCAATTCAAGGCTTAATGGATTTAACTGCTTTACAATACAACCTACAATTTGCAATCTGCATTGCAGATGCAATTGCTGATTCTGCGCCAAATCCTTTTTGCAGAATTTATTTTTTTCAAATTGAATATTAATTGTTTTTGAAGCTTTGAATTCAGGATCTAATGTAAAGATAATTCCTCTGGAAAAATCCTCTACAGTTAATCCCTTTATTGCCAACCCAACACGGTCATTGCAATATGCATCAGGCCAATCCTTATCCTGCTTTTGTATTGTTTTAATAAATACTTCAATATTGTTTGGCAGGGCTTTAATATTGCTCATTTTAAGAATATTTCCATGGGTTAAAAAACCGAGAGCAACTGTGCCTACTCCCTTAACATCAAAGAGAGAATCTAAATCAATAACTGCTTGTCCAGTTTTTTGTTTTAAATCAGCATTTGATAATGTTTCAAGAACATCTTCTTTGCTGATTTTTTGGTAATTTTTAACAGCTGAATTTTCAATTATTTTATTAAAAATATTTTCATCAACAGCATCGCCAATAATCAAAAAACCGTCTTTTTTTCCAAGAGAGTCAATTGCAACAATTATTTCGCCTAAGGCAGCATCAATTTTGTCTACCTGTAAAAGAACATAGTTTGACAAATGTAGCGCTTGTAATAATGAGTTTATCTTTTCAGGAAATCCTTTTGGGTAAATAAAAGTCAATACCCTGTTATTATGAATCCTGTGGTAAAATTCAATGTCAGAATCATGCTCTTTTTTTCCAAACTCTTTTGCAAGATTTTCATTAAAGATTGCACAATTAAGTGAGTTCATTTAAATTACCTTAAACCCATTTCTTTCTTTTTGCATAGAAGTAAAGTGTTGCAGTTGCAATTATCATTATTATTATTGCTTCAAAAAAGCCATAAGGAGAGGTAAGCTCTGGGATATATTTAAAGTTCATCCCATAAATTCCTGCAATTAAAGTTGGAACCATCAAAAGAAGCATCAATATCGTCAGCCTTTTCATTACAGTATTCAAATCATTATTTATTATTGCCAATTGATTTGAAACAGTTGTTTCATAAATTGTCAATGCATCTATTAGGCTTTCTTTTTGTGTGCTTAAAATATCAATTTGGTGTATTAAATTTTCGTAAATATCCTCAAGCAGTCCCATGCTTTCATTTGTCACTCTTATCACAGTAACCTCTTTTCTTATTGCAAAAACAATCTTTGCCGTGCTCCACAATCTTCTTGACATTTTATTAAGTTCCCTTTTTAGGTTAATTACATTTTGGATATTCTTTCCGCTGTTATACTCCAGTGCGGATACTTCCATTTTTGCAATGTTATCATCAAGATTGGCAAGAATATCATAATTTTCAGAAATATCCCGATCCAAAAAGTCATAGATTAGGACTTCAATATCTTTTTTCTTTTCAGTTTCAAATTTCTCGCAAACATCATTAAAAATCACTGAAAAATATTTTTCCCCACTATTGGCAATAATTATTATATTATTTTTTTCAATTACAAAAAGCACTCTGGCTCTTTGCATCTGGTTATTTTCAAGATAATAACTAATTAGGGTAAAAATTAAAGGATTGTTTGAATATTTTACTGATCTTGTTTCTTTTGAATATTTCTCAAGATATTTTTTATTTATTTTGAAATCTTCAGATATTGCTTTTAACTCAGCTTCGTTAGGGTTTGTAACAAGAATCCATTGCATTTCCGGATTTTTTAAATAAGTCAATCCAGAGCCTTTAGAACATTTTTCCTTTGAACAAGCCCAGTATTTTAACATTTTTCCACTTATTCCATTTTTTTAAGTATTTTGCTTTGCAGCTCCTTTTTTGCGCATTCTGTACATATGCTCAAATCATATAGAATATCATGCCCACAAATCCCGCATACACCATCTTTTTCGGTTTTTAATAAAAGTTTAACAAGCATTTTTTTCAAAACCTGTGAATGCAACTCTTCATTGTCTGCAAAAGCGTAAAAAAGCCTTTTTGCATTAGCAATCTGCAAAAAACTAGCGCATTGGGTATATCTCTTATATTGTTCTTCTTCGCTTTCAAGTGCTTTATTCAAGATACTTTTCATGTCCATTTTATTATTTATTTCAGAAGGTTTGAATGAATTTAGTCTTAAATCAAATTCTTTCATCTGTTCAGAAGTAAAATATTTTGAAATAAGTTTTTTCAATCCTTCAAGATGGCTTTGTTCATTTGCTTCAAAAAGTACAAAGTATTTTTTAATTTCCTTATTCTCAGTAATCTTTGCTGCTGCATTGTAATTCTTTATTGCCTGCATTTCTGCAAGTAATGCTTGAATTACACAATCCTTGTCACCTCTTTCCATCTTTATTCCCCTAAGCTATATTGATAGAAGGGAGTACTCTTTTAAATATAATTTACCTTAATTTTGACTATCTTATGATAGACCTTTTCTTAATTGCTTTAACAATTTTAGGGTTAATGCTGTTTGAAACAATCAGCTCAATAGATAATGCTGTTGTGAATGCTGATGTCTTGTCCACAATGTCTGAAAGGGCAAGGAAATGGTTCTTACTCTGGGGCTTGATTATAGCAGTATTTCTAGTTAGGGGGTTACTGCCTTTACTTATTGTATGGTTGGCAAACCCAACTTTAACGCCTTTAGAAGCATTAACTGCAATGTTTAGCTCAAATCCGATGGTAATGCAATCCATCGAATTGTCTAAACCAATTCTTTTAATCGGGGGAGGAGTCTTCCTTGTATTTTTGTTCTTCCACTGGCTTTTTATTGAGCCTAAGCATTATGGTTTGAAAGGAGAAGAAATAATACATAAAAAATATGGCTTGTGGTTTTTTGCAATTGTTTCAATCATGCTTTCCTTAATTGTCTGGTTTTCAATAAATAAAAATCCCATGATGGCATTTGGTGCTGTTGTTGGTTCAACAGCATTTTTTATCACGCATGGTTTTAAAGAAAATGCTGAGGCAAAGGAGAAAGAAATGCTTAGCGGCAGCAATCTGAGTGACATGAGTAAGTTGCTTTATTTAGAAGTAATTGATGCTACTTTTTCAATTGATGGGGTTATTGGGGCGTTTGCATTCACACTTTCAGTTCCATTAATTATAATTGGAAATGGCCTAGGTGCCTTTGTTGTTAGGGAATTTACAATACATAATATTGAAACCGTTAAAAAATACAAATATTTGAAAAATGGAGCGATGTATTCAATCTTCTTTTTAGGCATGATAATGCTTTTAGATAGTTTCGGGATTGAAATTCCACAGTATGTTTCACCAATAATTACATTTGCAGTTATCGGCTATTTCTTTTTAAAATCAAAAAAAGCATTGGAAATAACGCAGAAATAATGCGGCAGAAATAAAAAAAGATAATTGGCTTTATTGCCAATTATTTATCTCTTACTTTTTGCGCTGAAATTATTTTCATCTTGCTTTGTGCACTGCAAACGCAATTGAGCATCCAATTAATGCTGTCACTAATTGCAATCCGCTCATTGGCATCAGCAATGCTGCCGGTACAATATTAGCCAAAACAAGTGCAAATGTAGCTAATCCAATAAATGCTGATTTCATTATACTTGAGATTACTGAACTTTTCCAATAATTAGCATGTTTGTTCAGATAAAAATATTTCATCCCATATATTATCAAAAAGTTTCCAATCCAAATGAATGGAATCAAATAAATCAAGAATATGGTTAAATTTCCGAACATTAAGCCGGCAGCTAATACGCCTAAGCTAGGCATTAATGCTAAAGGAATTATTCTGTAGTTTTTTATGTACATTGCCGATAACACCAGCATTGTATTTACAATAGCCCCGGTCAAAATCTGATTGTGCCCTAAGATAATTGGGGTAAAGAATCCAAGCATTGCATAGAACAGGAGTTCAAACAACCCAAAACTATTCTTCAATACCTGCAAGGATATTATTTTCCTAAAATCAAAGAATTCATTATCGGACATATAAATGGAAAATGTAGATTCTAGTTTAAAAAGCTTGCGCATTTTTCAGACAAATAATTCGGTAATTGACTGTTGTTTTTGGCTTGTTTTTTGATTGATTGGTTTTATTAACTTTTACAAGTATGTTTTTTGTATGCTTGAGTATCCTTCTATTGAAAAGGTCATTGAGTTTAATTTGCTGTCTTTGCATGTGATTAAGGCTAAAAAGGCTGATTCTCACCAAGTTTTAGGCTGGGCAAAGATTTCAAAAGTTCTTGAAACATGCAAAAACTGCCAAGGCGATGTTTTTGACAAGGCAGTTGTTTTGCTTAAGGGCTTGATTCAAGCACATGCCTTTGCAAGTGGCAACAGGAGAACGGATTTTCTTATCGCAAAATATTTTCTTGTAATAAATGGTAAAAAGCTTCGGGTTGAAGACAATCCTAAAAATGCTAAAGTGCTTTTGGGTGTTAGGGAAGGATTTTACTCCGATGCTGAGATTAAGGAGTGGATACTGCATGGCAAAATCAAGTCTTTTAAAAGATAATTCAAGATGCGAAATAGTTTCTGAAGAATTAGAAGAATTTTATAAGCTCATAAAAGGGCATGAAAAACTCTTGCAAGCGATTGGAGAATTGTAAATAATCCCGCCTCCCTGACTTGCACAGGGGATTTCTCGGTTTCTGCTAAATTGCGGAATGCCAACAGTGCATCCACTTTGGCACTCTTCAGCTTTTGAAGCTGATATTACAAACAGTCAATCTTTTAGAGAAGTTTTTCTCTTCTGGATAGACCGTAGACTTTTCTCTTTTTAGAAAAAAGAGAAAAGGCTTAGAACTACAGCCGAGCGCTTT
>PEXL01000021.1 GCA_002779065.1 Candidatus Diapherotrites archaeon CG08_land_8_20_14_0_20_34_12
CCTTGAAATGAAGAAAACCAATGCTGCCAAAGAAACAAATGCTGCAAAGCCGAATGCGTAATTAGGGTCAATCATCCATAATCCCCCTGCTATTAATGAGGCTGGAAGATATATTAGCCCAGTTATAAAATTATACATCCCGATTGCTGTCCCTCTTTTTTCTTTTTCCAAATCTGTTATATATGCCTTGCTCTGGCTTTCATCAATTGCATAGAAAATCCCAAAGAGTATGAAAAGCAGGATGACTGCTTCTTTTGTGGAGGCAAATATGAATCCTGAGCACATTAAGAAATATGCAAGATAGCCTGAGGCTATTATTTTTCTTCTCCCTATTTTATCACCAAGCTTGCCTATAGGTACGGCCACAATTACAAATGAAACATTGAATAGCGCATAAAGTAGGACAATATCCTTTATCTCAAATCCAACCAGATATGCTTTAAGCAGCAAAAACCCGAAGCTGAAATAAGCAAGAGAAAATATCCCGCCAGATTTCAAGTAATCCTTAAAACATTTGCCAAGGCTGCCATATGCCCTGAAAATATTCTCCCTAACCTTTGGCTGCTCGGCCTTTTCTTTCACAAAATAAAGCAGGATGACTGCAAGGGCTGCAGGAATAACCGCAACCAAAAATAAAATGTAGAAGGCATGCATATTTTGCCCCAATATGCTCAGAATGCCATATGCAATAAACGGCCCAATTATTGCTCCTGCCTTATCCAATGTCTTATGAAGGCCGAATGCATAGCCCCTGCTATTTTCATCTGCAAGATTTGAAATCCATGCATCCCTTGGCGGGCCTCTAACTGATTTTCCAAGCCTTTCCACTATTCTAAAAACGAATGCCGCACTTACGGATGAGGAAATAACCAAAATTGTTTTTGCGATTGTTGAAAAACCATAGCCCGCCATTGCAAAACTTTTCCTTTTTCCTGCCTTGTCCGAAAGATAGCCTGCAATATAATCAAGCGAGGATGCTGCAAAATCTGAAAGCCCTTCAATCAATCCAAGCAGGGCTGCAGAGGCCCCAAGAATGACTGTAAAGAAAATGGAAAATACTGAAAAAATCATCTCAGAGCTTATGTCGGTAAGGAAGCTTACAATCCCAAGCAGCAAAATATTGTAATCCACACCAAGAATCTTCTTTGCCATGCTTATTAACAGCTGAGAATTATTATTAATACTTGCTTTGGAAGTTTCATCAATTCGATTATACAAGAGAATATGTTTTATGGTAATTAGATAAAAGGTAGAAAGCAAAAAGTAAATTAATTTAAATAAGACTTGTTTTTTTTAGAATAACAGAAATTATTCCAATGGATTATTTCACAGCCATATTCCTTTTTTATTGAATTAGCAATTAGGTTTAATGCAATGCAATCCATTGCATTATGCGAGCCCATCAAATAGCCGATTTTCTTATCCTTCATTGCCTTTAACCTTGGGGCTTCAACATCAGAATCCACTATAAATGTTATGTTTTGCTTTTGCAGATGATCCAAATACTCAAGGCATTTTTCATAATTTTCAGGAGGGTAAGTGCCAAGCTGCACAAACACATTCTCTTGGGATATTTTTTCATTTGAAAATATTTCTTTTATTGGATTAAGCCCATATTTTGAGTAATATTGGTATTCAAATAAATATCAAACTCACTTATATCCAGACTGACAACAATCTTGTTGAATTCTGTTTTTGCATTATTCACAATGCCGCTGTCAGCAAACAAGTTTATCTTATCAGCATTGCAAAAATCCTTTAATTTAATATTTTCCCTGCTTAATTTTTGAATATGTTTGTGCATTTCTTCAATAGTCAGCATTTGTTTACCTCATTAAAAGAATATTCAATACGTTTAAATAAGGTAAATGTCTTTTATACTAAAATGGGTGAAAATTTGGCAAAAGAAGAATTATCAAAAGAATTATTGGATGTATTAGCCTGTCCGCAATGCAAGGGTGATCTGGATTACAATAAAAAAGACCAGAAATTAATCTGCAAAAAATGCAAGTTGGCATATAGGGTTGAGGAAGGAATTCCAATCATGCTGATTGATGAAGCAGAAAAACTGAAATAGTTCATAATTTTTTCTAATTTCATTATTTTTTAGTTTTTTCTTTGTTCCACAATATTTAAATAGTTAACTTGCGTTAACATATAATATGTTTTCATTTCCGCAAGAGTTAGAGGCTTTATATTTGATTCCTGCTCTGAGAAAAGAGCTTGCAAAAGCCCTTATTAAAAAACATAAATTGAATCAGACAAAAGCTGCGGATCTTCTTGGAATAAATAAAGCTGCTGTTTCTCAATATTTGCATTCAAAAAGAGCCTCAAACATTAAATTCCCAAAAGGATTTTTCAAAGAAATTGAAAAATCTGCTAAAATCATATTTAAGGACAAAGGCTGCTTGGTTTCAGAGATAATGCGATTAAGCAGGATTGTAAAGGAAAAAGGCATAATGTGCCAAGTCTGTTTGAAATATAATAAAGGTGTTCTTTCAGTTTGTAAGGAAAGGCATGCTTGCAAATCCTAAGGTGTTTTTATGGTAAAAAAAATTGTAAAAAATAAAAAATTGGAAAATGGAACTGAAGATCCAAAAAGGATCTATTTGGATAATGCAGCAACAACAGCATTATCACCAAAAGTTTTTGAAGCAATGAAACCTTATCTGCAAAATCTGTGCGGAAATGCCTCGTCCATGCATTCTGAAGGCATGCAGGCAAAGCAAGCGCTTGAAGAAGCAAGGGCAAGAATTGCACAAAAGATTAATGCTAATCCCACAAGGTTATTTTTTACAAGCGGAGGGACAGAATCAAATAATTGGGCATTGAAAGGTTTTGCTCTTGCAAATAAAGATAGGGGCAATCACATTATTGTATCAAGCATAGAGCATGATTCTGTCTTGGAACCAGCAGCATGGTTGGCGAAACAGGGTTTTAAAGTTTCATATTTGAAAGTAGATTCAAATGGTTTTGTTGATTTGCAGGATTTGCAGAACCAGATTGTTGAAAAAACACTTTTAGTTTCGGTAATACATGCAAACAATGAAATCGGAACAATTCAGGATATTGAAAAAATTGCGGCAATTTGCCATTCAAGAAATGTTTTCTTCCACACAGATGCCTGCCAAAGCTTTATGAAATGCAGGATTGATGTTGAAAAGCAGGGGATTGATATGCTTACAATAAATGGCCACAAAATTTATGGGCCAAAAGGAATCGGTGCTTTATACGTAAAACAAGGAATAAAAATAGTGCCATTGCTGCACGGCGGAGGCCATGAATTAGGATTAAGGTCAGGAACAGAAAATGTTCCCTCGATTGCCGGATTTGCAGAAGCAACCGAAATAATCACTGAAAAAGATGTTGAAAGGATGCAGAAATTAAGGGATTATATGATTGATAGAATTTCGAATGAAATCCGTGAAACAATTTTGAATGGCCCTGTAAATAACCGCTTGTGCAATAATGTAAATATTATTTTCAAAAGAATTGAAGGCGAATCAATTCTTTTAAGATTGAATGCGCTTGGAATTGCAGTTTCAACCGGATCTGCCTGCTCCTCACACTCATTAAAACCAAGCCATGTTCTTTTAGCTATTGGGGTAAAACCAGAATTAGCACATGGTTCTATCCGATTTTCTTTGGGGATTGAAACAACAAAAGAGGATATTGATTACACAGTTGACTGTGTGAAAAAGGTTGTGGCAGATTTAAGGGAAATGACTCCAATAAGAGAAGGGGAATTGTAAAAAATTTAATTAAGAAATATTTTTGATTAAGAAATAATTTTTTAAGATGTGATGAAATGGTTGTAACAAATTATTCGAAAAAAGTCATTGAGAATTTCATGAACCCAAAAAATATGGGCTCAATGGAGAATCCCGATGCAGTTGGAAAAGCCGGAAATCCGGTTTGCTTATTGCCACATCAAAGAATAGATTGTAATCCCAAATACGAAGAAATTGAAAATTTAGGTGAAGGTAATTTGGTGCTTAGCCATACGGGCGCTTATGCTAAGATAATAGGTATTTCATCAAGGAAATATTCAGGGAATGTAATTGTTTTAAGGACTAGGTTAGGCCATATTGCTTTAACCCCAGAACATTTAGTATTTGCTATAAAGGTTCCACCAAGAGCCAAATATCTTATCACAAAAAACAAAAAAGAGTTAATGCCTGCTTGGTATCACTGTTCAGATCTAAGAAAACAGGATATGGTTCTTTATCCCATATTAAAAGACACGAAACACATAACTGAAATGGAGTTAGATATCCCTAAATCAAAATTTGATTTTAAGAGTAAACCTCTTCCAAAGAGCCTACCGATCAATGCAGGTATGCTTAGATTATTTGGTTATTATCTTTCAGAGGGCTCTATTTCTCTTAAGCCAAGTAAATTATATATTAATTTTACCTTGAATATTAATGAAAAAGACATTTGTCAGGATATTAAAGAGATTTCTAAGAAACTTTTTGGCATAGATGTTAAAATAAAAGAAATTCCAAAAAGAAAAACAATTCAAGTTTATCTTAACAGTGCAATTCTTGCCAGATTTTTCAATAAACTTTTTAGCAAGGGTGCAGCAAACAAAAAAATACCTTCCTTTATGCTATCTTTGCCACCTCTACAACAAAGAGAGCTTCTTATTGGTTTATGGAAAGGTGATGGATATATTAATATCGACAGGGCGGGTCCAAGGGCAGGATATTCTACCATTTCCTACCAATTATGCCAGCAAATAAAGATGCTATTATTAAGGCAAGGAATTATTCCATCAATTTACATAGATAAAGAAAGAATCAAAGATGGAGTAAATCATAAACTGAGTTATCGTATCCATATTGGTGAACGAGATTCTTTAATTAGATTAGCTAAGTTATTAGGTTATTCCTATGAACCAAAGGTTAGAGGAAAAATATTGACATGGTTAGATGATAATTATTTATATGTGCCAATAACTTCTGTTAAATCTCAGCAATATGATGGAACTGTTTTTAATCTAGAGGTAGAGACAGACCACTCTTTTACTTCTGAAGCTTTTTGTTTGCATAATTGTGGAGATATGCTCGAGCTGCATTTGAGAATTGGCAAAAATAAGGAAGGGAAAGAGATTATTGAGGATATTAAATTCAAAACTCTCGGGTGTGCGGCTGCTATATCCACAAGCAGCATGATTACAGAAATTGCAAAAGGAAAAACAATTGAGGAAGCAATGAAAATTACAAAAGGAGAGGTAGCAGAATCTCTTGACGGTCTGCCGCCAATAAAAATGCACTGTTCAAACCTTGCGGCAGACGCCTTGCATGATGCTTTAAAGAACTATTTGGCCAAAAAACAGCAATAATAGGCTTTTTGCATTTTATTTATTTAAAAAGCCTTGAGGTTTTAGCCAACACAAGCATTTATAATATTCTTGTTTTTATAATTGTATAGCATTTAATGAATGCTAACCATCATTTTTATGCACTTTTTCAAATTGAGGTGATTTTAGTGTCAGACAAGAAACATCATGATAAAAAAAATCAGGAAAAAGCCAAAAAAACCGATGAAAAAATGGTTGAGGCAATTGCAGAGGAGGAGGAATTAAATGAAAAATTACCTTTCCCAAATGCAGTAATTGTAAGGATGATTAGAAAGAATGTCACACCAGGAAAACAGATTAAAGGTGCGGTAAAAAGAGAATTAAATTTGTGGATTGCCGGTTTGATTGAAAAAATTTCAAAAAAAATGGATGCTCATCCATATACTTATGTTGACTACGGCATGTTTAAGGATGCAATAGCAACTTATGAAAAGATGGAAGAGATTGAAAAGGAAAAAGAACGCTTGATAAAATACCTTGAAAAAATCAAGGATGATGTTGAGACATTAGAAAGGGAAATAGATCGGAAGTTCAAGCTGTAACCACCTTTCTCTTTTCTTAAAAAGAAAAGAGAAAGCTAGTTGCACCAAAGAGAAAAGAAAACTAAGAGTATCAAAAAGAAAGAGAATTTTTTTCTCTTTTCTTTTTTATTTTTTCTCGCTGTTTTTTCCACATCATTTTTAAATGGATTTATGCCCCACTATTTCACTGAAGCTCCACGGGTGCGCGGAAGCCGCACCATTTATGGTGCGGAGGAGCGCACCCCTTAAGTATTTTCTTCATTGGGCTTTCGCCTAAAGTCCATTGAACATATCAGAAACCACGGGCTTTAGCCCGTGGAGCTTCACCGGAAATCCACTCTCTCCAAGCCTTTAAGAATAAGAAAGAACCAATTGCTAAAGAGAGCATGGTTGTAGTTCCTGTTGAAAGTTCTAAGATTTTTGTTTCCTCTGAGTTAAATAAAATAGTGGAAGAACTGGTTTCATACAATTCTAATTTGATTATTTTCGGCTTGCCTAATTCAGGAAAAAGTACATTAGTTAAAAGAGTTTGCAGTTTTGATCCCAGATTTAAAACGCTTGAGCATGAGGAGGTTTTATCAGCAGAGGATAATAAGAGGCTTTTAAGAAAATGCAGAAAATTATGGTGCGTTGGGCATCAGTATCCAACTCAGAATCAAAATGTTTCAGCTGATTATTTACAATGGTTTGTTGCAGGAATGGGTTTAGACATTGGCAAATGGGCTATAATAAGGATCCTCTTAATATAAATTTTATTTAATGCACATAATTAAATAAATTTATAAATGTTAGCACACATTGTATTAGTATGAGCAAAACAATTACGCTTTCAATTTCAGATGCAATGTATGCTGACATGCAGGAGTTTAGGGAAATTAATTATTCGGAACTTGCCAGGGAAAGGATTGCAGAATATTTGGCAACTGTGAAAGAGAAGCACGAATATTTTCCCTATGAATTTTTGATTCTGAAGGATTTGATTTTCTCTTCAGATAAAATAATTGAAATCCATGATTTGATTGAAAAGGACAAAACTAGAATGAAAGATCTGTTCTGGGTTTCCAGCATTTTTGACTTGAGTTTGTTTGATAGTTTAGCGAAGTTCTTGCACGTCTTTGCCAAGGCACACCCATTCGAAGATGGTAACAAGAGGACTGCGTTTGTTTGTGTTGATGCATTTCTGCGCCTGAACAGATTTAAGCTAAGAATAAATGCACAGAAAAACAAGACAACAGAAGATGAAAAATTTTTCTGGCAAAATGCCAATCATCAAAAAATGCTTCCGCAAATAAAGCAATTTTTGCAGGAACACATAATTCCCTGTAGAAAACCTTTGATAGTGGAACAAGCGATAAAGGATTCAATAAAAGAAAATCAGCAATTGCTTGAGAATCTGGCAGACTGATTTTTGAATATATTACCTTAGCATTCTGTGCCTGTGTTTTCTTAAGGCAGGTTTCAATGTTTTAGTGGTCGCATACGAATCACAGAGAATATAACCATTTCTTATTTCAAGAATTCTCTTACTTTTTTGGCAATTGCCGAATGCGGATTCCTGAACAGAAAAGCCTCAAGCTGTGTTTCATTATGCGGCCTTCTTTGCATTGAAGCTTTCTCAAAATCAATAATAACCGGCTTATTTTTATTTTTTGAAATCAGGATGTTTGAGCCTTTGCCGGCAAGCTGACCGTGATCTACTTTCGTAGAATCAAGTTTTCTCGCTTGCTTGAATAAATCATCAATAATTTTTTTTAATTCTTTTTTTGCTGAATTTTTTCCAAATTCTTTTTTTCCCGAAATCTTCCAAAGTTCTTTTTTTTCAGGAATTTTTTCAAGCACAAATTCCGCAAAAGTAATTCCTTCGATAAATTCCATCAAAATAATTCTTCCTTCCAAGTCAAACGCAACTAATTTTGGCCCGACTTTCACCGAGTTTGCTACCTTTAAATTTTCAACTTCCTTTTCAACCATGTTTCTTCTTGGAGAATCTGATTTTTCAATCTTCAGGGCGAATTTCTTCCCGTTTTTTTCAACAAGATAAACCTCAGAGCTGTATCCTTTTGCAATTTTCCTGAGTAGTTCAAGATTTTCTTTCTGCAGGAATGAGTTCAACCGTACTTCAATTTTTTGCAGCATATTTTTCACGATATTAATTTTTTATAATACTTTTTTCACACCTTTTGGCGATTTTTTTGCATTTTTGCATTAATAAACTATTTATATGAGTTCATCCTATAAATGTACTATCTTTTAAAATAATATTAATATAAAGAAACTAATTAATAGTTAGTTTCTGATTGGGAGTGAGGGATATGAATAAATTGAATTGGTTATTTGTAGGTGTATTTTTAGTTCTTTTTTTGTCAGCAAGTTTTGCTGCAAATATGAATGCCTCTGTGAATGGTGATTTTTACACCACCGGAACATTGTTTTTTAATGGTGATGTTGACCCTAATTTAAGCTCTGGCAGTTATACTGTTGCAGTTAATGTTTATGATAAAAATTCGCTTTTAACTAATCCATTGGTCCATTCTGCCAACCTCACGACAGATGTTAATGGAATATTCTCCCAAGCCTGGAATGATTTCAATGAAGCAGATTATAATGTTGTTTTTACTGAAGCAACAAATAGTTTAACAAGTACAATGAATTTTACTGTTTCAGCCATAGCGTACACAGACATTAATTTTTTGAATAATGTTTATCCCCCATTTTCATTAAACCAGCAATTCCAGTTTAATCTCCAGCCAAAGACTGTTAATGGCATAGATGTTAATGGTTATGCTGACTTAAACGTCCTGCTTGTTAGTGAATCAGGCTCAATCAGGGATTCTAATCAGGCGGTAAAACAAAGAGCTGATTCCAACAGAACCTATGATATAAATTTTACTGCTTCAGCCATAGGTAACAATTATCTGTTGATAAAAAAAGGTAACATACCTTTACAGTCATTCGGGATTCCGACCTATTCCTATGTTGTTTTTGCCGATCTTTTCGATGATCAAAATAGTTTGAAGGATTCATTCGGCCCAAATACTATTGTATACATTAAAATTAAAGTAACTGATTTTAATGGATCAACACTTTACCTTATTGATAATTATTCAGTTGATGTAAATGTATTATTGCCTTCGGGTTCAGTTCAGCAATTAACTGCAACCTCTTATGGTGGGCAATATATTGCAACGTATACTCCAACAACAGCAGGAAATTATTCAGTAAAGGTAGCTGTTTCTTCCTCAGGCGTAACCCAAAAGACGTCAAGGTCATTTTCAGTAAAATCATACTCTTTGAACATAATGCCTAAAAAGAATGTGAACGCAGGAAAGAAAGAAAAAATGCCCGGGGTATACGGTTTAGATGTAAATGCAACCTTCTCAGTCAGTTTTATTAATCTCAGCAATGGCAAACCTTTGCTTACAAGCAGTTTGGGAAGCAGCGCTTGCAATAAAAGTAATTATTTAATAAAATATAAAAAAGTTAGTGAAGTGGCTTTTACTGCTGTTTCTGCAGGTGACATAAATGTAGGTTCTGCAGAAAATGGCTGTGATTTGAATATCAATACACCATCTTCAGCAGGCACTTATGTATTTGAAATAAATGGCAAGGATTTAAATTTAAGCAATAGTTTGAATTCATTCACAGTTACAACTACCTTGGTTGTGCAGAATTATGTTATCTTTATGGATGCTGTAGATCCAAGCACATTTTCACAAGATCCAAAGAATTCAGGCAAGTTTGATTTCTTCAAGGATGAAAATGTCGGATTCAAACCAACAGTTATTGACTTTAATGCAGATATGCATTCAAGGGTTATCGCAGTAACCGGCATGAGGATTATGACTCCCTCTGGCTTAGTGAATGTTGCATCAACACACTTTACTTATAATGCAGATACAAATTTGCTCAACATAGATGGAAATGCATTTAGCGATGCTAATATCTCAGATGGATTTTTGCCTATTGAATTCACAGTAAATGTTGATTCTAACGGAACTGTGTTTGATGTGAATGGGGTTACTGCTTTTGGAGGCATTAAATATAAGTCAATGTCTATTTCAGTTGTTTTGTACACTAAAAAAGCAGGTGCTATGGCAGTAAAAACACAGGATATGGGTCCAGGTGCTTATAGGGCTAATGAAGAAGAAGTGTGGTTAAGGGTAACAGCCAAGGATGGAAGTGACCAAGCCATAAAATATGCAACAGTCACTCTTACAAAACTTACAAATATGGAAACATTCCAGGCAGTAACCTTAAGCGGTTTGAATACAATTTCAGGGATAACAAATAATTCTGGTGTTTTTAACCTTAATCTCGGGCCATTATCCAGCGGGGGTTATTTTGGTGAATTAAGTGTAATCAAAGGGAGCAGCATTGGAAAAGGCCAGACATTCTTTGTAGTTAAAAAGTATATGGTATTTGGCATGCCTATTCTTTATAATGCAACAGATGATTCTTGTCAGGAATTTTCCCAAATCGGAACAACAAGTGATTTCAATCTGCTATTGATGGTATTTGTGCCAGATCCACAGGAAGCACAGATGGGCATGACACAGATAGCAGATTATACTGTATCAAACAGTGATTTTAGGCTTATAAAGGAAGGCGGTTTGGAGGAATTCAAGGAACCTACTTTTGTAGATATTAGTGCTGATAATTGGACATTTGGAACAGCACCTTCAGCCTGTGCAAATTTAAATTTTCCCCCAGGTGCCTTAGACTTCAATCTTAATATAATTACTGTTCATAAGCCTGTTGACTTTAATTGGGAACCAGGATATTATAGGGTAGGCATTACTACAAACAGCGCAAGCTATGGAATAGATTCTGGTGTTGGTTTTTACATGGTTTCAAAGTTTTCATTCAAGGTTTTGCCAGTAGGCATAAGCAACAAGCAGAGAGGCCTTGATGAGCAAGCAGGGGAAGCAGTAAGCCCTGGTTCTTGGTTTGATTTCAATGTTTTCAGCGGGGCAGATGTTACTATTCAAGTAGCTCTAGCTAAAGAAGATGACTTTATGGAACTGAGCGGAGCAACTAATCTTGATGTTAATCATGGCATTAATCCATTAGCAGGAACTGTTCAATGCGCGGAGGTTACTTGTAATACTGATAATGATGTCAATGCAGACACAATGACTACCTTGAAGGTTAAGATTCCAGCAGGTACTCAAACAGATAATTATTTACTGATAGTAACCGCAACTAATGCTTCTGGTGACAGTTCAGAAAGTGAATTATTCCTGCAGGTTAAAAATTTCAAATTATTAATTCCGACGATTTACAATCTGGAATTCAGGCAGAACAGCACAAGGACTGCTTATGATACTAATGCTTGGAATGATATAAATATGGAGAATGGCGATCAGCCACAATGGTATCCGGCATTTGATTATAATTCAGAAATAACTTATACCCGATGGATTGCTACTAATATTCAGCTTAACGGTGGCTCAACAATAAATGATTGGAATAGATTTGTTTTAGTAAATACTTTAAATGATACAATGTGGATTGACTGGAATGCAGCTGATGATGTGTATGCTGATGGAAATTTCCTAAATGATTATGGGCCATATTCAAAAGCAACATATCTGCCGGCTTTGTCTGATGGCAATATCCCAATAGTGTTTGACATTGCAACTAGGACAAGCAATTCACAATTAAGATATATTGCTTTGCCTAAAAGTGATGTGAATTCAAACAATGATAGATGGGCAGGGACTTATGATGCTGATACAAATTTCTATGTGCCTGTTCTGATAAAAACAATGGCAGATGTGGCAGTAAGCGGGGCAGATGTTAATATTCTAAAAGTATTTAGAATGGTTCCAGGGATGGGAATGCCTCAGGAAATAACTGAAGGAACTGATTGGAATACAACTGGAAGTACAAGTGATGCTAATGGATTGGCTTTCCCGCAGCTTGTTATTGGAAAGACAGGTAATTATATGATACAGGTTTATGTCAAATCAGGAAGCAGCGAGCAATACTTTATGCCTTGGGATGGGCCAATGTTTGCGGTAAATAAATACGATGCAAAATCATGGCTGACTACAAATACCACAGTGACTATTGACAATAATATTTCAATCGCATCTTTAAGAGGCATATACAGTCATGACCTTAATACAAGTTTAACTATTGATCCAGACGGTCCTGGGCCTAGCACTGATAAAAATTATTATTTTGATGATAATATTGGGGTATTCAATGAAACAGATAGAGGCTATGATTTGGATGCTGATGGATCGCTTGATGAAAACTGGTATTTCCTGAGGGTAAAGCCAGAATTTAGGCAGTTCTCATCATTTGACATTAATCTAATAGTTGATGATGACCTTAATTTCTGGTTAGCCTTGGGTAATCAAGGAAAACTTTTGGATTATAATGAAAATCCAATTAATGGCGGTTTATGGACTACTGAATTAGGTCATTCAAATGAAGCAATCTTTGCCTCGCCAGGATCAGGCGGATGCATAGGTGATTACAATACATTAGTAACAGCAAATGATCCTTATTTAAATTATGAAAATGATTGCATAACCTATGAAGCTTTATGGGACTTCCATGAAAACGATACTAATGTTGTGGATAATAATACGCAGCTCTATAAGCTCATAGATTATAGGTATGATGTATTTGGATTAGATGCACAAAATAGCTGGGCAGTATGGATTGACAAAAATCAGGGATTTAATGCAAGCACTGATACAAATGCATATGCTCTTGTTAAAGTAAGGAATGAGAATCAGCAATTAGTATTAATTAATGGTACTGCGACAGCGCAGCTTATAAAAAGAGTTATGATGCCGCAAGGCTTTGAAGATTTCAGGCCTGTTGGTTCAGTTCAGACGGCAAGTATTACTAATGGTATTGCAAGGATTAATCTTGGCACATTAAGCAGCCTTGATGCTAACACAAAATATAGTGCAGAGCTTACTCTAACATTAGGGGCGAATCAGCAGAATGTGTTTATGGAGTTTTGGTCGAGATAATAAAATTGGTGTGGTGAAATAGGATGAATAGAGTTATCTTAGCAGTTTTATTTTTTGGGTTGGTAATACCTAATGTTTTTGGGGCTTCTCTGTCCCTGACCTTAGGGTCATTATCTTCAGTATATGAAGGGCAATCTGTTACGCTTAGTGCTACTGTGCAGGCAATTGGCGGTTCAGTAAGCAACACAGATATGCAGCTAGGTACATTGCCTTCAGGCCTTAGTACAAGCGATAGTTTGCTGCAAAATGTTGGTACATTAAGTGCAGGAGGTTCATCTGCCAAGACTTGGGGTATTACTGCAAATACCGCAGGAACATATACTTTAACTGTAACTGCAACCGGGGACAGTGTAAGTACTGTAACTTCAAATGCAACATTAGCAGTAACAGCCGCACCTTTTGTAAGCGTCTCAAATCTGAGCTGTGGCAGTTCTTCTGTTACTAAAGATAATAATGTTACTATTTCATATCAACTCCAAAATAGCGGAGGAACCTCAACAACAATAACAAATGATTTGTCCTATGATTCATCTTATTTTACCTTAGTGCAGGGTTCAGATCCTTCATCTTTTGATTTAAATGCCGGTGCAAGTACAAGCGCAACATGGAAGCTTAAAGCTATTGCATGTGCATCAAAAACAATAACAATTGCAATATCTACCTTAAATAATGATCCTGAAGATCAGTCATGCACTTACACAATAAGCGGATGCCCTTCTACAACACCTGAAGGAGCAACATCTGGTCCCTCAATACTCGGAAAATTAGGAGGGGAAGTTACAACAGCGGCAGAAGAAAAACTGACAACAGTTTTGGAAGAATCTATCTCAGGAACTCTTACCCTTGAAGATATTGCGCAGATTTTAGGAGATGTTGATTTGGATTATGATGCAGAACAAATTCTTGCATTGAATAAAGATTTAGAATTTACTAGAGAAATATCTGTTGATAAGATTGATAAAAATGGAAAAATAGAATATCTCAGCACAATTAGTTTAGTAATCACCAATGCATCAGGAAAATTTTTACAAAATATTAAGATAATAGAAAATATTCCAAAAGAAGTAATAGGCTCAGCATCATTAATTAATTCTGATTATGAATTTGATGTTTTGAAAGAAGATCCGGTTATTCAATTTACTTTAGATGAATTGCCTTCAGATTATTCTGAAATAATTACTTACACAACAAATAATGAATTAAAAAAAGAGAATCTTGCTTCATGGACTTCTTCTCCATTTATTTTGGAATTTCAGGAGCAGAGTTTGTGTGCAGGTGTTTCCTGTAAAAATCTTTCCTGTAAAGAAAATCTTGGCTGCAATGAATTAACCGGAAAGTGCGATTATGATAATTTGACAGATGGCATATCTTGCGGTGAGAATAAACTATGTAAAGCAGGAAAATGTGTTGCAAAAGAAGAAGCAGGGCAAGTAACAGGGGCAACAACAGCTGAAGAAGGCACAAAAACTCAGCCAGATTATACTTTAGTTTATGGCATTATTGGGCTAGCGATTATTTTAGGAATTGCTTATTATTTCACAAGAAAGAAGAAAAAATAGTGACTTTTGGCTTTTTTGGTGCAATTTTCGGAATTGCACCAATTCCTTTTTAAATTTAATTTTAGCTTATATAGTATAATTACTTGTTTTAAAAATAAATATTATGATTGAAAATTCTGTTTATGGGAGGTAGATATAATGGCAGATCAAAGACAACAACCTGTAATCTTTCTTACCGAAGGTACAAAAAGAACCAGAGGAAGAGATGCACAGCAGGTAAATATAATGATTGCAAAGGCAGTGGCCGATGCAATAAAATCTACTTTAGGTCCGAAAGGAATGGACAAGATGATTGTGGATGAATTAGGAGATATAACCATCAGCAATGATGGTGCAACCATATTGCAGGAAATGAGCATTGAGCATCCTGTTGGAAAGATGATGGTTGAATTAGCAAAAACACAGGATTTAGAAGTAGGGGATGGCACAACAACTGCAGTTGTTTTAGCTGGTGAATTGCTTGATAAAGCAGGAAAATTGCTTGAAGATAGCATACATCCTACTGTTGTTGTAAAAGGATACAAGATGGCAGCAACAAAATGCAATGAAATACTTGATAAGATTGGGGATAAGATTGACAGGAATGACCGCAAGGAATTAGTCCAAATAGCATTAACTACAATGACCGGTAAAAGTGCAGAGACAGAAGAAAATTTAGCTGATTTATGTGTTGATGCAGTTTTGCAAGTTGTAGTGGAAGACGGAACTACTTTAACAATTGATAAAGACCACATAAAAGTAGAAAAGAAGGAAGGCGGATTAGTTGGAGACAGTGAATTAATTAAGGGAGTGGTAATTGACAAGGAAGTAGTGCATTCAGGCATGCCTAAAAAAATTGAAAATGCTAAAATAGCCTTGGTTGATGTTGCTTTGGAAATAAAAGAAACAGAAACAGATGCGGAAATTTCAATAAATGATCCCTCACAATTACAGGCTTTCATTGAGAAAGAAGAAAGTATGTTGAAAGATATGGCTGACAAGGTAAAGAAAAGCGGGGCAAATGTTTTATTCACACAAAAAGGCATTGATGATTTGGCTCAGCATTTCTTGGCAAAAGCAGGAGTATTATCTGTTCGCAGGGTTAAGAAATCCGATATGGATCAATTAGCAAGGGCAACAGGCGCCAGCATAATCACAAGATTAGATGATTTATCTAAAGAGGATTTAGGTTATGCAAAAATAGTGCAGGAAAAGAAAGTTGCTAATGAAGCAATGGTGTTTGTTGAAGGATGCAAAAATCCAAAAGCAGTCACTCTTTTCATTAGAGGAGGATCAGAACATATAATAGATGAGATTGAAAGAGCAGTAAATGATGCCTTAGGAACAGTTGCTGCTGCAATAAAATATAAGAGAGTTGTTGCAGGCGGCGGAAGCACAGAAATGGAACTTTCGGTGCAATTAAGGGATTATGCCAAGAATATTGGGGGCAGAGAACAATTGGCAATAGAAGCATTTGCTGATGCTCTGGAAATAATCCCAAGAACTTTGGCAGAAACCGCAGGAATGGATCCAATCGATTCTCTTGTTGAATTAAGGGCAAGGCATTCTGAGGGAAAAGGAGACAATAAATACCTTGGAGTGAATGTTTTCAAATCAAAGATTACTGATATGAAAAAAGAGCAGGTAATAGAGCCTTTGAGGGTAAAATACCAGGCAATTAATTCAGCAGCAGAGGTAGCGGAAATGATTCTGAGAATTGATGATATAATCGCAGGGTCAAGCAAAGGCCATATGCCCCAAGGAATGCCTCCAGGGATGGGCGGCATGGGTGGCATGGAAGGAATGGAGTAAAAGCCTTTTTCCATTTAAATTCCAAATGGAATTTAAAGGACCCTTAAAATCAAAAAGATTTTAAGTGGTCTTTTTTTAAAAGAAAACGGCTTTTAGAACCCTAAAAGAAAACTCTAAAAGCTTTTTAAGTAAAGGTTGCATTTTGCAACCTTCTATTTTATTTTTTAATATTTTCTTATTTTTTTGAAAATCTGCTATGTGAAAGATTTAAAAATAAGGAATACCTTTTAATACTGAGGTGGTTTTATTGATTGATTTATTGCAGGGCCTGGGTAATACCCTTTGGCTTGCATTAGAAAAGCTTGGCAAATCATTTGTTGAATTAGTTCCTAATTTGGTAGGAGCAATAATTATTGTCCTTATTGGTTGGATTATAGGTAAGATCATAAAAAAGATTCTTGTAACGTTAATCCAGCAGACTAAGATTGATGAATGGGTTGAAGAGCAGAATCTAACCGCAGCTATTGGAGGGCATAAGATTTCAAATATTATTGGAAGCTTCCTCAAATGGTATATTATTGCAATATTCTTAATCCAAGCAGTAAATACCTTCCAGCTTACAGTATTGCAAGAATTCTTGACAATATTTGCATACTTCATTCCACAATTAATTGTGGCTTTGCTTGTTTTGCTTGTAGGTCTTTTGATTGGAAGATATGTGCGCAATATTGTTGAATCAACAACCTATCTGCACAAGAGAACAATAGGGATTATTGCTGAGGTAATAATCATCTATGTTGCAATTGTCATGGGTTTAGATACAATTCAAGGAATAGATGTAACAATATTATTGGATGCATTCAGAATTGCATTATTAGCATTTACTTTAACAATTGCAATAATTGTTGGTATAACCCTTGGATTTGCATTCAAGGATGATGCTAAAGATCTGATCTCAGAAATCAAGAAAAAGGCTAAATAAAGGGATTTTCCCTTTATTTTTTCTTTTTTTATTATACTTAATCTATTTAAATATTATTACATAGTTGAGTTATTTATCCAAAGTTTTCTTTTGGACTCTAAAAGACTTTTCTTTTAGCAAAAGAAAAGGCTTTTGGGCGTGTAGCTCAGTCTGGCAGAGCAATGGTCTTATAAAAACCCTTTTCTCTTTTTTCTAAAAAGAGAAAAGCCTTTTATGGTTTACCCGGCAAAGTCAAAGACTTTGCATGGCCCTTTCAAACCAATGGTTTGAAATGGGAAGAGAAAAACTGAAAAACTAAAAAGGAATGTTTGAAGAACGCCATCGGTCAGCGGTTCAAATCCGCTCATGCCCAATAGCGCCTTTTTCTTTCTTTTACAAAGAAAGAAAAATGCCCTAGGGTCGAAAAAGAAAGAAATTAACTAAGAAAAGAAACGTTTATGAACAGACCTTGTAAAACTATTAGTTTTACAGGTCCTTTCAAGCTCCGCTTGAAATGGAAAGAAAAAACTCAAGAAAAGAAACGTTTGTGAAAGAAAAGAAAAAATTAAGAAAGAAACTAAAAAAAGATGATTTTTATGGCAAGAGGACCAAGCAGGATAAGAAGGTCAGCAGGGAGAAAATCTTCATTTATGCGGCCTTTACCTCGAGCTCCCCCTATAGAACCTGAATTTGGCACCCGTGAATATGAAACCAGGTGTGCTGAGAGGGCAAGAGGGGCAGCAATGCAGAGTGATACTGAAGAGGCAAGGTACTGGCAGGAATTAGCTGATGCTTCAAGAAGGAGAAGAGACAAGGGATAAATGATTTATATGTCTGCATTTGTTAGAAAACTACAAGGAAGAACCCCAAGAGCATCTTCAAGACGCAAAAGCAGTAGAATATTCCCTGCAAGAAAAGCAGCAGTAGTAAGACCTTCTAAGACAAAAGGCCCGCCAAGGTTTGGCACATTAGTATTTGAACAACTTTGCAGGGATGTTGCCACTGGTTTTTTTGCATCAGGAAAAGGAAGAGCCGGCAAGGGGTGGTTAGGTGAAGCAAGGGCCTCAAGAAGGCGCAGGCTGGGTTTAGATAAAAAATAATTTTAAAATTAATGATTAAATTTTTGATTTGTGGTAATTGATTTTTATTTTGTGATTTTATGGCTGAAACATTGCAAGAATATAATCTTGAGAAAGAAAAGGAGATACTTGAATTCTGGAAAAAGAATAAAATTCCGGAAAAGGTAAAAGAATTATCTTCAAAAAATAAAAAAAATTACTATTTTATGGATGGCCCACCATATGCAACAGGCCATATTCATATGGGCACAGCATTAAACAAAATCCTTAAGGATATTGCAATACGCTCAAAAAGAATGCAAGGGCATAATGTTTTTTGCAGGGCAGGATATGACACACATGGATTGCCTATTGAACACAAGGTTGAGAAAGAATTAGGCATAAAAAATAAACAAGAAATTGAAGAATTCGGGGTTCAGAAATTTGTTGATGCCTGCAGGAAATTCGCAACAGAGCATATTGACACAATGAATGCTGAATTTTTAAATTTAGGTGCTTGGTTAGATTTCTCAAATCCTTATCTGACACTTTCAAATGAATATATTGAAGCAATCTGGTGGACATTCAAAAAAGCAGAGGAAAAAGGCCTTTTATTTTTGGGAAAATACCCTATCCATGCATGCCCTAGATGCGCTACTGCTGTTGCTTATAATGAAATTGAGTATGTGAAGCAAACTGATACTGCGGTTTATGTTAAATTTCCAGTAAAGGGAAAAGAAAATACTTATTTATTAATTTGGACTACTACTCCCTGGACATTGCCTGCTAATGCCGGAGTAATGGTTCATCCTAAATTTGAATATGCTGATATAAAATTAAGCAATTCTGAACATTGGATAATTGCAAAGGAAAAAGTTCAGGAATTAATGAAGATATTGGAAGCAGGATACACAATTGAAAAGATTTATTTAGGCAAGGATTTGGAAGGCTGGAAATATGAAAATCCTCTGCTCAAGCACATGAAAATGCCAAAATATGAAAATGCTTATCGCGTAATTTTATCAGAAAGATATGTTAATTTGGAAGAAGGAACAGGCTTAGTACATACTGCGCCTGGACATGGTAAAGAGGATTATGATGCAGGAATAAAAGCAAAGCTGCCAGTTATATGCCCTGTTTCATTAGATGGCAGATTAGATGAAACAACAGGAAAGTATGCAAATGGAGTTGCCCGCGTAATTGATAAAGAAATTGTAAAAGATTTGGAAGATGAAAATCTGCTTATTTACAAGCACCATTATACACATGATTATCCAGTATGCTGGAGATGTAAAACACCTTTGCTGATGATTTCATCTGAACAATGGTTCTTCAAGATTGAAGATATAAGAAACAAATTGATTGATGAAAATAAAACAGTTATATGGGTTCCTGCTTGGATGAAAGACAGGATGCATAATTGGCTTGAATCATTAGGTAACTGGCCAATTTCAAGGGAAAGATATTGGGGAACTCCTTTGCCTATTTGGATTTGCGAGAATGAAAAATGCAAATCAAGAAAGGTTTTAGGATCTGTTGAAGAATTAAAGAAAGAATCCGGATTGAAAGAAATAAAGGATTTGCATAAGCCATTTATTGATTCTGTTTTATTGAAATGCAAATGCGGGGCAAAAATGAAAAGAATTTCGCATGTAATGGACGTATGGTTCGATTCCGGCGTTAGTTCCTGGGGAGCATTGGATTATCCTAAAAGAAAAGATTTGTTTGAAAAGTTCTGGCCAGCTGATTTGAACATTGAAGGGACAGACCAGGTAAGGGGATGGTGGAATTCACAGATAATTACCTCAATGATATGCTTTGATAAAAAACCATTCAAGGCAATTGCTGTTCACGGAATGGTTTTAGATGTCAGTAAGAAAAAGATGTCAAAAAGCTTGGGAAATATAATCCAGCCAAGCGAAGTAATTGAAAAATATAACCGTGATTATCTCAGATATTATTTAATTAAATATTCGAAAGGAGAAGATCTTACTTTTGACTGGAATATTTTCAAGGATATAAAAAGATTCTTTAACATACTCTGGAATAGCATAAATTTTGCCTCGATTTACCTTGATTTGGAATTTACAGAAAAACTGCCAAAGAAATTACGGGCAGAAGACCGATGGATTCTCAGCAGGTTAAATTCATTAATCTTGGAAGCAGAAAGGAATTACAATAATTATTCTTATTATCAGATAATTTCAGAAATTGAAGATTTTGTCCTTGAGGATTTCAGCAGAACTTACATTAAACTAACAAGGGACAGGACAAATATTGATAAAGAAAATGTCAGCCTTATGTTCAACCATATTGCCTCTTCATTATTAAGATTGCTTGCGCCAATTGCCCCGCACATTACCGAATATGTTTATCAGGGGTATGGAAAGAAAACAAAAGATCATAAGGAGAGCATTCATCTGTACGATCTGCCAAAAGTAGACAACTCTTTAATTGATGAAAAGCTTGAGAAAGAAATGAATTTTGTCAAGGAAATTTCCCAAGCTGTTTTAAGCATGAGAAATGAGAATAATTTCAGATTGCGCTGGGCTTTGAAATCATTGGCAATTGAAAGCAATGATTCTCTAGTTCCAAACCTGAAAGATGTTTTGGCCAGCATGATAAATGTCAAAAAAGTTTATGAATTAAAATCTGAACCAAAAGGCAATTTTGTTGTTAAAGAAATGCCAGAAGCAAAGATTTATTTGGACAAAGATGTTGATTCTGCTTTGAAGGATGAATGGGAATTGCGTGAATTAATCAGGAAAATACAAGATAAAAGAGCAGATTTAAATCTTAACCCAAATGATGAAGTAAAGCTCATGATAAGCTGTGATGATCCTAAATTCTTAATTAAATTTAAAACAGGTATTGAAAATGGGACAAATTCAAAGATAGAAATTAAGCAAGGGCAATTAGAAAAGCTCTTGGAACGGTCATTCTATTTCTCAATTGAGAAATAGAGTATTTCTTTTTTATTAAGTATTTCAAAAATATAGCAAGAGCAAAAGCATTTGCGCTTTTGCCATTAATATTATTTAACCATGTGAGCGAGAAATCTACATCTCTCAAGATGTAGATGAGAGTGAACAGTTCACAGGAAATCCACTCTTCCAAATCCTTTATAAAGTACAAAATGCTTTTTAAGTTATGCTGCTCACATACAAATTTAGGATATGTCCATCAAAGCAACAAGAACAAAAGTTACTTTTTACTTTAGATAAATGCCGTTTCACATACAACAAACTGCTTGAAATATTAAATAAACAGGAAAAGATAAATCAATCAGAGATACAGGCAAAAATACCAAAACTAAAACAAGAATATTCTGATTTGAATGAAATATATTCCAAAACACTGCAATATGAATGTTATAGATTATTCTCAAACCTAAGGGCATTATCAAGGCTGAAGAAGAATGGTAAAAGGATAGGAAAATTAAGATACAAGGGAAAAGACTGGTTCAAGACCTTTACCTACAACCAATCAGGCTTTGTGCTCGGGATAAAGAACAAAAGATATAACAAACTACATCTTTCAAAGATAGGAATATTGCAGATAAGAACTCATAGAATAATAAATGGTTCAATAAAACAAGTGCAGATAAAGAAAGAATGTTCAGGAAAATGGTTTGCTTTATTGTGCGTCCATAAAGGAGAAGAAAAACCAAAAGAAAGAACAAACAAATCAATAGGCATTGATCTGGGAACAATAAACTTCATTTATGACTCTGATGGGAATCATATTGATGCTCCAAAATTTCTCAGTAAATCATTGAAGAAGTTAGCGGGAGAACAGAGAAAACTTTCAAAGAAGAAAAAAGGTTCAAAAAATAGAATAAAACAAAAAATAAATGTAGCAAGAATACATGAATGTATTTTCAACCAAAGGAATGATTTTCTGCATAAAATATCAAGATACTATGTGAATAACTATGACTTTAT
>PEXL01000051.1 GCA_002779065.1 Candidatus Diapherotrites archaeon CG08_land_8_20_14_0_20_34_12
TCTTAAAGGGAAAATCGCAGGAGCAGTCGGGGCATATAATGCTACTTCACTTTTGATTAAGGATCCAATTGAATTTGAAAAAGAGGTTCTTTCAGAATTAGGCTTAGAAGCAACATTACATTCAACCCAGATTGTGCCGCCAGAATATTTGGTCGATTTATTGCATGCTGTTGATTCAACAATGGGTGTGCTTGCAAATCTTGCTGATGATATGCGGCATTTGCAAAGGTCTGAAATAGCAGAAGTGTATGAATTTTTTGATTCCAAGCAAGTTGGCTCATCCACAATGCCACACAAAAGAAATCCAATTAACTTTGAAAATGTAAAAAGCTTCTGGAAAGAGTTTATGCCCCGCGCCATTACTTTCTATCTTGACCAGATTTCAGAGCATCAAAGGGATTTGACAAATTCCGCATCATCAAGGTTCATCCAGGAGAATTTCGTTGGTTTATATTTAATGTCTTCCCGCTTGAATAAATCAATGGAAAAATTGAGGGTTGACAAGGATAATATGCTGAAAAATTTCAATATGTCTGTAAAAATGATTCCTGCCGAGCCCCTGTATATTTTGCTTTCATTTCACGGGCATAGCAATGCGCATGAAAAGGTAATGGAACTTACCTTAAAAGCTGAACAAAACAAGACAGAGTTGCTTGCAGAGGCCAGAAATGATAAGGAAATCGCAGAATATATTAAAAAATTCACAAAAGAGCAGCTTTCAGTGATTGAAAATCCAAAACAATATGTCGGATTAGCCGAAAAAAAGACCGAACAGGTTTGCAATTACTGGAAAAAGAAGCTGGATTTGTGAAGACGATATATATATACTCAAATTACTTCTATTTTTTACTCTTAATTAATGGACAGTAAGGAGGTGCATTTATGAAGAGAATATTTTTAGCATTATTATGCATGTTTCTTTTGGTTGGAATGATGGCATCAGTGAGTGCTAGTGGAGTTACATTTAAACCAAAAAACACAGATACAAAAGGATTTATTCACACTTCAGTCAGCTCTAACACTGTCGGATATATCCATAATCCAGTTGGATTTATCCACAACCCAGTCAAATCCAACGATGCAAAACTTATTGTTGAGTGGACCCCAAAACCAGCAAAATCAAATTACGTGAAAATGTTTTTTGGTTGAATCAATTCATTAAACCTGTAAGCCATGCCATTGCTTTTGCAATGGCAGGTTTTACCTATTTTTTCTTCACTGCTTAGTGGCAGGATTTTCCAATTATTTCTAAAAAAAATCAACTTGTGGGTTTAACACAAGTTTTTTATGCTATTTGGTATTTTCTTCTTATAATTACAGCCCTGCCTTTGCATTCGTGCAACGGCAGGATCATTTTTATGGCTGCTGAGAGAATAGTAGTGTTTATAGACAGAAGTAACTTATACCACGAATTGTTGAAGAATTTTGGTAATGCAAATGTAGATTTATCAACTTTCGTATCTTTTTTGGTAGGTAAGGATAAACTTGTAAGAGCTTATTATTATAATGCCCCTTTGATTCAAAAAGATAATCCTGAGGGTTATAAAAATCAACAAAAGTTTTTTTCTGCTTTGGGCCTAATACCTAAATTTGAATTAAAGTTGGGCAGACTAGAAAAAAGATCAGGAGTATTTATTGAGAAGCTCGTAGATGTGAAGATGGCTGTTGATATAGTAACTCATGCATATTCAAATATTTATGACCTTGCAATTATTGTCTCAGCAGATTCGGATTTTGTCCCGGCAATAGAAGCAGCACAAGATTTTGGCAAAAAAGTGATTAATGTTTGCTTACCCAAAACAAAAGCATTTCATCTGAATGCGGTATGCAACAAAACCATATTTATAACTGAAGCTGATTTTATCAGATTTTTGATTAAGAAGGGTTAACTTTTTTATTACGCCACCTTAAAAATATCTTGCTTTTTCAGAGAATTACTTTAACCGAAGGTTTTTATTTTTCTTCTCCTTATTCTTCTATCATGGTTTTAATATACAATACGCTTTCAGGCAAAAAGGAAGAATTTAACCCAATTGAAAAAAATAAGATTCGCATGTATGTCTGCGGCCCAACAGTTTATGGGCCAGCACATTTAGGGCATGCTCGCACATATGTTGCTTTTGACATAATCAGAAGATATTTAGAGTTTAGGGGCTATGCCATCAATTTTGTTGTGAATATTACCGACATTCATGATGACATAATAAAAAGGGCAAATGAATTGAATATTAATTTTTTGGAATTGACAGAGAAATTCACTGAAAATTATTTCCAAAATATGAAATCTCTAAAAATAAAGGATGCTTCTATTTATCCCAAAGTAACTGATAATATTCCTGAAATTATTAAGATTGTAAAAACCCTGAAAGATAGGGGGTATGCTTATGAGACTGAAGACGGGGTTTATTTTAATGTTGCAAAAATGGCTGATTATGGAAAACTCTCACACATAAAGATTTCAAAGCAAAAAACAGGCACAAGGGTTGAAACAGATAAATATGAAAAGGAAGAGGCCCGTGATTTTGCTTTATGGAAGAAACAAAAGCCAGGAGAGCCATCTTGGGACTCTCCATTTGGGAAAGGCAGGCCCGGCTGGCATATTGAATGTTCTGCATTAAGCACAAAACATCTTGGAACTCAAATAGATATCCATGGCGGCGCCCGTGATTTGATATTCCCTCATCATGAAAATGAAATTGCGCAGAGCGAATGCCGCTTTGGTAAAAAGCCATTTGTAAGGTATTGGTTGCATTCTGGATTTTTGACTGTGGCAGGCCAAAAGATGAGTAAATCGCTTGGAAATTACATTATTATTGAGGATTTGCTTAGGGAATATTCAGCAGAAGAATTCAGATTTTTTATTGCCCAAAGCCATTACCGAAGCCCGATTAATTTCTCAAAAGAGGAAATGAAAAAGTCGAGAAATTCACTCAGTAGGTTAAATGAATTCATCCAAAGGCTTTTGGATGTCCAGAAAGCAGGAGAATTAACAGTTAAGAAAGATGTAGACCTAGCTAGAAAGAATTTTGTAAAAGAAATGGACTATGATTTCAATCTGCCAAAGGCTTGGGTGCATTTGTTCAAACTTGAATCTATAATAAATAAAAGAATTTCAGAAGAAAAATTTACGAAAGAAGATTCTGATTATGCAATCCAATTTTTTAAGGATGTTGACTCCTTCTTGCAGGTATTTTTATTTGAAAAAAAGCTGTTTGAATTAAGTGCAGAAGAAAAAGCCTTTGTTGATAAAAGAAATGAATTAAGGGCGCAAAAGAAATGGGCTGAAGCAGATGTCATAAGACAAGAACTTCTGAAAAAAGGTATTGAATTAACAGATACTAAAGAAGGAACTAAATGGAAAAGGATTTAATTAGACCATTGTTTTATTATATTTAACATGCTTGGAGAATTACTGATAGTTCTTGGTCAGTTGGGAATGGCAATAGGAGTCCTGTTTATTAAAAAGCTTACTGCAGATACAAACCCTATTCTAGTTACTGCCTTAATTTTTTTGGTTGGTGGACTTGCGATGATTCCTATTATTTTCTATTTTTCAAAGGATTTAGCTGTATTTACCCAGCAAAAGTATATTTGGGTAATTATTGCTGCTATTGCGCTGCCTGTTATTGGTGAGATATTATATATTTCTGGCCTTGCAAGGACAACAATGTCAACTGCAGGTCTTCTTGCCCTAACATTTCCATTATTTGCTGTAACGTTGGCAGTGGCTTTCCTTGGCGAGACCATAAACCTAAAATTTATTATTGCATCTTTACTGATGCTTGCAGGATATGTTTTATTGCTAATTTGATTTTTTTCACCAATACTTATTTAAATTAGAATTGTTTTCTTATTACTGATTGAATGGTAGTTGAATTTTCATTAGTGCTTGATATTGGTTTAATCATTATATTTGCGGCATTGTTTAATCTGCTTGCCCGCTTGTTTAAACAGCCATTGCTTTTATCCTATATTATTGCAGGCATTATTTTAGGTTCAATTTTTGTCGGTTCTTTGAATTTTAATATTGCTGGCTTAACAATCGGGGTAACAAATAAGGAGGAAGTAATGCTTCTCTCCGAATTAGGTGTAGCATTCCTTTTATTTTCAATTGGAATCGAAACAAATCTGTCCAGACTTAAGGGATTTACAAAAACAATAGTATTGGGCACAGTTTTGCAGGTAATTCTAACAATTCTTTTCTTTTACATTTTTGCTGTTTATCTTGCTTTATTGCCCTTTTATGAAGCATTTTTAGTTGGAATAATACTTTCATTTTCATCAACAATGCTTGTTGTTAAAATATTGAGTGATGAGCATGTTTTGGATACTTTGCATGGCCGCTTGATGTTAGGCTTTTTGATTGTTCAAGATATTATTGTAATTTTACTTTTACCTATGTTTTCATCATCTTCAGAAATATTCAATTATGCATTCCTTGCAAGGTTTGCGTTTTCTGGCCTGTTTTTATTATTGCTAACTGTTTTTCTTGCAAAATACGTATTTCCTATTCTGTTCAAATTTGCTGCAAAGGATAAAAATATTTTATTCCTGTTAGCGCTTTCTGTATGTTTTGGATTTATCTTCCTTTCAAAATTCTTTCTTAATATCCCAATAGCAATAGGGGCCTTTGTTGCAGGTTTATCTTTATCCATTCTGCCTTATAATTTTGAAATCTATACAGAGATAAAAGGAGTTAGAGATTTATTTGTGACAATATTTTTTGTAATGCTAGGGATGCAGATATCACTTTCTTCTTTTTTACAAGGGCAATACCTTGCTATTCTAGTATTATCCCTCATTACAGTATTTTTGATAAAACCTTTGATTCTGTCAGCATTAACCCTTGTTGCAGGATATGGCATGCGAATAGCCTTAATTGTTGGATTTGGTTTGGCACAGGCATCTGAGTTCTCATTTGTTTTAGCAGGTGAAGGATTAAGGGCAGGATTGTTATCGCAAGGGACTTTTTCAATAGTTCTTGTTGTTGTTGCAATATCCATGGTTCTTACGCCCTATACCTTTAGCTATGAAAAGAAAATTGTTAGATTCTTTGAATCATTATTTTTGAGATTGGGAATATTGGGTAATATTAAATTTACGCGAAAGTTGGTGGGATTGCAGGAATATAAAGAAATGAGGAATCATCTTGTAATTTTTGGCGCAGGAACTATGGGCAATACCTTAATTTCAGGGCTGCTAGGAAAACAAATTTTAGTAATAGATCACAACCCTGATACTGTGCGTGCTTTAAAATCCAAAGGAATTAATGCGGTTTATGGTGAAGCGCAGAATGAGGAAGTATGGAAAAAATTAAATCTAAAAAATGCAATTGCTGTGCTTGTTGTTATTCCAGACATTGAAGCATCCTTAAGTTTAATTAAATATGCAAAAGAAGAAAACCCCAGATTGCCAATATTTGGAAGGGCCCATTATTACACTGAAGGTTTAAAGTTATATGATGCCGGCTGTGATTATGTCATAATGCCGCATGTTGTTGGCTCAAATGTTTTGCTAAAAGCGCTTCTCAGCTTCTTGAATTCAGGAAAAATGAATGAATGCACTGCTTTGCAGAATGAATTTTTTGAATACTTAAAAGAAGCATCAAAAGATGAGCAGATGAAGAGCATTTTTAGATATAGGAATAATTTGTTTGACTAAAAAATAAGAAAAAGAGAAGGGATTATCCCTTCTGAAAACTATTTTACTTTGTTAAAGTTATTTTTTTGATAACTGTAGCATTAGGTGAAGTAGCAGTTGTTGTTTGCCCTAGGTCTACTTTCCATGGTTGAATATAATAACTACTGTTGTTATTTCCACTCCATGTTTGACCATTTTTTAATGTTACTACTGAGTAGCCAGAAATTAAATTTACTGATCCTTGAAGGCAAACCATGTTCAAACGTAATGCTCCATTCTAATTGGGCGTTGCCATTAATGCTACTAGCTTTTAATGCTTCAATTTGCTTTTCTATATATATTGTTCCATTATACTTTTGAGTTTTGTTTTGGTTGGAGATTTCAAATGCAATCACGCTTGAAAATAAAACCAAAAGCGCAAAAGAAATCAATAAAAAATTCTTAATTTTCATTTCAGTTCCCCCCATTTTTTTAATTTGATTGTGTTATATAGTAAAGAATTAAGAGCGGTATATATATATCGCCTAATTTGTAAATGAATTGGTAATGCTTAGATAGTGATATATTTAAATAGCCTAATTGTTAATATTATTTAGGTAAGGATGGATGTTGTTTGGACAAGGCATGCAAGGGAAAAGTTCCTTGAACGTTCTTTAAAATATGATATAAACTATGCTGAAGTGGATATGCATATAAAAGCGCAAAAGGTAAAACAAAAACAGTTACACGGAACAATTAAAACAATATTTGGATTAAAGGACAATATTTTTACTGTTATTAAAGAAGAAACAAAAAAGTTGATTAATGTTGTGAGTATTTGGGAATCTGATGAAAGTGAGGTTGAATTATGGATGAAAAAATAGCTTGTGTTTTTTGTAATGGGAATGCTAATGTTGCTTTTGAAGAATTGACGCTTTTGAACGGAAAAATAATCTTGTGGAATCAGCCATATTACAAATGTAACAAATGTAAAAAAGAATTTGTAACCTCAGAACAAATGTTACGAACAGAAAAAGAACTTAAGACACATTTCGCTTTCAATAGGCCAATTATTTCTACTGGCAGAAGTCTAGCAATAACCTTGCCAACAGATCTCGTAGATTTTTATAAACTAAAAAAAGGAACTACTGTAAGATTAGTCCCAGAGGATAATCGAACCGTAAAATTAGTTGTTTAAATTAGGCTCTCATATTACTAACAATTTTTCCCATATCTTCTGCTTTAAACAAAGTAGAGCCAGAAACAAGCATTGTTACTCCGGCTTTTTTGCATTCCTCTGCATTTTTCTCATTCATCCCACCGTCAATTGCAATTTCAACATTTAATTTTTGCCTTTCAATTTCTTTTTTTATGTTTTTCACTTTCTGCAATGCCTTTGGATTAAATTCTTGGCCGGAAAATCCGGCATTTACCGACATCACAAGAATAAAATCAACATCTTTCAAATAAGGATAAACTTTCTTCTCGTTTACTTTAGCATTTACAACTAAGCCT
>PEXL01000022.1 GCA_002779065.1 Candidatus Diapherotrites archaeon CG08_land_8_20_14_0_20_34_12
AAAAAATCAAAGCGCAAATTTGTTGTTGTTCAAGCAAGGAACAATTACATAAAGCTTGAAGGAACAGATGCAAATACTATTATTGCTAAAGAAAAGAAATTAAAAGAATTTTTGCATTCTATTGGCACATATCATTAACTCTCTATTTTTTTCATTCCATTTTACTACCATATTATTTTTAACTACTTAAGCTTTCATATTTACGTTAAAACTTAAAGGTGAATTTTTTGGAAGAACTATACGAAAACATAGAAAGGACAAAAACCGGGGTTAATGGATTAGATACTATTTTATACGGCGGGATTCCAAAAGGAAATCTTGTTGTTTTAAGCGGTGATCCAGGATCTGGAAAAACAATCACTTCAATTGAATTTCTTTACCGTGGAGCAATGAAATTCAATGAACCAGGCGTTTTTATTTCCCTTGAATTGGAAGAAAAAGATATAATCAAAACAGCAGCAGGCTTTGGCTGGGATCTGCAGGCATTAATTGATAAAAATATGCTTGTAATCGAAACAATCCAATTATATAATTTTGATAGACTATGCGATACAATTGAGGCACTTGTTGAAAAGATAAAAGCAAAGAGGGTTGTTATTGATCCAGGGGTAATAATTAGGTTATATTTCGAAAAGGAATTGGAAGCAAGGAAAAAAGTTCTTGAACTAAGAAGGGTAGTGAGAAAATTGGGGTGTACAACAATAATCACAAATGAGAGGACAATGGACAGAACCTTTACCCTGTTTGGTTTGGAAGAATATGTTTCTGACGGGGTTATTTTATTATACCACAGCAAACTGGAGAGCAGATTCATAAGGAGCTGCGCGGTCTTGAAAATGAGATATACTAAAACAAGTGAATCCTTGCACCCATTAAAGATAGAAAAGAAAGGAGTGAATATTTTAGCTGAGCAGGAGCAGCTTGAAGATGTAGAATAGCGCCTTTTTCTTTCTTATTTTCTTGATAAAACTTCTTTTTAAGAAGTTTTAAAGAAAGAAAAATGCCCTAGGGTCGAAAAAGAAAGAGACTATTTGTGTGGATTATATGTCAGACGAGCTTTCAGAACTTTTAGGATTGCAATCAAAAATAAAATCCAAAGTAATACATGAATTATTGGACATAAAAGAAAATTCACAAATCCTAGTTATAGAAACAAACGAGGATATGCAGACAGTGAGAAAGGAAATAGTCCTTTCTTTAACAAACAGTTATTTTTCTGGCGTGTATTTTACCACAAATATGCCGGCAGAAACATTACAGGCAGATTTGAAAGTAGCGGATATTGACATAAATAAATTACAGTTTATTGATAGCATAACAAAAGAAAGTGTTGGCGATCATACTGAAGACACAAAAACTGTTACCTATTTGGAAAGCCCAACCCAGTTAAGTGATTTGAATATTCTGATTGAAAGGGCATTATCAAGGTTGCAAGGATCAAAAAAATTTGTTTTTGTTGATTCTGTTACTACTCTTTTGATTTATAACCAGGAGAAATCTGTTGAGAAATTAATCCACAGAATTGTTGAAAAAAACCGCCTGAAAAAGATAGTTACAGTTATTTTAGTCACTAAAAGCACAAATCAGGAATTGATACAGTGCATTGCGCAATTCTGCGACAAGATTATAACTATTTAACTGGCTGTTTTTTGCCGGCAAAAAAGTGAACCAATAGTTTTTTATCTAAATAACTCTTCTTATTATTCATGGGTTTTATTGATAAAATACTTGAATTTCTTAGGTCTATTTTTGGTTCCCAAAAGAAGGAGATAAAACAGCTTGACTTAAAGCTCTCTGAAGTTGAAAAATATATTGATAAAAATAGAACCTTGGATACTGAAAGCATTGAATTAAAATTGGCGGAATTAAAACATTTTGTTGTGCAGTTTGACCACTTGTTAAATGACTTGAAAAATCTGCGGCCAACCGAGCAGGTGGATCCAAGGGCTAAGCAGGTTTTTGATACAAGCAAGCAGATAATGGTAAAAAAGTTTAGCTTTGTTGCTGAAAAGCTGAAAAACATCCCCTTTGGGGATAATGTTGCATTAGCTGAATATTGCAAAAAATCATTGCAAACAATAGATTTCACTGTTTTTTCCACTGGCAAAAGCATAGTGTATTCATCTATTGCTATGAAAGATGGTGTAAAGGAAATAGGCTCTGTTTTGGCAGAGCTTCAGGCAGTGCTTAAGAATTTGGTTGTTTTATTGGAGCAAAGCGATATCGCCAAAGCTGACGGGATTATTGGATCCCTAAATTCAACAATTGGCCATAGCTTAAAATTAAGCAATGATATTGAAAATCTTGAATTAAAAATAACGGAATATGATGGAAGAATTGCAGCAGCCAAGGCCCAAAGGGAGCAATTTGAAAAATCCGAGGATTTTAAAAGATTGGGAGAATTAAAGGATGAACAAACCCAGCTTGAAAAAGAAACAGAGGAATTAAAGCAGAAATGTTTTGAATTATTTTCAGGCATAGGCCGTGAATTGAAAAAATTCAAGAGAATAGCCTATGATGAAAAGTTATTTGTAATAGGCATGCTTGCATTCTTTGAGCGCCTGACTGACAAGCCATATGAAGCATTAAAGCAGGATGTGAGCGGCAAGAATACCCAGTTAATTCTTACAAAATTATTACAGGCAATTGATGAAGGAAAGATTGAGCTTGAAGAAAAAGAGAAAGAACAGAAGATTGCAAGAGTAAAAGAGATAATTTCAAGCAAAGTTTTAGAAGAGCTTTTTTGGAAGGAAAACGAGATACAGAAGAAAGCCTTCAAAATCAAGCAGGAATTATATAACAGCGGAGTAGGCAATGATTTGAGGAAAGCAGTGCAGTCTGTTGAATCCCTTTATTTGGAAAAAAATTCCCATGAGCGGGATTTAACGGCAAAAAGGCAAAGTATCGGCAAGAACAAGGAAAAGATTGAGCAGCTGAAAACTGAACTCCAAGCCAATCTTGAACAGATGTTTGGCAATAAAGTAAATATTGCAATTGATTAATATTGAATTTTTAGTTAACCCTGCATAAATTTAAATTAACTTAATTCAAATTATTTTGTATTGTGATTAAATGGATATATTGAAAGAGCTTGAAACTTACAAACCAAAAATAGATAAAGAAATACAGAAGATTCTTCCTAAGAAGATTTCTGATTCGTGGGTAAATTTTACTTTAGGAAAAAGCAGCTATTCTGTTGATGCAAAAACACTCACTGAAGAGGTAAGCGTACCAATATGGGATTTTTTAAGCAGGGGAGGAAAAAGATGGCGCCCAGTACTGATGTTGTGGTGCTGTGCTGCTTGTGGCGGTTCTGAGAAAAAAGCAATGCCATTTACAACAATGCCTGAATTAGTTCATAACGGTTGCGTTACCGAGGATACAATTATCTGGATGGCTGATGGTACCCCTAAAAAAATAATTGATGTTTGTGAAGGAGATATGGTTTTATCCATTGGAAAGGATGGATCAATTGTGCATAAACCTGTTGTGAAAAAACACGATAATGGAACTAAAGAGGTTTTCAGTGTAATGACTAATAATAGGAAAATTAAGGTAACTGCTAATCATCCCTTTCTTATTGCTAGAAAAAAGCAACCAATTAGAATCAAAATTACAAAAGAAGGAAAAAGAATAATAACCCAAAAATTGTCTGAATGTGGTCTTACCATTTCGGAGTTTTGTGAAAAATCATATTCCACTTTTTCAGATATTGGTTGTTGCTTAGGGCATTTAAAAAACGCACTTTATAGTTTTGAACCTTGTTTAATCCCAAAACAAGTGGCCGAACAGATATTCGAAGAATTAAATATAGAAAAAGATGAGCGTTATTTCAAGGAAATTCAATGTAAGTATTCAAAAGCAGAAATAGTTTTCGAGTGGAAAAAAGCAGAAGAACTTAGAACAAATGATCTTTTAGTCGTAGGGAAAGATATCTATGAAACAGATTCATTTCCAGTTCTATCAAGCCCAAAACCGCATTATAACGACAGAAACAAAGTCCCCCAAAGCATTAGTCTGGAACTTTGTCAGTTAGCTGGGTTCTTATTAGGGGATGGATATGTAGATGAAGGGAGAGTTGTTTTTTGTTTACCTGAAAAAAATGAGGGTAGGGCGGAATATTTGGCTCTTATTGAAAAGGTATTTTGTGCAAAGCCTAGTTGTGATAAGAACAGTATGACTTGCTGCTCTAAAGCCATAGCTAAATTTTTGTTGGATTTGGGTATAAAACAAAAAAGTCATTTTGTTGAGATACCTGCGTGGGTATTTAAATTGCCAAAACAGTACAAATTTGCATTTATTAAAGGATATATTGATGCTGATGGGCACGTTTCTAAGCAAGGAGATGTTAGATTTGCTTGCGTAAGTAAAAAATTAATGGAGCAAATGAAGTTTTTGTTAGATAGTTTGGGTTTTGTGACAGGAAACATATATACAAAAATTGTAGATAATACTCATTTCAAAAGACCAGTGTCTAAAAATGAAACAACCTTATTTTGTTTTCCATTATACTCCTCAACTAAGGTTTTGAATTCAATAGGGAGTGAAATAGTAACATATAGGAACAGACTAATGAGATTGAAACAAAGAGAGGTTGCTATGCGTTATGAAGAATTAATTCCGCATTTTCCTGAAGGATGGGACGATAATAAAGTAGGGTTCAGTAAAATTACCAGTGTTAAAGAAATTGGGAAATTGCCAACTTTTGATATAGAAATTCAAGATACCCATAATTATATTTCAAATGGCATTATTACTCATAATACAATCATAGCCGACGATATTGAAGATAATGCTGATGTCAGGAGAGGAAAGCCGGCTTTGCACAAATTATTTGGAATTGACACAGCAATAAATGATTCTACTGTAATCTATTATATTCCATTAGTTCTAATTTACCGGAATCTTTACAAATTAACTGAGAAGCAAAGATTGCAGATATATGATCTTTATTGTGAAGAAATGCTAAGGGTTTCAACCGGCCAAGCAATAGATATTCATTGGCATAAATCACCTGATTTTAAAACAAATGAAGCCCAATATCTGCAAATGTGCATTTATAAGACAGGGGTTTTAGCAAGGTTTGCCGCTAAACTTGGGGCGATTTTAGCAAATGCGGACAGCAGAAAAATTGAAGCTTTGGGCAAATTTGGCGAGTCCATTGGATTAGCATTCCAGATTCAGGATGATATCCTTAATGTAAACCCCAAAAGTGAAAATTGGGGCAAAGAAATAGGTGAAGATATTTCTGAAGGCAAGAAAACCTTATTAGTTATTCATACGTTGAAAAATGCAAATATTAAAGATAGAAATATGCTGATTGAAATCTTGAAAAAGCACACAAAAGATAAAAAAGAAATCAGAAAAGCGATTGAAATAATCAAAAAGTACGGAGCAATAGAATATTCAATAAAAAAAGCCAATAAGATAGTGGAAGATTCTTGGAAAAAGGTTGATGGAATTCTGCCAGAAACAGCCGCAAAGAAAAAATTAAGGGCATTTGCTGAATTTTGCGTTAACAGGGAAATCTAATTCCGCCTTTTCTTTTCTCTTTTATAAAAGAGAAAAGAACCAAGTAAAACCTTAGGTTTTACTGGTCCAATAAAATTCCGAGGAATTTTATTTGGAAATGTAGGTTGCAATTAAAATCCAGAAGGATTTTAATGCACAATAACAACATAAAATCCCCTAGATTTTATGTGTCCCATAAAATTTCAGTAAAATTTTATGAAGAAATCAAGAGATTTTATTTGTGCCAAAAAAGAAAAGAGAAACTACTAGTTGCGCAAAAGAAAGAAAAGATGTACTGCTCGCATGCCTTGACTTTTAGGCGAAGGAGACCATTTTAATATTCTTAGTTTATTTCTTTTTTGCCTTATGTTTTCTTCCCTTTCCAATATGCCATTTCATTCTCATTTCATAATACCCATTCAGCAATGCCATCAAGGCAATAAAAGAATTCAATGCAAGGAAAATCGTGTCTTTAATCCAGTATGAATAAATTGCCAGGCTTCCAGAACCAAGAATATAAAGCAAAATAAAAGTTTTATTCAGGTAGGCTTTTTTTGTTTTAATCATGTCCCAGGTTTGTGGAATCCAGGAAATGCATAAAAGAATCATTCCAAATAGCCCTAAATATTCAATCATTTAAATTACCACAATAACTTATTTTTCTCCCCGGCTTGGCCCCTCACTTTTGTCGCATGCAATGTATTTTGCAATAAACGGATGTACTTTTATTAATTCATCATACATATGCCATGCAATCTTTCTGTATGAAATATGCCCCTCTCTTCTGCTTCTCAGTTTTATAAAATGATGCAATTCCCTTAAATTCCAGGTCATTAAAACGCGTTTTTTATAAGCAAGCGGAACAATATACTGCGCCTCGTACGGCATTTCCACAACAATTTTTTCAAACGTTTCTTCCGCTTCTTTCATTGCATTTTCAAATTCTTTTTTGAAGCCAGCTTCAATAATTTCTTCAGGCAATGAATAGCCATGCTTTGTTGTAACTAACTGGTTTGTTTGGGTGCACATTCTATGCCTTTGTATATCCCTAAAAGCACCATAATCAACCAGAACATCAAACGTGTAATTCAAGTGTTCTAATTCACGGAACGGAGAATCATAAGGCCCTTTTTCATTTAAGAATTCATCAATTATTTTTAATTTCTCCTTTGAATTCATTTTCTTTGCTCTCACAAATAGTTTGTCAAAAGGTTCGTGTGTAAATCTGTAAAGAATCGCAGCAATTAATTTATTTTCAGCTTCTTTACCATAATCAACAAGCACAACATCTTTCTCTTTTGAATTTTCTTTTTCAGCTTTTTCTTCAGAATGCGATTCGCAGATTGCATACATTTTCTTTTCAGTATTTGCAATATATGGATTATAATCAGCGAATTTTACAAGTACCGGGAGCACCTTTGTAACTTCCTGTTTTAATTTAAAACCAAGTTCTTGCATCTCCTCCAAAGGATTTGAAAGCATTTTTCTTATCGCGTGTTCTAAAACACGGGCATTTGCTGTCATTGCTAAATTTGTCAGTGTGCTTGCAGGCAATAAATATCTTAAATTATCACAGGCCCTTGCTTTTGAAATGCCATCATAGAATTTTTCATTCATTCCATTTTCAATAGGATATTTCTGCCTTACAAAATCCATCATTTTTGGGGTCAGTTCACAATAAAGGTCAAATAAATCATTGCATGTTTTTTCATACAACCCAGAAAACTTAGAATTCATTATTTTTTTAGGTTTGTAATATCTATTCCGATCAAATACTTGGTATCTTGTTGATTTTTCAGTATAACTTGCCAAGCGATTGTCTTCAATCACCTTGCTGGCAATGATTGAAACATCCTCAAAAGCAATTGATGCAACAGCATGTTCTGCTACGCTTGAATGGCCATAACCCACAACCCATTTTTCATGGAATGATTTCGCAGATTCATTTGCCTTTGAAAAATCTAATTCTTCACCCGAATATTTTTCAACCAAAGTAGAAACATCTAATTCCTTGCCTTTCAATAATTTCAGTAAATTTTCGCGGAAGCTCAAAGGGCTTCTTGAAACATAGGCAAATAATACAGCACGAACTTCCGGCGGCAAATTGAAAATCAAGTAAACATTATCATCTAAATTAGAAACATGTTTCTTTAGTATTTGTTTCTCTGTTTCAGAAAATTCAGGCATTAAACAAAAAGAAACTAAAGGCTTAAATAAAGTGTGACACTAACTATTGCTAACCTTAAATTATGCTTTTTTCCTGTCAATTGTCGAATTTTCTGCCTGAAGATACCAGATTAGTTTATAAACTGTCGAAAATATCTTATTGTATAGCAGACTTTTATTTATTGCTTATTTTTGTGATTTTATGACATCTCAACTCGCAGGTTTTTATAACCTGAATCTGGAAGATCGTTTGAATGAATTAAAAAGGAATTCAGAATTAACTGAGGAAGAAATTCAATTGCTAAGACATAGCATTAATGCTTTAGGATTTGAATTGTCAAACAGAATGGTTGAAAATGTTGTTTCATGCTTTTCTTTACCTTTGGGAATAGCCCTGAATTTCAAAATTAATGGAACTGAAAGAATAATCCCAATGGCAATAGAAGAACCCAGTGTAATTGCAGGGGCATCAAAAGCAGCAAAGCTTGCCCTTCCTAAAGGATTTACAGCTAAAGCATCAGAACAGATAATGATAGGGCAGATTCAGTTGGTGAACGTTAAAAATTTCCAAAAGGCAAAAAAGGCAATTTTGAAAAATAAAAAAAATATTTTAAAGTTGGCAAATGCCCAAGATAAAACATTAATTCAAGCAGGCGGGGGGGCAAAAAATATTGAAGTAAGGGAAGTAAAAGGAAAACAGGCCTTTTTAGTTATCCATTTGCTTGTTGATGTAAGGGATGCGATGGGTGCAAATGCAATAAATACAATGTGTGAAGCGATTTCTTCTAAACTGGAAGAACTTTCAGGCGGGGAAGCAAGATTAAGGATACTTACTAATTTAGCAATACATAGAATTGTGGAAGCAAAAGCAATCTGGAAGAAAGAAGTAATTGGAAAGGAAAATATTAACAAAATTTTGCAGGTATATTATTTTGCAGATGCTGACATTTTCAGGGCAACAACAAATAATAAAGGGATAATGAATGGTGTTGATGCTGTCGTAATTGCAACAGGCAATGATTTTAGGGCAACAGAAGCAGCATGCCATGCTTATGCTTCTTTAAGTGGCCAGTATAAACCATTGGCAAAATATTCAAAGAACAAAAATGGCGATTTGGTTGGGGAAATAGAATTGCCATTAGCATTAGGAATTGTTGGAGGGGCAACAAGAACCCATCCATTAGCAAAGGTTTGTTTGAAATTAATGAAGATTAAATCTGCAAAGGAATTATCAGAAATAGTTGCTTGCGTAGGGTTAGCGCAGAATTTTGCTGCAATTTATGCTTTAGCAACAGAAGGGATTCAGAGAGGGCATATGAAATTGCATGCAAATAATATTGCAGTATTAGCCGGGGCAAAACCAAATGAAATTAAAAGAGTTTCTGAAAAAATGGTGAAGGAAGGTAATGTAAAGGCGGACAGGGCTAAAGAAATATTGCGTGAATTGAGAAAAAATAAAAGGAAATGATGTTTAATTATTTTTAGGCAAAATCTGCTGATTTTGCAACAGTAAAAAATCAAGGATTTTTTACTTTATTTAATATTTAATTATTTGGTCAAAAATTTAGATATAACGTGATATTATGGAATCAGGAATTGTTGCATACGGAGTTCAAATCCCAAAAAGAAGGATTAAGGTAGAGGAGATTGCGCGGGTTTGGGAGAAGAACGGAAAACATATTTCAAAAGCAATAAATGTTCAGGAAAAAGCTGTTGCGGCTTTTGATGAAGATTCCTGTACTTTAGCTGTTGAGGCAGCAAGAAAGGCAATTTTAGATTTTAATATTGACGCAAAAAAATTGGGAGCGATATATGTTGGTTCAGAAAGCAAGCCATATGCAGTAAAGCCGACAGCAAGCATTGTTGCTGCTGCACTTGGTGCAAATACCAGATTAATGGCAGCAGATTTAGAATTTGCCTGTAAAGCTGGAACCGCAGGAATACAGATGTGCTTAGGTTTGGTAAACAGCAGCATGATTGAATATGGCCTTTCAATCGGTTCAGATACTGCACAAGGAAGGCCGAATGATGCACTTGAATTTACTGCTGGGAGCGGGGCGGGAGCTATTATTGTCGGAAATAAAAAAGATGAAATTATTGCACAGATAAATCACACAGTTTCTTTTACTACTGACACGCCTGATTTTTGGAGAAGGCCGCATGCTGAATTTCCAGAACATGGTGGAAGATTTACAGGGGAACCTGCTTATTTCAAGCACATAATTAGTGCAGCTAAATTATTGATGCAGGAAGCAGGAACAAATGCTGATGATTATAATTATGCAGTATTCCACCAGCCTAATGGGAAATTTCCATTGAATGCGGCTAAAATTTTAGGCATAGATCCAAAAAAAGTGGAACAAGGATTGCTGACTCCTTACATTGGAAATACTTATTCCGGGGCAACAATGATAGGATTATGCTCTGTTTTGGATAAAGCAGAACCAGGAGATAGAATCTTGGCTGTTTCATTTGGTTCAGGTGCAGGGTCAGATGCATTTGACATTACTGTTACAAAAAATATAATTAAAAGAAAAGCAAAAAAAGCAGTTTTTGACATGATTAAAGAAAAAGAATATGTTGATTATGCATTGTACATAAAGCACAGGAGAAAAATAAAATCACTTTGAGGTGTTATGATGAGTTGGAAAAAATTATTCGAACCCAATTGGAAAAAACTTATCACGTTTTTTGTGTTATTAGGAATCATAGAATTTATTTTTATAGAATCACTGATGGCTTTAACAGATTTTGTTACTATTGGAATTAGTCAGTTGGATGTTTTGCACATATTTTTGCTTGCTTTGTACGCGGTTTTAAACCCATTTAGCTTTATTAATTCAAGTTATCTTTTACTTAGTGGATTGGCCGGGCATTTCCTTTATTTTTTAAATTATATTTGGGATTATTTTTTAGCATGTTTAATTGTTAAGATAATTGATAGAACTAGCAAGAAATCTTAATGAAGGAAGATTATTATGAAAGAAGTTGTAATTATCGGCTGTGGATTGACAAAATTCGGTGAACGCTGGGATAAAAGTTTTAGGCAATTGATAGCCGAAGCCGGAGTAAGGGCAATAACTGACGCAGGTTTGCATGGGGAAGAAATCCAGGCAATCTATGGCGGATGCATGGCCTCTGGCAGATTTATTGGGCAAGAACATATTGGTGCGCTAATTGCAGATCAACTTGGCCTGAATCCGATTCCTTCAACAAGACTGGAAGCAGCTTGCGCTTCAGGCGGAGTTGCATTAAGGAATGCATATTTTTCAATAGCTTCTGGCGCACATGATATTGTTGCTGTTGGTGGCATAGAAAAAATGACTGAGGTAAGCACAGAAGCAGCAGCATTTGCTTTAGGCGGGGCAGGAGACCAGGAAACAGAATTGTTCCATGGAGCAACATTCCCCAGTTTATATGCTTTATTAGCAAGAGCACATATGCAGGCATTTAAAACAACAGAAGAACAAATGGCTGCTTGCGCAGTAAAAAATCATGCGAATGCAGTTCATAATCAATATGCCCAATTCAGAAAAGAGATTACCATTGAAGATGTAATGAATTCAGGGTATATTGCTGAACCAGTAAAGCTGCTTGATTGCTCTCCCTTAACTGATGGGGCAGCAGCAGTTATCTTATGTTCAAAACAGAAAGCAATTGAATTAGGAAAGGAAGGAGTGGAAATTTTAGCAAGTGCACAAGCTTCTGATACATTAGCATTAGCAGGAAGGGAATCCCTTGTTGAATTAAAGGCAACAAGGATTGCAGCACAACAGGCATACAAACAGGCAAATGTTAAGCCAAAGGATATTGATGTAGCTGAAGTGCATGATTGTTTTACAATTGCAGAAATTTTAGCTATTGAAGATTTAGGATTTTTCAAAAAAGGGGAAGGGGGAAAAGCAACAGAAAAAGGCCTTACAAAGATTGGCGGGGAAATTGCAATTAATACTTCTGGAGGCCTAAAAGCAGCGGGCCATCCAGTAGGGGCAACAGGAATTAAACAAGCAATTGAAATTACTTGGCAGTTGCAGGGTAAGGCTGAAGGAAGGCAAGTAAAAGATGCCAAAATAGGATTAACCCATAATGTTGGGGGAAGCGGAGCAACAGCGGTTGTTCATATTTATAAAAAAATGTGAGGATCTAGAAGGAATATTTATGCCATATAATGCGTTGCCGTTGAATTGGAGGAAATTCCCAGAAAGATATAATCTTGAGGGAAGTTACTGTGAAACATGTGATACTTATTATTTTCCGGCAAGGGTTCTTTGCCATAAATGCAGAAGAAAGGGAAAGATTGTTACAAAGGAAATGCCCCGCATTGGAACAATTATTAGTTATACAAAAGTGCATGTCGGCCTAAAAGGCTTTGAACATGAAACCCCATATTATCTGGCATTAGTTGATTTAGGAAAAGGAGTAAAACTTTTGACGCAGATTGTGGACTCAGATGATTCTAAAGTAAAGGTTGGGGCAAAAGTAAAGAAGATTTTCAGGAAGATAAATGAAGGGTCAAAAATTGGGCCAATTAGTTATGGATACAAATTTAAGGTAATAAAATAAGCCCAAATTTTTAAGCAAGAATGTGTTGAACACAGCGTTTAATAACTAGTTTCGTTTATTATATACATTTGGCTGTTAAAATTAAAACGTGATTTTTATGGGAATTGGTTATGGAAAAATAATTCTTTTTGGTGAGCATTTTGTTGTTTATGGGAAGCCGGCAATTGCCGCCTCTTTAGAAAATAAAACAATCGCAAAAATAAAACCCTATAAAAAACCAGGGATTTTATGCAATTATAAAAATAGATGGAAAAATAAAAAATTGCTGGAAGATGATCCTGAAACAAAATGGCTGAAAACTATTGTAATTAGATTGCTTGATTCATTGAAAATAACAAAAACAAATTTTGAATTGTATATTGAATCTGATTTGCCTGTTGGCATTGGTTTAGGAAGTTCTGCTGCCCTGAGCGTAGCAATAGTGCGGGCTATTGGTGAATATTTTAAATTAGAACTTAATGAAAATAAGGTCTCAGAAAAGGCTTTCAAAGCCGAACAGATATTCCACGGAAATCCTTCTGGAATTGATAATACCATTGCTACATTTGGCGGCCTGATCTGGTTCAGAAAGAATTTTGGAATTAGAAAATTAACCCTTAGAAAACCATTATACGTTGTGATTGTTGATACTCCAAGAAGAGGCAGCACAAAAGATTTGGTTGAAAAGGTTGCAAAGTTTAAAGAAAGCAATGAAGAATTATTTAATGCTTATTTAGATGAAATATATGCTTTAACGAGGGAAGCCGAAATTGCGTTATCCCGTGCTGATTTAACAAAAGTTGGAGAACTACTTAATCGAAATCAGGATATGTTAAAGGATATAGGGGTTTCAAATCAACAATTAAATAAGCTATGCAAATTAGCTTTAGATAATGGTGCTTTGGGCGCTAAGTTAACCGGGGCTGGTGGTGGGGGCTGTATGTTTGCACTTGTTGAAAGCCCAAAAATACAGAAGAAGGTTGCCCAAGCATTGAAAAAAGAAGGCCGCCAGGTTATTCTAACTAAAATAGGGGTCCAATGAAAAGGATAATTCTAGCTATTTCTGGTGCTTCCGGAATTGAGTATGGAATAGAATTATTGAAGGAATTGAAAAAACAGAGAATTGAAACACATTTAATAATTTCGGAATGGGCCTCTGAAGTAATGAAAGCTGAAACTGATTATTCCATTGCTGAAGTAAAAAAACTTGCAGATTTTTGTTATGATTCAAAAGATTTATCTGCAAGAATTTCAAGTTCAAGTTTCCTTACAGATTCAATGATTATTATTCCCGCAAGCATAAAAACTGCTAGTGAAATTGCCCATGCGGATACAAGCAATTTGATTTCAAGAGCCGCAGACAATATGCTTAAAATGAGAAGAAAATTAGTTGTTTGCATAAGGGAAACACCGTTAAGCACTCCGGCCTTAGAAATGCTTTACAAATTAAGCCTGTATGGTGCAATAGTAATGCCATTATCTCCTGCGTTTTACCATAAGCCAAAGAATTTAAAGGACTTAAAAGATTTTATTGTAGGAAAATGTCTTGATGTTTTAGATATTGAAAATAAAAAATTTAAAAGGTGGAAAGGCAAATGAGCTTTAGGGATTTTTTAAGCAAGTTGGATAAGCAAAAAAGATTGTTAAAAACAAATAAGCCTATCTCAAAGAAATTAGAAATATCCTCCTTAATGAGACAGCTTGAGGGCAATCCTCTTTTATTTGAAAATGTCAAGGAGTCAGAATTTAGGGTAGCGGCAAATGTTTTTTCCACAAAAGACCTTATTGCAGAATATTTTGGCGTGAAAAATGAAAAATTGATTCCGCTTTTATCAAATGCCCTTGAAAATAGGTCAAAGCCAAGGGAAGTAAAAAAAGGATTTTGCCAAGAAATAGAAGAAAAGCATGTTGATTTGGATAAAATCCCGATGTTATTTCATTATGCCCGGGATGGGGGCAATTATGTTACAAGCGGGGTAATAATTGCAAAGGATAATGAATTTGGCCAGAATGTTTCTTTCCACAGATGCATGCAGCTTGATAAAAAAAGATTTTCAGTAAGGATTCTGCCAAGGCATTTAAAAGAATTCATAAAAAGAAATAATGGTGAATTAGATGTTGCTTTATGTGTGGGGAATTCAGCACAGGTTTCATTGGCTGGTGCGACCTCTACTGAAATTGGAATTAATGAATTAGAGATTGCAAATTCAATAAAAAAATTCGATATCGTTAAAGCAAAAACCTCCGAACTTTTAATTCCTGCTGATTGTGAATTTGTTTTGGAAGGCCGCATTGTAAATGAATTAGCAGATGAAGGCAAATTTGTTGATCTGACCGAAACATATGACCTTGTAAGGCAGCAGCCGGTTTTTGAGGTTAAAAAAATTACGCATAGAAAAAATGCAATCTGGCATGCATTGCTCCCTGGTGGTTTGGAACATAAAATATTGATGGGTATGCCAAGGGAGCCAACAATATTCAAGGAAGTAAATAAAGTTTGCAAGTGTTTGGATGTCAGTATTACTCTGGGGGGGTGTGATTGGCTTCATGCTGTTGTCAAGATAGATAAAAAGAATGCCAATGATGGGATAAAAGCAGGGGAAGCAGCATTCAAAGGGCATTCTTCCTTAAAACATGCATTTATTGTTGATAAAGATATTGACATTAAGGATTTTTCAAATGTTGAATGGTCGTTAGCTACAAGATTCCAAGCAGACAAAAATCTTAATGTGAGAAAAGGAAAAGGTTCTTCATTAGACCCAAGTGCGGATCCAAATACAAGGGATACTGCAAAAGCAATATTTGACCTGACAATCCCTGCTGAAAAAGACCGCAATGATTTTGCAAAAGTTGATGTAAAAAAAGTTGGGATTAAAAAATATTTTAAAATCTTGGGCAAATAATATTTTTTGTATAAACTAATAGTTTACTTTAATTGATTTTTATGCATCTTTCATTAGAAGAAAAAAGAATGCTTTTAGGGAAGGAAGGAAATGCAAGAAAGAAAGCAATGCAGATTCTTCTTGCTTTAGGAAAGATTTATGGTGCTAAAAGATTAATTCCAGTGCATTCAGTACAAATAGCCGGTGTTTCCTATCATAACCTTGGTGATGCTGGTTTAGAATTCCTGCAAGAGATTGCAAAGGATGGCAAGGTAAAAGCAATTTCTACTTTAAATCCTGCTGGCATGGACCTAAAAGATTGGAAGAATTTAGGAATTTCAGAAGATTTTGCAAAAAAACAAATTGCAATTGTTGAGGCATTCAAAAAAATGAATGTCAACATAACTCTTACTTGTACCCCTTACTTGATAGGATATTCCCCTGAGAAAGGGGAGCACATTGCTTGGTCTGAATCAAGTGCTGTGTGCTATGCAAACTCTGTTTTAGGTGCTTATACTAATATGGAAGGTGGGCCATCAGCCCTGGCTTCTGCTCTTACTGGTTTAACCCCTGAATATGGGGTACATTTAGAAACAAATAGGCAAGCTCAAGTAATAATTGATGTTAAAACTAATGTTCAAAACATAGAGGATTTTGGTGCACTCGGAAAAGCAATTGCCACAAAAATAGGAAATAAAATCCCTTATATTCGCGGCATTGAAAAGGAAAATGCAAATTTGGATTGTCTTAAAAATTTCTGTGCATCACTTGCAACCTTTGCTGGCCTTGCAATTTTTCATATGGAAGGCATCACTCCAAATAAAACAAAGATTCCTAAAAAAACGTTTGAGATTACCTTGCTTGATTTAGAAAAAGCAAAAAGAGAACTTTATGATAAATCAGACAATATTGATTTGATTGCAATTGGCTGCCCACACTGTTCAATTGAAGAGCTGAAATATTTGAATGAATTGCTTGAAGGCAAAAAAGTAAAGAAAGAATTTTGGGTTTGTGTTTCAAGAAAAATTGCAGAAGAAGCTGAAAGACAAGGTTACTTAGATAACATAAAAAAATCAGGGGCAAAAATTGCTTGTGATACCTGCATGGCTGTTGCGCCATTAAAAGGCCGCTTTAACACTATGCTTACAAATTCAGCAAAAGCTTGTTTTTACGGCAGGCAACTGAACTCATTTAAAATACAGATGCTGAATATAAAAAAATGTGTTGAAGAAGCAACAAAAGGATAATTATATTAATGTGAAAATATGTCTGAGCTATTGAAGGGAAGAACAATATTTGAAGGTAAATGTTTTGGGAAAGCAATTGTTTCAGATAAAGAAATATCTTTTTTAGGAAGCGTTGATCCCGACACAGGCAAAGTAATCCAAAAAGATAATATTCTGTTCGGAAAAAACATATCCGGCAAGATTTTAGTTTTCCCAAATGCTGTCGGTTCTACTGTTGGTTCCTACTCACTTTATCGCTTGAAGAAAAATAATGTAGCGCCAAAAGCGCTTGTTTGCAAGGAGGCAGAAACAATTGTTGCTGTCGGTTCAATTATTTCTGAAATCCCCTGTGTTGATAAGATAGATATTTCTAAAATAAAAAATGATGATTACTTATTTGTTGATGCAAATTCCGGGACAATTAAAAAAATTCCAGAAATAAAATGCATAATTTTTGACTTAGATGGCACAATTGTTGATACCGTAGGGCATTACATAAATTCTTATTTAAGTGTTGTAAAAAATATGGGATCAAAAGTTGATGAAAAAGTCCTTTTAACCCTGTTAGGCAAGCCAGCAGAATCAATATTTGAGATGTATTTCAAAAAATACAGGCCAAAGAATAAAAAAATAGACCTCAAAAAATGTTGTGATTTGAAAAGAAAACTTTTCATTAAAGCAGTGCAAGGAAAAGATGTTGCATTTCCTTATGCTAAAGAAACCCTGCAAGAACTTAGCAAGAGCTTTAAATTGGCAATGTTTACTGGTAGTTCAAGAGATCATGTCCGTTTGGATAAAAAAACAATTTCCCTTTTTGACATAATTTTTGCGGGCAAAGAATGCCCCAAAGATAAGCCGAGTCCTGCAACCATATTTTTGATTGCTAAAAAACTCAACATAAAGCCTGAGAGTTGTATATATATAGGGGATTTGCCAATAGATATGAAAACAGCCAAAAATGCCAAAATAATGGCAATCGGCTTGGAAAATAATTTCACAGATGCAAAGAAGCTTTCAAAAGGCGGAGCAGATATAATTGTTAAAAATTATTTTAATATCCAAAGGTTATTTTTATGAAGAAATTTAAGGATTTGATTGTGCTTAAGATTGGTGGAAGTATTTGCACTCATAAACAAAATAATCAGTTAAAGATTAGAGAAAATATTTTGAGGCAGATTGCAAAAGAAATTAAAAAAGCCAAATCAGAAAAAGAATTTAATTTAATTATTGTGCATGGTGCTGGGCCATTTGGGCATAAGTTGGTTGAGAAATATGGGATAAAAGAGGGCCTAAAAAGCAAAAAGGATGTTAAGGGATTCATAGAAACGCATGCATCCATGGAAAGATTAAATAAGAAAATTATGGAAATTTTTTTGAATGCAGGCTTGAATGTTCTACCTGTGCAAACCTCTGCATTAATCCAGCAGAAGAACAAGAAATTGAAAACGTTCTATTTAGACACTTTAGAGAATTTAATGTCTATTGACGTTAGCATAATTCCTTTGCTTTATGGGGATATGGTCTTTGATTTTAATAAGAAAGCAACTGTTGTAAGCGGAGATGTTTCAGCTGCCTTTTTAGCTAAAAAATTGAAAGCTAAAAAGCTGATTTACGGAACAAATGTTCCAGGCATTTTGGATTATTCCAGTAATGACCAAAAAATAATAAAAAAAATTTCAAATACTAATCTATATTCGGTTTTAAAACAAATCAAAGCAACAAAAACAAGTGATGTTACTGGTTCAATGAACGGCAAAATTTTAAGGATAAAAGAACACGCAAAAGGCGTCAAAACTTTTGTGTATGATATGGGCCAAGAAGGCAATACCTACAAGGTTTTAACTAAGAAAAAATTAATATGTACTGAAATTTATTTTAAATAGGGGAAAGAATGAGCATACAAAAAAGAAAGTCAGACCATTTGAGGATTGCTGTAAATAATAAAATTGAGCACAAGGAAAGCGCTGGTTTTGAAGATGTTATTTTAGAATATGATGCACTTCCTGAAATGAATCTTTCTGAGGTTAATCTAAAAACATTATTTCTTGGACATGATTTTGAAGTACCTTTAATGATCAGTGCTATTACTGGTGGAACAAAAGAAGCTAAAAAAATAAATTTGACAATAGCTTCTGCATGTGAATCCTTTGGCATTGGCTTTGGGCTTGGAAGTCAAAGAGCAATGCTTGAGCATAAAAATTTAAAAGACACTTTTTATGTAAGGGATGTTGCACCAAATATTTTCCTTGCTGCAAATATCGGAATAGCTCAGCTTTCTGAGTATCCTATAGAAGACATTGCAAATATGGTGGATAAAATTGAAGCAGATGCCTTAGCCATTCATTTAAATGCTCTGCAGGAAGCGGTGCAGCCAGAAGGTGATAAAGATTTTGAAAAGGCTCTTGAGAATATTGAGAGAATTTGTAAACACCTTAAGAAACCAGTTTATATTAAAGAAGTAGGTCATGGCATAAGTTACAAAACCGCAAGAAAGTTAGATGCTTTGCCTATAAAAGCAATTGATGTTCAGGGATTAGGAGGAACAAGTTGGGCGGCAATCGAACATTTTAGGGGATCAAAAACCGCTAATCCTTATTGGAATTTTGGCATTCCCACAGTTGCAAGCATTCTTTGCTGCAAAGAAGCTTCAGATAAGCCAATAATTGCTTCTGGTGGAATAAGGCATGGATTAGATGCAGTTAAAGGTCTTATCCTTGGAGCTGATTTATCAGGAATTGCTCTTCCGGCATTAAAGGCTGCAGTAAAAGGCCAAAAGAATTTGCACAGTTTTTTGGACAATTTCCTAGAAGAAATGAAAATAGGTTTTTTATTAACAGGCTCAAAAAATTTAACTGAATTAAGAAAAACAAAATATGCAATTGTCGGTAGGACAAAAGAAATTGTTGATAAGCTAACCTGATAAGCCTTTTAGAGAATTATCTGCCCTAATGTTTTTGGTTTGTGTGCCCCTATCTTTTTAAATTCAGAAAAAGCGTATTTGTCAAGGCAATGCATCGGATATATCTTTTTTATTTTGTTATTTTTGAAGTATTCTACTGTCTTTTTTGTTTGGTTTTTATCAAATAAGTGAAAGCCGCCAACAACTGCCAATATTTTATCCTGTTTAGTTATTTTTTTAGAATATTCTATAGTATTGCAAATTCCAGAATGACCACAGCCAGTTATGATAATCAGTCCCCTTTCCGATTTTATTACTAATGCCGAATCGTCAAGAACAAAATCATCTTTATTCTCTGCATCTACCCCGATAGGCTTTAGGCACTCAAAATCGTTTGTTCTAGGTATCCCTATTAAAAATAATATATCTTTGCTAATCCAAAACGGTTTTTTGCTAAATTTTGTTTTGAATTTATTTTCTATTTCTTCTTTGGTTAATAGGCTTCCAACATAACGATTTTCCCTATGCCTTTTCTGAAAACATTGGGGGTGTGCAATAACAGTTAAAGGTATTTTATACAAAAATTTTATTCCACCTGTATGATCCCAATGCCCATGGCTTAAAACCAAGTAATCCAGATCTTTTAAATTTATTCCTGCTTTTTTTGCATTTATACTAAAATCATTTGAATGTGAAGCATCAAGCAGAATTTTTGTGTTATTAGATTCTATTAAAATACTAAAACCAGAATCTTTATTTATAAAGTGATTCAATTCATTATGCAAAACAGTTATTGTTACCATACTAATATCCAAGTTGATTAACTCTTTAAAATCTATTTAGATTTATTTCTTTAATAATTTCCTTACTTTTTCAATCCGCATCCCACTCTTCTGCAGAATCTCCTTTATTCTCAAATTTTCTTTTCCCAATCCCTTTTCATCAATCAAAATACAATCAACCTTTTCCACAGTTTTTTCAATCATCTGTTTCAAGCTTTCATCATCAAAATTCTGTAGGGCATATTCTGGGCAAATATGCGAGACAGCATAATTCTTTCTTAAAACAAGCTTTGTGAATTCTGGGCAGTAATGATTACCACTAAGTGCAATGCATACGATAGGAGGTTCTGTATTAGTGGAGGGATTATAAAAATTCACAATTGTTTTTGCAATTGCATTTGCTGCATTTTTATCTGCCCATTGTTTTTCTGAAGAACCCAATTCAATGAAAATTGTTGGCTTTTCTAAATAAGGGCCATGATGCGTTGCTTCTAAACATACATCATAACTAAGTTTGTTTTCTTCTACATAAAATTTTAACCCAAATAAATAATTTCTCAATAATTTTGCAGAGGTTTTTACAATTGTTTTATCCTTTCCTCCCAATTCCGCTACCCCCCAATTTCCTATTGGATGGACAGTCAAACAGGGTTTACCTGTTTTTGATGCATGTGTTGATGCAAAAATGAATAAATCAGTTTCATATGAATTTACCGAATCAGCAAAAACCTGCCTTTCAGGCGTTAATACTATTTCAAAATTTTTATATTGCAGAACTTCTTTGCCCGCAAATATCTTTCCGTTTGATTTAAATTCAAATTCTTTAATCAATTGTTCTCTAATATTCATTCCAGCAGGATCTTTTTCAGAAACAACAATAGCAGGCATAGCATTATTTTAATCAAAAACTTTAATAAATGCTAAAACATATCTGTTCTATGGATTGGCCTTATAAAGTATTAATTATTGCTGTAGTGGCTCTTACTTTAATATATTTCTTTCTTGCTTATTTTGCCCCTTATTACCTATGGCCTCAAGACCCAGTTGGAGCAATAAAACAACAACTTACAAAAGCAGAATTATCTTTAGGCAAAAGCCAGACAACGACTTTTTTATTTACTAATGATTTTTCGACCAGTGTTTCTATTTTTGAGAATAATTCAAGAAGCGTAGCATTTAATTGTAATGATCTTATCCATTGCTGTGATAAAGGATTAAGTGGAAAAGGTTGTAACAACAAAATAGTTTGGGACGAAAGGAAAATATTGTTTGATTCAACACTTCAAACCACGGTGACCACTAGATGTTTTGAAGAAGAGTTATATGTTTGCAAGGTTTTTATAGGTAAAAAACCAGCCCAGCTTGATGCTAATTCAAAGTATGATAAATTATTAGATTTAAGCAAGAATTCAAAATTCAGCCCAGTTATATCAGTTAAAAATATTGGGGACATCGAAACCCAAGATATTATTATTGAAGGAAGCCTTTTTGAAGTAAATTCTGATGGCAGTAAACACTTGGTTGATGAAGATAAGATACTAATGATGCCACTCTTGGCAAAAGGTTATTTGGATAAGTCTGGCAAATATTTGGACATAAATTTTTTCCAGATAAATTTTGAACCAAAAAAATCAGGAAAATATGTTGGGGAATTACACATTTATGATTCTTCTGATTTAACTGATTTTATAAATCTGAATTTGGAGTTTGAGGCGATAAATGCCCATATTATTTTATTATGCAAGCCAATAGCAGAATCTGTTGATTTTGATATTGTAAGTGAACATTGCATAGTAAAATATTTGTGTGAAAATTGTGATTTTGCCTTTGACTGTAAGGAAGTTTGGGAAAAAAGTACTGGTAAAACATTGAATGCTGGAGATAGAACCTATGCTTATGGTTTTTCGGAGGAAATAGAAGGTTGCATGCCTGAAGATCCAAAGGTAGATATAGCAATTCTTGAAAGTACTGTTACAGTTGATCAAGCACAAGATGTTTCTAATGTTATTTTGCAAAATAATTATTCAACAAATTGGGAAAAAATTACAAAAGTAGCTTTGGAACTACAAAATCGTTATAGTACTTTGCCCTATATCTGGGGCGGTAAACAATTACCTCCAGGAGTAGACTGCTCGGGTTTTGTATATAATGTTTTCAAAATAGTAGGAATATCTAACAAAGTTGAAAATGCTTTAGGGTATTCTTCACATGGCGGAACAGTTGTTTTTGATAAAGAAAATTTTTATAATAAATCTGCCCCAAATAAATATGTTAATGGTGTTTTGCAACCTGGTGATGTTTTATTTTTTGATTTAAGTGACAGAGTTGGAAGAGGAGTTAAGGGAATAGATCACACCGCTATTTATATTGGAAATGAACAATTAGTTCACTCAGGTAATGGTGGAATAAAAATTAAACCATTGAAGAATTATGCTAAATCCTTGATGGTTGCAAGAAGATATTAGTTAGATTTTATTTATAACTTTCAACCAATTTATCTAGAACTAATTTTATATTTGAGATTCCTTCCTGGAATGTTTTTGCAGACCAATATTCAAAAGATTGTTTTAAATCATCCCGTTCCGCAAGCGGCGCAGCATTTAACATATATTTATTTCCTTTTCTTTGCAAAAATCCTAAATCAATTAATTTGTTTAAATGATACCTAGTTAATTTTTCAGACATTTCTTTTTTGTGTTTTTCTTTGATGTATTCAATAACCTCGAGTGTTGTTGGCTGTTTTCTCTTAGAAATTAAAAAGTAAAATACTGCATCAATTACATTTACTCCAGTATCCCGTGATTCATTTTCACTTATTTGGCCAATTGCAAGAGCAAACCATCTTAGCATAGCTCTTTTAGTCAATTGAGTGCTTGGCGGGACATCCATCTGCCTTATTGTTAATGTTTTTCTAATAAGTTCTGATTCAGGTAGTTTTTGCATAATATCATCCGGAAAAATATTTTTTCCTATAGAAACACTCTTTTAACAAAAATAAAGTAATTTGTCCTTTATATATTTTGTTACTTTATACATAATACGCACTTTTTATAAAAATTCGCCAAGAGAACATTTAACTTTATTGCTAAGAAGCCCATACCCTAAATTTTATTAGATTATGGTTGAATTGGTGAGATTTATAAATTCTTTATTAGATAATTTTATATAGAACGATTGCGGTAGGAATTGCCGTTTGTATAAAGCACATCCAATCTGGGTGCGTATCGTTCCGCTATGCCCAAAATTGGTGATTGGTGGCAAGAAGCCATAACTTCAATGCAAGGTATTAGGTTGTGGTAGTTCACTGAGAGGGAATATTATGGTTGTCGAGATAGTTACTCAATTCAATCCTTTAAGGATGCAATTAAGAAGGCAAGAGCCACTTCAAATGAAGGTTACTTTAATCAATAAAGGAGATCATGTAAAGAAGCTATCCTTATATGTTGCACTTCCAAATGCACTTTCTTTTGGTAAGGGTGGTTATAAAACAAGGGAAGTTATCAGGATAGATAGATTATTAGTAGGAGAATCCAAGTTATTTTATTTCGATATTTACCCGAAACCAAATACAAGAGAAGGAGACTATCTCGTGGAAGTAAGAGCACAAGAGCAAACCCCTAATAATGAATTTGTAGGGGATGAGCATATTCATAATGCAGAGATTGTTATAGTTTGAGGTGATATTTATGCCAGTACGAAGACCATTAACTAGAAGACCAATTAAAAGGGGAGAGTTACCTTTAATTGCAAGAGTCGCAGATAAATTTGCAATAGGCCTTAGGAAACCAGTTAAGAAATAGGTATATTATGTAGCCTACTACTACATAATACTATGCTTAGGCAATTTCTCCAATTAATTTGTTTTTGTGATAAGCCCTGCTATTTTTATGCTATTTCTATCCCTAACTAGCAAAATGTTTAGGAATATTGGTCTTTAGGCCTATATTTGGAATAAGACATCTTTGCATAATTCAGTATAACGCTATTATTAGTTAAAAATAGCAAAAAAGCCATAATTAGGCCCGCTGAGCGGTTTGTTGGCTTTTATTAGGGATTTAATCTATATCAGTTCATCACGGTTTCTAGTCTAAACACTCATTAGAGGAAATACCCTTAATTTTTTTACTTAACGCAGATAACCCACAAGATTTTTCTGGCATAAACTTCTTTGCTATATGCCCCCCAATATTTTTCTTTTAACAACCCTCAAGTTTATTTTAGGCCACCCCAAAACCAGTTCAAAGTTTACTAAAAATAATCCCCTTAGTTTAATCTAAAGGGCTAAAAGTTTGTAGTCATTACTTCTTCTACATAACCATTTTCTTAACATTATCTCAAATCTTTAGTCTATTTTACTAAACTTTAGTCTATTTTACTAAAATCTGCCAGAATGCATAGAAACAGCCTTAAAATAGCTTTTTAGATCATTTTACCGTAATTCCTTCATATTCTGCACTTTTAAGCCATATTAACCCATTTTACCTTCATCCTATAGCGGTATAATGTCAATTATACCGATATATGACCCTAGGCAGACTTTGAAGTCATCTAAAAAGAGGGGGTGTTCTGGTTATGTATATGAGCTTTTCCAATGTTTAATAAAGTTTTCAATGCTTCTATCATAGCTCTTTTCTGCGTCCTTTGAAATCAAACTAAAAAAGCAACCAGGGAGTTCATTATTCTTGCGGTGATGTTTTACACATTCACAGCATAGGCCTTTTCTTGGGCATCCAGGATAGGAACATGTGCAATTTTTCAGATTTTGGGGTTTTTTACAATCCATTAAATTACCTCTAAGAATCACTCTAAATCAGTATAATCTTCCTCTACTGGCAGATCCGTAGTTTCATAATCACTTAAAATCTGTTGTATTTCAAATCCTCTATTGATTATTTCATCCTTTAATGGGCCATTACACCCATCAACAAAGGTTTTTGTAGTTGGATCCAGATTTTTTAACAATCCGCCAATATCCATCATAGTTTCTTCATTTGTTAGATCTACCTTGAATTCGCATAACATATCCTTATTTTCAATAGCTTCAGTAATTTCAGTAAGCTTTTTCCCTAAATCCGTAACTTTTTCTTCATCCTCTAAAAGAATATTCTCATCAATCACTTTTATGTAAACAGAACAAAGATTTTCTTCACCAATTTTTTCATTTCCATAAATTTCTTCATATTTTACTTCACTTCCTAAATCATCAGAAATAGTAAATGTTACTTTCGCAGGCTGGCATGTTTCAATATTGTCTGCAAAACACAAATCATCAGTTCCGCAATCTTTAATATTTGGCTTCTGATTTATGCAACCACTCATTAGCAGTATTGCAACTAATATTGTGGTTAAAAATAGAATATTCTTGGATTTCATTCAAATATTAATATAAAATAGAAATAATAACCCTTCTTTAGGTTAATTTATTTATTGAGGGGATTTTGTGCGACAGGGAAAATGGGCATTTAAGCCAAGTGAAAACTGGAGAGAATTGTCAGCTAAAGATTCAGTTATTAGAAGAAACTGCGCGCTTTTAAGATCAAATGGGATTAACCCTTCAGATATTGAATTAACTGATCTCAAATCAACCAGGGGAGAATTAATGAAAAAATTTAATTTGAAAGAATCTGATTTAATTTAATCCCATTCACCTGTGATTAACTAAAGTTTTAAATACAACCTTTATTATTAATCTATTAATCAGATATAATTAATTAAGGATAGAGGGAAATAAATGGGTTTAAAGGGTTTTTATTATCTGTTTGAGGATAAATATTATGAAATCCTTGATGCAATAAATGAAAAAGTTCCCATTTACAAAATAATTGACCCAATAGATAAGATCCTCCCGAGTTTTATCCTATTTGTTGTCTTAACTTTGCTTATTGTTGGTTTATTAGCAAGCGTGGTTGTTTTACCTTTATTTTCCCAGAAATTAGTTGCAACTATAGAAGTGCTTGACAATGATAATGTTCCAGTTAATGGAGCAGATGTTACCTTGCAGTTAGTGGATGATAATAGTACAGTGGACAACAATATTATTTTAGTTGAAGGAGTAACTGATGAGTTTGGCCAGTTTTCTGTTGATCTGCCTAAAGATGAAATAACCGTTAATATTGAGATTAAGCCAAAGGAACTTGAGGCCGTGAATTTTAAAAGAGTTTTAGTTGCCGGAGAAACAATTACGTTAAAGATCTTTTATGGTGATGTTAATCCTGACAATAAAGAAGGAGTTAAGGAGTACACAATAAAATTAGTTGATTCTTCAAATGCCCCGATAAAAAGTTCTTCAGCAAGCATTTATCTTAGTTGTTATTCTGGTTTGGATCTTGGAACAAAGTTGAATGTTACTGGCTCAGGAATTTTTACCATTTCTGTTGATTCAGCAAAATGCGGAACATTAACTGCTAAAGCCGATGCTCCAGGATATGTCCCAAAAACAGTTGAAGTAAAGAATTTGGTTGAAGTGATTGTTTTAAGTAAGGAACCAAATACTGAAACTAAAGCAAATCTTCTCGTTAAAGTTTATAAAGGCGAGATAACTGCTGTTTTGAAAGATATTAAAGTGACTGTTTGCGATTCAGATAATATAACCTGTAATTCGGATTTTACTAATTCTGTGGGAATTGCTGAATTTAATGATTTGGCAGTTGGTTATTACACTGTTACTGCATTAGATGCAGAAAATAATAATAGCAAATCCATGACATTCCTGCTAACTTCCGGTAAAAATGAAAAATCTATTGAATTAACTGATGTCCCTGAAGATGAAAAAGCCACATATAAGATTTCATTTAAAGTTAAAGATGTTAAAGGCCCGCTTAGTAATGTTGGCATTACTTTGTATAAAAACAGTATTTTC
>PEXL01000025.1 GCA_002779065.1 Candidatus Diapherotrites archaeon CG08_land_8_20_14_0_20_34_12
AAAGAAAAGAGAGTTGAGGTGTGTCAGAGAAAAGAAACCTAAAAAAAGAAAAGAGAAAATAGGTTTGTAAGAGAAAAGAGAACTACTAAAAAGAAACCTATTAGGCTGTCTGGCTCTTAACCTCAATCGCGATTTTGGTTAAAGATTCCGGATAAATTTCAACCAACTCGCCCTTTTTTATTAGCATTATTTCATCAAGCTGCTTAGGCAAGCGCACTATTTTAGATTCTCCTAAAATGCCTATTTTAGCAATAATCGGATTTTTCTGCAATTTTCTAATAACCAAAACTTTATTTATATCATCCGAATACTCAATCCTTTTGCAACTTGGGCACTGCCAGCCTTTTACCTGAAAACCCTGAACATTGAAATCCTTTTGCTTAGCTGTTTTCCCACAAACACAGTTTATCTTATTCATATTTTTCACCAAACATTTGCTTTTTGAAGGTAAACATTCCGGCATGCCTTATGCGCCAATACCCTGGGCCTCCATAATTCATCATTCTTTCCACTACAACCTTCAAAACTTTTTTGCCTTTTCTTATGCATTTCTCAATAATTTCTTTTCTTCTTCTGCTCCTTGCACAATCAAAACCATTTTCCAAAACATATTGAACATCTGAAAAATCCAAACACAAACATTCCAATTCTTGAAATGCTTCTTGCGTAGCTGTTTTGATTGGGATGCCTTTATACTTAGCCTTAAAGATATCTTTATAGATATCTAGTAGAATATCTTTAAATATATATGTTGATTTATTTTTAGAATAATTACGCATTATACCAACCTCTAGCAATAACAAAACAAGCAACAAATAGCTTTTATTTTAAATTGCTAAGATTAGTAAACTCCTGAATTTATTTTTTCTTAGAAGCAAGCACAATAATATTAAGTAATTGAACAAATTAGATTCTAATTCTGCCTGATAAAATCTTCCAGCGAAAGGCCATTTTCCAAAGCGTCATCTTTTGAAATCAGGAAACCTTTCTTATTCTGCTTGAATTGGCCTAGCTTTAAGAAACGCCAGCCCTTGCTTGTGATCTTCCAGGCGATGCATAAATTGATATGGGCATTTTTTGCCCATTTTATAAGCTCAAACATCTGCTCATTCTTTATGTTTAAATAAGCTCCGGCTTGGGCCTTGCATTCAATCGCATATTTATTTTTAGGGCTCATTGCAACTATATCCGGCGTTGGAAGGTCTATTTTGCCAGATCCTGCAGATCTAACCACAGAAAAGCCTCTTTCTGCAAATAGATAAAGTAATTCCCTTTCTGCATTGGCTCCTTTGTCGTAATAGGCCATTAGAATACCTTTTTTAATTGAATGTAAGAAAGAGTAGTTTATAAACATATATAAATCGGTGTATTAACACTGCAATGTTTATTGGAAGATTTAGAGTTTAATTGATCATTCTTAATATATGATAATTAACGCTAAAGTGATTCCTAACAGCAAAGGCTTTGGGATTTGCTTTGATTCTGAGAAGGATTTGTTTAAAATTCATCTGAAATCAAGGCCTGAAAATGGCAAGGCAAATCTTGAGCTTGTTAAGGAATTGCGGAAGCTTTGTAATTGTGAAGTAAGGATTTTGAAGGGAAAAACAAGCAAGAGTAAGGTCATTGACCTTGATTGCTCTGCTGCTGTTTTAAATTCCTTGAAATTAAACTCTAATTTTCTAGAATAAATTTTACTTTTGTAAAAAGTAAAAAATCAATGATTTTTTACTGTTGCAAAACCTTTTGGTTTTGCGGTAAAATTAAATTTTTTACCTGAAGTAAAATTTAAATAATATAAAAAAAGGTGAATTTATGGCAAAAACATATATTAACACTGCCAAATACGAAGTCCTAATAAACTTCAGAATTGAAGGTATGGTAGAAAAACACGATATTGTAGGAGCAGTATTTGGCCAGAGTGAAGGTCTTGTAGGAGAAGACCTCGATCTTAGGGAATTGCAAAATTCAGGAAAGATCGGAAGGATTGAAATAAATCAGCGAACGCAAGAAGGCAATACTTTTGGTGATTTGATTATTCCTAGTTCAATGGATATGGTTGAAACATGCATTCTTGCTGCGGCAATTGAAACTGTTGATAAGGTTGGACCTTACAAATCAGTATTCAAGGCTGTAAGCATACAGGATATGAGATCCAAGAAAAGAGAATTCATTACACAAAGGGCTGTTGCTTTATTGCAGAAATTATTGCATGAAGAAATGCCTGACTCTACTGAAATAGCTGAGAGGGTAAAGAATGAGGTAAAGAAAAGCCAGGTAACGAGTTATGGCAAGGATAAATTGCCAGCCGGGCCATCAATTGAAGAAAGCAATTCAATAATTTTGGTTGAAGGAAGGGCTGATGTCTTGAACATGCTAAAACACAACATCAAGAATGTTGTAGGAATGCATGGGGGAAATATACCGCCAAGCATTGCTGAATTAGCACAGAAAAAGCAGGTAATAGCATTCATTGACGGAGACAGGGGCGGAGACCTGATAATCAGAAAATTAATGGGTACGGCAAAAATAGATTACATTGCCAGGGCTCCTGACGGCAAGGAAGTAGAGGAATTAACAAGGAAGGAAATAGAGATGGCATTAAGAAAGAAATTCCCTGCTGCCAACAATGCAAGGGAAAGATATGAGCAAGCGGAATATAGGCCATCCTATGACCCAAGGCCTGCTAAAAGGGTTGAAAGGCCTGAAAGCTTTGAAAGATCTACTACTGCACAGGGAGCAGAACAAGCAGCAGAACCTGTTGTTGCAACAGCAGCTGCTGTTGAGGCTCCAATGCCTGATAAATTCCCTACAATCTTGGCTTCAATAAAAGGAAGCTTGACTGCTAAATTGCTAAATGCAGGATATGAAGAAATAGAAACAGTAAATGTCCGAGATTTAGTAAAAAGCATAACTAAAGATAAGGGAATTAAAGCAGTTGTCTTTGATGGAATCATAACAAAGAGATTGTTGGATACATGTGAAGAATCTGGCGTGGATTTCCTTGTGGGAATCAAGAAAGGCAATGTAAAAGAAGGCAATAAAACAAGGATTATTGCTGCAGAGTAAAGGTTTTTTATAAAATTGCTGATGCTAGATAGTGTCAGCAATCTACTTTATTTTTTTATAATAAAACAAAAATAAAATACAGTGATAGCACTTATTAATTTATTGGCATATAATTTAAGTTATGCCAAAAGGACCGAGAAGAAACCCCATTAAATTCAAGAGGATAAGAGGGGACCATGCTATAGTCAGCGAGGTTCCAAAAAGCAGAATAAGATTTGCAACAAGGAGAAGAGTAATAGAAAGATGGTCAAAGAATAAGTTGGATGTGACAGAAGTTGCCCTTTATAGCCATGCACACACCCTTGCACATCTGCTTTTTCCAAGAAATTTTGTAAAACCCATAGCTAGCGCAATCGATGGGTCTGCACATTATTCTGAACTGAGAGATATTGATGAAGCCAGCAGAACTGGGATAATAGATTTCTATAAAACTTCTAGATGGGAAAAATATTTGAATCATACCGATAGAATTTATTCTAATGATAAAGTAAGGGATAGAAGTATAGCCCTTAGACAAGCAGGAATTTTTGTAAATACTAAGCCCATGAATATTGGATTTGATAAAATAGGGGAACCAGTATTTTTTGAAATAGCCTGTGTTAGTCCTAGGCTTCTCAAGAAATACATTCAAAAAAAAGTAGGAAATGGAACTTTGAAGAAAAAGCAGACAATGGAACTTCTCGGGGAAATTGAACGTTTAGCACAAAGATCGCCTAATCCTCATTTGATTGACACCCATGATAAATCAGGACAGTTGCTTTAGAATAAGAATGCCTCACTCGTTTCAACAACTAATTAGGACAGGACAAGGAACTTATTCAGCAAATCTTCTTGCAGTAATTACTTGAATAATTGCAAAAAATTTGAAAAAAAAGGGAAGAATTCTTCCCTTTACTTATTTTTTATTTTTTTAGTTTAAAGTCTTTTTTTGCCGGAACCATCATTTTTGATGGCAAATTGTAGATTACAAAACCTAAAATTAAAATAGCAATCCAGATGAACAATGCAGCAACCGGTTTAATCAATACAATGTAAAGCTGCTTTCCATTTAATGCTGCTTGCTCAGGCTTCACAAATAAGCCAAAGGCTTCAAATGCCATTGTTTTACATTCTTTAAAGAATACATCATCTCCTTTTGCGATATTTAAACAACCATCAATTGTTTTGATATTGCCCCATGCTTCAAACATCTCTGCTGCTGCCATAAAAAACATGAGTATTGCAGCAAAAACAATAAAAGCGCCCATCAGCTTTATTAGCTGAATCTGCTGGCCGCCAACCCTTACATTCATTAAGCCTTGCATTTTAAACCACCATCAGCATAAATAGTACTCATAATAGAGTACTTTTATATGTGAATTACCATAACCTAACTATGTTAGGAATTATGGCTTCTTGCCACCAATCACCAATTTCAAGTTTTGTGGAACGATACACACTTGGATTGGATGTGCTTTACACAAACGATAATCCCTACCGCAATCGTTCTATTAGTTATTACTCAATTGCCTTTTATATTCTTTTCGATTATTTGCCAATTCATCTATAACCCTATAAATTTAAGTCATAGACTTCTGAGTAATAAAGTTAAATATTGCTATCTACAAAATAGTGATATATTAATCGTTTCTTTTTCTTTTGGCAACGTACATTTTCTTTTTCTTTTTTAAAGAAAAAGAAAAGGCCGGGCTCGTGGTCTAGCGGTTATGATACCACCCTTACACGGTGGGGGTCAAGAGTTCGAATCTCTTCGGGCCCATTTAATATTTAATAACTAATTTAAAAGAATCAGAAAATCGGTGCTTTCTTGCTAAATTTAAATCATCCAAGGAATACCTTAATTCTCCGCCCCTGGTGGAATAGAATGTTTTTGATTTTATCCTCAGCATCAGACATGCATAAGGGTTTTGCTATGGGCCTGCCCTTAAATTTAACTGCAATTGGAATGCTGTGGGTTCCATTAAATCTGAATTCCCTAACCCTTTTTAACGCCATTTTAAAAGCCGCCCTAAACCTTCCTTTCATAATTCAATGTTAGCAAAAACAATTTATTAAACAAACACTTTACTTTGTTATGGCAGGGAAAAAACCAATCAAGATTGATATGCTTGTTACCGGGCCTGGCGGTGAATTAATGTTCAAGACGGTTGAAGTAACTCCAGATAATGTAAAAGAGCTGCTTGAAACAACAACTGATCCTGTCATAAAACATAATTTAAAGAAGGAGCTTAAAAATAAAAGAATTAGTTTTTAATACCATTTCAGGGAATTTATTTAATCAGAAAAAGCATGCGGCCATAGTCTATCGGCTGATGATTCAACCTTGCCAAGGTTGGGAGCCGGGTTCGACTCCCGGTGGCCGCATTCTATTTTTTAGCTTTTGATTTATTTGTTTTTGATTTAGAAACTGAATTCTTAGGCAAAGGCTTTGGCAAAGGATCTTTTTTAGGTTCACCAGATTTTTCTTCTGGCTTTTTATCTTCAGAACAACAAGGACGGCTTTGTTTAGCAGAAATTAGGTTTGAATAAATGAATGCGAGCAGGAATGCCTGAACAAAATAGCCTATTGGTGAAAATATAATATTAGAGATTGCATCTGAAATGATATATTGAACAGTCTCATTCTGCACAATTAAACTGGATATTGCGCTAAGAATCAGGGTTAAAACAAAACTTATTCCTGCAATTACCAAAGCCATGGCAATAATGACAACTAAATTAGTTACAAAAATATCCCAAAATCTTCCACAGGTAAGATCCCAAGATTTTTTCAGGGAAGCTGAGAAAGATGAATTGTCTACAAGCATTAATATTAATGATTGGGAATATCTTATGCCATTATGGATCATAATTAGGCCGTAGGGGATAACAAAAATCATGAAAATAGCTGCAAGAGGGATTATTGCTGCAAGCAACATAGCTGAAATAAATAATAATAAACTAATCCATTGTATTGCTAAGATTTTTTTGTTTTGAGGATAGAAGAGCACTGCTAAAACAGTTAAAATCTGGAGTAAAACCAACCGAATGAATAAGTTTGAAGATAATTTTTGGGATTTAATGTTTTTTTTGCTTAAAGCATATTTTAAAATTGAAAAATAAAAGTAATTAATAACTAAGCTGAATATAATCATAAGAAGAATTACTAAAATAACGAACAAAAGCATCTGGCCTAAAAAATTGGACATATATGCTGGCTGGAATAATTTCAGGAGGTATGAATCCAGTTTATTAGAAACTAACGATATGAAAAGCTCTGCAAAAAAGTATACAACTATTCCAACAAGGATGGCATAAAATATAATATAACAAACCAGGATAGAAAGTGCTTTTTTTAATGACTCTTTGTTTAACCAGGATAATAATGAGAAATTCATCGCTTCTGAAATATTCACAGAACCACCTTTTGCTAATTATTTACTGTTCAGCCATCTTTGTTTTGAAGAAATTATTCAGGTATGCTTTTATCTGCTCAAAAACTTCGTCCTTTGACCTATTGGCATCAACTATTTTTATATTTTCATTTGGCAGAACACTTGGAAGTTTCAAATAGTTATTCCTTAATTCTTCAAAAAAGAATTCTTTTTCAAATTTTTCTGTTGAGGACCTGCTTTCCTTAATTCTCTGCAGGGCAACAGCAGGGGAGACATCCAAAAAGAAAACAATGTCAGGAATTAACATTTTTTCGTGTAATTTTACAATACTGTCTAAGGGAATGCCTTGTGTCTGCTGGTAGGCCAAAGTTGAATACTTATAGCGGTCGCAAAGGATAACACAATTTTGATTTATTAATGGCCTTAAAAATTCCAAATGATCTTTTCTATCATCAAGATATAATTGCAGCAATCTCTTGGCATCACTCATTGGTGAATCGCTTTGCTGCAGCATTTTTCTTATTTGTTTTCCTGTTCCAGAATATGTTGGTTCCCTGGTTATAAGCAACCTGTCAAATGACTTATATTCATTAAATAAATAATCAGCCGCCCTGGTTAGCATTGTGCCTTTTCCCGAGCCATCCAATCCTTCAAATACTATAAAAGCTCCTTTCATCTATTATCCCCTTTAACTCCCAATAACTATATAAAACAAAGTATTGAGTGAATAAAAATATATTGTTCATTGGTTTATCCCCAAACAGATAATACCCAATACTTTGGAAGAATGGAAAGTAATAAAAAAGCGATTAGGGGCAAAATCAATATGCCAATTAATCCTAAAACTTCAAGGGGTGGGGCAAAAAAAGCAGGGAGAAAAAAACCTTAAGCCAGCATATTTCACCAAGGAAAAAAATAATTGTTAAGCCTTGGGCAATAATTGCTTCTGAAATTTCCGGGCTTAATGAAATGCTAAGGGATTCACCAAGATTAACTGATAGGCAAAAAATAAGAGTTCGCATTTATGTGCGGCAGAACCGGAGAAGCTTGGCAGCCATAATTGAAGGAAGAATAAATCCTAGAAATAGCAGGGGAAATATCAAACATGAAACCAAGCAGCAGATTTTAAGGCTTTTAGCAGCTGCAGGTTTAGCATATTATGAAGGCATTGGCATAAGATATTGGAACAGGCAGCCTTTCAGCCAGCCAGTACTCTCGGCCGCTTGGATAGAATTACTTCTTCGCAAAACAAATCTTATGTATTCACCAAGAATGGGCCGAATTGTAGCAGGCATGGTTAGATATTAAAAAGATTAGGATAAGATAATAGGGAAATTGGGCCAATAAATCCTATTTTTTTTGAATAAAAAAGTTCAGCGGAAATCTACTCTTTAGAAAACATTATCTTCTAATTTTTCTTGTTTTTTTATATGTCTGCTTATTATTTAAATATTGAAAAAGAACAACAAAAACAAATTCTAGGAAACCTAAAAGAAAAGTTAGGATTTAGCTGGGCTCAATTAGCTAAAAGTATTGGGGTTAGTCGTGGAATGATATTTTTGTATAATCGTGGTAAAAATAGGATTCCCTATTTGAGTTTAATTAAGCTATGTGAAATCGCTAAGCTTGATTTAACTAATTATTCTCTGAAAATAATAGATATAAACAATAAAACAAAACATATACACACACCACCATTAACTGAAGATTTAGCAGAATTTTTAGGAATTTTAAGTGGAGATGGCTGTTTGACTAAACCATATTGTACTGCGATAACTTGCAATAATTTAGTAGATAAATATTATGTAAAAAATAGGGTAAGAGAACTTTGCATAAATTTATTTCAGGCAGTACCAACGATTCGAGTCCAAAAAAATGCAATTCACATCAGAGTTTACTCAAAAGAATTGTTTAATTTTTTGAAAAATAAGTATGACTTCCCTGAAGGATTAAAAAAGAATAAGTTAAAAATCCCTATAAAGATACTTCAGAAAGAAAAATTAGTAAAAGCTTTTTTAAGGGGGGTATTTGATACTGATGGCAGTTTTCATAAACATCATAAAAATACAGCAGCAATTGAAATTACAAGTGCTAGCAAGACCTTTTTGGAGGAAATTAGAGATGCATTATCTACTTTTGGGTTCAGTGTCTGTTTAAGTGGAATAAGCACCTATATTTATGATTCAAAACAAATAGACCTATTCTTCAAAAAGATCAAACCGAATAATTTAAAACATATATACAAGTATAATTTCTTTAAGAAAAAAGGATATGTTCCAACACATAATGAAACAATCGCAGCCGTAGTGTAGTGGTAACATCGGACCCTTCCAAACTTATTTTAAATAAATTATAAATTAAGCTGATTGAAGTTAGGTCCTGTCTCGGGTTCGAATCCCGACGGCTGCACTTTGATTTTATTTATTAAAATAAATAGTTACACCCCAAGAAGAACTTCACAATAGGCAGTTGTGACAAAAATAACAATGCCCAAAATGCTAAATGTTTGCGGAGAAACTATTTCAATATTAAGAAACGCCAAACAAAAAAGCAAAAATAAAATAATTGCTGCTATTTTTATTCCTCTAATAAACTTTGTAATCATAAAACTGCACCGACATTAACATAAAACAAAAGTAAATAAATTGCTCCGGAAAGAATCAATGAAAATCTTTTATGTTCAGGGATGAAAATTCTTATGAAACATTGGATGCAGAAATTCAGGAAAAGATATAAAGCGCTAAAACTCCATCCAATGAAAATAATTAATGAAGTAAATGCATAAAGGTAAACTGACACAAGAATGGTATTTGCAACTAATTTTTTCGGGTCTAAAAGAAAATAAGCCATCATTGCAAAGATAAAAACCCAGAGAAGGTTATTTATAACTACTTCAAAAAAGAAAGCTAAATTTAAAGACAAAAATTCACTCAAAACCCTAACCAAATACTCAGGCATACTATATATTGCTTTTTGTAAAAGAAATAGATTATTAATCAATTTTTTGTCAAAACAAAATAATTATATATACCTATTTAGAATAGTTAGGTATATGGCATATGAACTAGATTTGAAGGATCGCAAGATTTTATTTGAGTTGGACAGGAATTCAAGGAAATCATATTCAGAAATTGCAAAAAAAGTAGGATTAAGTAAACAGGTAGTGAAATTCAGAATTGAAAGGATGGTTGAAAGGGGAATAATTGAGGAATTTATCACAACATGGAATATTGGAGCATTAGGGTATACTGACTATGCAATCTTGTTCAAATTTAAAGGCGCAACAAAAGATGATGAAAACCAGATAATAAATTATTTCAAGGAAAGCAATAATGTGAGCTGGGTTGTTTCAACCGAAGGGCATTCTATTTCAGGACAAGATTGAGTTATTTCAACAGAAAATATCTTATTGATGAAAAAATTCCTAAAGAAATTTCACGGAACATCTTTGTGCCTGCTGAGAAAGCGGAACTGGATGAAATTGATGTTAAGATTGGGTTGAAATTATCAAAAAATTCACGAGCTTCATTGCAGGAATTGGCAAAAGAAGCAGGAATTACCCCTGAGGCAGTAAGCTACAGAATAAAGAAGCTTGAGAAACTAGGATTAATTCATCATTGGATTAAGGTAAACCTTGAAAAAATAGGATTTTATTATTTCAAAGCAATTTTTTCATTAAGAAATATTACAGCAAAAAGGCTGCAAGATTTTGTGGGGCATGGGGAGAACCATCCCAATGTTATTTATTTGATACAGGAAATTGGGTTGGCAGATGTGCATTTTGATTTTGAGGTGCAGGGAATGGAAGAATTGAGAAAAATAATGGATGAGATAAAAGAAAAATTCTCCGATATCATTGATTCATGCGAAATTCTTACCATCTCAAAGGAGCATAAATTAAATTACTCACTGCAAATTTAAACAGTATGGCAAAATGAATTTGGTTTTTTTTAGAGTCTTTTGAACAGCCAGGTTAACTAAATAACTTTTCTTTACTTTTGAATACTCTTTTAAAAAAGCTTTAATGCCCCTAAAATCTTCTGATTTCAGATTTTGCTTGAATTTTACTTCAATTGGAATTAAATTTGCGCCTTCTATAATAATATCGACTTCGTTTCCATTCTTATCTTGCCAAAACTTTAGATTTCTTGTTCCCTTCTTCAAAAGTTCGGAAATCACAAACTCTTCAAACAGGAAACCGGAGTCATTCCTTAAGGTTAATTCATTGAAATTGTTTATGAAAAAATTTCTTACGCCATTATCTATAAAATACATCTTGGGAATTTTTACTATCTCCTTATTTTTATTGGTGTAAAATGGCCTCAAAATTTCAATAATATAAGTTTCCCTTAATATTTCAATCTGCCTTTTTATTTCATTAAACTTCAAAGAAGTTATTGCAGACAGATTATCGTATTTGATCTTTTGCCCATTATTTACTGCCAAAAATTCAATCAACTTTTTTGTTTCAAGGATTTTTTCCATATTCAGGTATTCAACCAGGTCTTTTTTAACATAAAGGTCAAAAATGCTTGAAAGCACTTCCATTTTTTCTTCCTTAGTGCTTTTCAAGGCCACTTCAGGATAACCGCCAAAAATGAGAAATTCTTCCAATAATGCATAATATTCTTTTAATGAAGAATACAAACTGTCTCCCTTCAATTTGCTTATATTTGAAATATTTTTGGCGAGTTTATCCTTTTGCTTGAACCATAAAAATTCTTCAAAATCAAGCGGGAAAAGCTCAGTGACCCTCTTTCTCCCTGCCAATGATTCCTGTATTTGGTCTTTTATGGTTACAGAAGAAGAACCTGAGGCATAAATCTTGACATTGCCTAAATTATCATAAACATTTTTCATAATCTTAGTCATTGACGAATACTTTTGAAACTCATCAAGAAATAAAAAAAAGAAATCTTTCTGGTTTTCCACATATCCATCCACTTTAAGAGTATTCAGCAACTTTTCAAATGTACTGACTTTTTCATAATTTGACAAAACATCCAAATCCAAAAAAAGGCATTTATTTGTTTTTGAAAGCCCTAAGTGAAGCTGTTTGAGAAGGGTGGTTTTTCCTGTCTGCCTTGCACCCAAAATCAGCGAGATTTTTTTATCATTTGCCTGCCCTAACAGGGCCGAGAACATTTTTCTGGGAAAAAATACTATAGTTTTAGTTTCCACCATATATTCTGCCCCTATCTCTAAAATACTAACTCCATAAATTTTAGTTAACACTATAATTCTAATATTATTAATAATAGAGTAATATCTTTTTAAACCTTTTCTTGCCGGAAAAGTAACAATTGTTCGAATCCCGTCGGCGGCACTCTAATTCTAATAATATTCTTTAATACCCTAACAACAATAGTTATATGAAACTATGTATAAAAAAGGCCAAAGTTTTATTGAAAGGATTGCTTTAGAAAGAATTTATAGATTGTTTGAATTAGCTAATGATGAATTTGATAAACATCCCGATAGAAGTAAAAGATATATTGAATTAGCTAGAAAAATAAGTGAAAGAAATAGGGCAATAATTCCACAGGAATTGAAAAAAAAATTCTGCAAGAACTGCGGCACATATTTGAAGGAAGGAAAGAATTGCATTTACAGAATCAAAAAAAGTGTTTTGAAGGTCACTTGTTTAGGATGTAAGAAAACTAGGTTAATTAATCTAATTAAAAAAATAATTTGGAAAAATAAAAAAGAAACACTATTTAAGGCATAATATAAGACAAAGATAAAAAATCCGGAAATAATAATGCCAAAATTATCCCAATTAAGAAGAATGGGGCAAATGGCGGCAGAGCCCGATAAACAGGAACTTTATCTATGTTCAATTGTTTTAATTTCTGTTTGTCTTCTTCTGTGATTATTCCTTTTGTTTTGAACATTTCCTTGTTTTCAAAGAATTCTTTTGCAATAATCTCATCTTCTTCAAGCTCTGAGAGAAAAACATACTTCAGGAAGAATCTTTCCCTTATTCCGCTCTGGAAAGCCAAAAAAGGCAGGGCAAAAAGCAATGGAACTGTAATTAAAAGTGCGGATGATAACACAAGAATATTTGAGGAGATCATAAAAAAGGCATAGAAAATAATTAATATTCCTAAAACTGCCGCTTGCAGGATGTTTTTTTTATTTTTTTGAATATCTACCCCGGTTCGCGCATATTTCACTGTGTAATAAACTGAAAGGAATACAACGGAAAACAGGGCTGAGAAAAATAATGCAGGAATAAGGAAAATTTGGCCATTATAAAATGGAAGAAGAATGGAAGCTGCAATAAATAATTTGACGTCTCCTCCGCCCAACTTTCCCAAATAATATAAAATTCCAAAAAATGCAAAAACAAAGAAAGGGATTGCAAAATTATAAATATTGAAATCGAAAATATTCAGAATAATTCCAATTGCAATTAAGGGAATAGTGAGATTATCATAAATAAGGCCTTTTTTCAAATCAGTAACTGTTGCAATAATTGCAGCCAGTAAAAGCAGGGCTATCCTAAATTCAATAAATAACATATTTTACCACAAATTCAAATAAAATGGGTTAAAGAAAACCATTAAATATTAATATTGGAAAAGCGTTGTCAATATATGAAACATATTTCCTTATTTTTAGTAGTTGGTTTGACAATATTGATAATCTGCAGCGGGTGTGTGCAGGAAGATGTGCAAAAAAACAACATGTTGTAATGAATGTCTGAATGCTTTTTCACAAAGTCCGATAGGGGTAGGGCCGCAAGGGGCATTTTGTGGAACATTTATGACTGCTAATCCAATAAGCAAAGAATGTGATAAATATTTTTCTGAAAATGAAATGAGTGTAGCTGATTGTTCAGAAATTAAAGAAAAATAAATATGTGAATTTGAGTTTTCAATGATTATCTTACTAACAAGCGCTTCTTTTTTCCGCCAAACTGCATTTTTTTCATCAAACGCTGCATCTTTGTTTGATCCATATTTTGCAAATCCTTTTCATTCAACTTGCTGAACTGTTTGAACATTTTTGCCATATTATTGTACTGCTTAATCAGCTCACGAACCTCTGATTCTGGTTTTCCTGAACCTTTTGCAACCCTGTGGATTCTTTGCTTGCTTAAAAGATCAGGATCATTTAATTCTTGCGGAGTCATGCTGTCCATTATTACTTTATATGATTTGAGTTTCTCTTCCCCGACTTTTAATTGATCTGCCTGCAGATGTTGTTTCATGCCAAGCATTTCAGCAATTTTACCAAATGGCCCTATTTTTTTAGCCATTTCTAATTGCTTGTAAAAGGTTTTAAGTGTAAAATCCCCTTTCAATAAATCTTCTGGAGATAATTCTTCATCTTCTGAAAGCTCTGCTGTTTTTTCAAGCAAAGATTGAAGGTCACCATAGCCCATTATTCTTCCTAAATAACGGGTAGCATTAAACTGCTCTAAATCTTCAAGCCTTTCTCCAACCCCAATAAAATAAACAGGTGCTTTTGTTTGGTGGCAAGCAGCTAATGCACCTCCTCCTTTTGCCGATCCATCCATTTTAGTAATTATAATTCCATTAACACCAATAGCATCATGAAAGGCCTTTGCTTGTTTGTTTGCTACCTGCCCAATATCTGCTGAAAAAACAAGCCAGTTCTGGTCAGCATTAAACACTTTATGCATATCTTTTACTTCGTCAACCATTTCTTTATCAAGAGCGTTTCTCCCTGCAGAATCAACAATTATAATTTCCTTATCCTTGAATTTCTGCAAAGCATTCTGAACTATTTTATAGGGTAACTTTTCATTCTTTTCCCCATAGAAGGTTACTTGTGCTTTTTCAGAAAGCTGCTGCAGCTGTTCATAACTTGCGGGCCTGAAAGTATCTGCACAAACTACAAGAACTGATTTTCCCCTTTTTGCATACCATTTTGCCAATCTTGCAGTTGTTGTTGTTTTACCTGTTCCAAAAAGACCGACAAGCAGAATTCTTTTTGCTTGGGGCAATTCATAATCCCCGCCCAAAAGATCTGCTAAATTGTCATAAATCCTTTTTATCAGATGTTCACGCATTGTTATATTTGATGGCAGCTTCTCATTTGAAAAATCCTCAATTTTTTTGCTTAAATCCAAAACCAAATCAAGCGGAACATCACTTGCAATTAATGCTCTTTGAAGTTCTTTAGTAACTGCTTTAATTGCATCACGGTCTAAAGCAGAATGTTGAAGTAAATCTAATGCTGCCCTTAATTTTTCACCAAGCATACGGAAAGTTGATGCATAATATTTATGAAATAATGTTTTGATGGGTAAATTGAAGATTAATGGGCAAAATCTAAACCAATAAGTAAACTTGGAAGTAGATAATCGACAATTGCAGGGATTATGGTCAAACAAAAGCAAAAGCTATTTAATACTTTACGCTCAGACTTTCCTTGCCATATATACTTGGAGGCGAGAAATTGATAGTCGGAACTATTAAAGAAATAAAAAACAACGAAAACAGGGTTGGTTTATCCCCTATGGGAGCAAAGGAATTAGTCAATAATAAACATACTGTTCTTGTTGAAAGGGGAGCTGGGTTAGGTTCAGGATTTAAGGATGAAGAATATGCTTCAGCCGGAGCCAAAATTGTTGACAGCCCGAAAGAAATATGTGAGAAATCAGACATGGTTATAAAAGTAAAAGAACCTTTGCCACAGGAATATGATTATTTCAGGGAAGACCAGATATTATTCACTTATTTACATTTTGCCTCAGGAAAGCAGTTGACTGATGAAATGTTAAAAAGAAAGATATGCTGCATAGCATATGAAACTGTTGAAAAAGACGGCAAACTGCCATTATTGAAGCCCATGAGTGAAGTAGCAGGACAAATGGCCATAATTATGGGCGCATATTACTTAGCAAAACCATTCCAAGGGAGAGGAATGTTATTATCTCCGGTAGAAAATACTAAGCCCTCAAAAACAGTCATTATTGGAGGGGGAGTAGTTGGAGAAAATGCTTTAATGAACGCTAATGGATTAAGGGGGGAGGTAGTTCTTTTTGAATTAAGTGACAAAAGGATTGCTGAATTAAAGAAAAAATATCCAAAAGCTCGCTTTGAAAAATCAGACAAGGCAAAGATTGAGAAAGAGATTCTGGATGCTGATCTGGTTGTTGGTGCGGTATTAGTTGAAGGTGCAAAAGCCCCTAAAGTTATAAGCAAGGATATGGTAATGAAAATGCAGGATGGATCAGTCATTGTGGATGTGGCAATTGATCAAGGAGGCTGTGTAGAAACAAGCCACGCAACAAGCCATGCAGATCCAGTGTTTAAAGTAGGGGGGGTAACACATTACTGCGTTGCAAACATGCCTGGTGCTTATCCCAGGACGAGCACAATTGCATTGACAACAGCTACTTTGCCATATGCAGTAGAGCTTGCAAACAAAGGATTGAAGGCGTTGAAGGATGATGATGGGTTCATGAGAGGATTAAATATATACAAAGGAAAGATTACTCATAAGGGAGTTGCTGACGCATTCGGATTGCCTTTTGTTGAACCAAAAACATTAGTTTAAATAAATCAAATTTTAATAAATTAAAAGGGATATTTCCCTTTTCTTTTTTTTATTTTTTTTATACAATTCTATTTACTATAAAATCAGAATTAAATTCTATGAGATCATCATATCCTTGGCCAATTCCTACATAAAAAATTGGCTTCTTTATTGTGTGAAGCAAGGAAATTGATGTTCCTCCTTTAGTATCAGTATCAATCTTTGTCAGGACAAAGCCGTCAATATTCAATTCTTTATCAAAAACCTTTGCCTGTTCTAAAAGAGATCTTCCAGAGAGAGCTTCTCCTACAAATATTTTTAAATCTGGCTTAATTACACGTACAATCTTCTTCAATTCTTCCATCAAATTTTGGTTTGTATCCTGCCTTCCTGCAGAATCAATCAAAACAACATCTATTTTTTTTGCTTTTGCAGCATTAACTGCATCAAATGCAACAGCAGCGGGATCTGACCCATATTTATGTTTAATCAGGCGAACATTCAAACGCTCAGCATGTTTCTCAAGCTGTTCTATTGCTGCTGCCCTGAAAGTATCAGATGCCGACCAAATAACAGAAAAATTTTTCTTCTGGAGAATGTTTGTCAACTTAGCCATGCTTGTGCTTTTTCCTGCTCCGTTTGGACCTAAAAAGAGAATCACAAATGGTTTATCTGTTTTAGTTTTTATCAGAGATATAATATTTTGATGTTCAACAGTTATCGATTCTGCAAATACTTTTTTTATTTCTTGTTTTATAAAATTATCAAAATCTTTTCCTTTAGGAATCTTCTTTCCAAGCAATTCTTTCTTTATTTTGCCACAAAGGAATGTTGAAGTGTCCTGATCAACATCAGATTCGAGCAATGCCAGCTCAAAGTCATACAATAAATTATCAAGGTCTTTCTCTGAAAGAGCAATTTGGGAACTAAAAAAACTCTTTATTTTAGAGGTAGCAGAAACTGCTGCCTTAATCTCTCTTTTATCCTCTACCTTTAATCTATCTAATTCCTTTTTTTCAATTTCTTTGATTTCAGAAGTTTCTTCGGCTGTTTCTGATGGTTCTTCAGCTGTTTCCGGCGGTTTTTCAGCAGCTTCTGGTGGTAATAATTCAGTTTCTTTTTCTAATTCAAGAATCTTTTCTTCACTTTTTGGAATTTTTTCTTCTTTCTCTTCTAAAGGTTCTGCAGATTCTGCAAAAGGAGGTTCTTCAGGCAAAGGGCTTTGGCTAATATCTGACTTTTCAGATTGCTCTTCAAGGAATGGTTCTTGTGACTTTGGTTTTTTTTCTGTTTGCCCTTGTTCTAAATTAATTTTTTGCTTGAGCCTATCAGTAAATCCTTTTATTTTATTCCTTAAAATATCAAACATAGTATTCAAGAATTAAGCAAGGGAATGCCTAAAAATATTTGGATTAATAAATCCACTAAATTTCCGTGAAAACAACAGAAATTTACTGCCTGCCAAATTAGAATTTTGGCATAATAGAAAAGAGATTGCCAATTATGAAATTACTGGCAATGCTTTTTTGGTATTTCCTTTGCCTTGCTGAAAGCCTGTGTTTTTGCCTGGCTGAGCCCGTGCTTTTTGGGCTTCGGCAATCTTATGCTGTGCGGCATTTAACACCTGCTCTAACCCTGAAACACTTTTCAAAAGTTCTTGTTCCTGCTGCCTTACCCTTTCCATTACTTTTGTAAGCTCTGCTTTCTTTTTTTCCAAGAAATCCTTTGCTTTTTCAAAAGACATATCTTCAAAGATATCAATTCCTAAATTTACCCGTAATTTTTTTATTTCTTTTAATTCGGCATTTATGTAAATGCCTGAACCTATTGAAAAAAGAACCTCGTTTGTGGTATTTTCTTCTAATTCCTTTATTGATTGTTCAGCATTATTTACATCTAGTAAATAATTGGATATCATATTTCTTTGCTGTGCGATATTTTCCAATTGGCCTTTCTGTGTTTGGTATAAATTAAATACCTGGCCCAATGAAAGCTTTACTTCCTTATTTGCTTCTGCCATAAAATCACCTTACTTAATAGTATACTTTGATAAGACATAAATTAATATTTTGAATTATTCCCTAAATGCTTCATCAATTCTTATTAATTCATGGGTTGTAGTATGATCGCCAACTATAACCGCTTGATTATTTGCAACTATTCCGTTGCCAACAAATCTGTCACCATAATTTGACGAGGTTAATTGCCCCCTAATCTTTAATACTTGCTGTATTTTTTTGAATTCTTCTTCCGTAATTCCCGGATTAACAACAAATCCTTTGCTTGTTGCCACGCATGATGCCCCAATCAATTCAGATTTTGCAATTGTCATCCTTAAAAAAGGCATTTCAAAAAAAGTTTCAAGCTCTTTTACCTGCGCTTCTGTCAATGCTTTGCTGCATATGCCCCCAAATTCATTAACACAAACAAGGTTGCCGATAGCACTTACCCCTTTAATTACATGAACCTGCAATCCCTGATTCCTTAAATAAGAAATTTCTTTTTCCGTTAGAATATCTGAAACCGCTATCTTATTTTTTAAAGCAACGCTCAATACCCCGATTAATTGTGAGCCTGCCATTGAACATTTTATCATCTTTGAATTAAATAATTGTTCAATATGTTTGTATTCTTTTTCAGAAATAGAATCAGGCACAAGGATAAAGTTATCAGAAGCCCTCATGAATATTCCCACATAAGAGCTTGCCCTGATATATCCTTTATCTATGCGCATGAAAAAACACTAATAATTACTTCATTGCAGTTTTTGCAAAGTCCTTTTCTAATGCCTGCTTTTCCTCTATCTTTTTCTCTTGGTCTGCTGCTTCTTTCTTTTCTTCCTTTGAAACCTTGGTCTTTTCTCCTTTCTTTACTTTCTCTTTTTCTGCCTTTTTCTTTTTGTCAGCAAGCATTTTCTCTGCTTCTTTCCTTTCTGTTTCTAAAAATAAATAAATTAAATCTTTTTCCTTTGAAACAAGAAGGCTTAATTTGCGGGGAACATTCTCCCTTCCTTTGTCCCAGATAAATTCATTCAATTTATTTGAGATTTTTACAGGCTGCTTCTTTGTTTTGTACATATTTCTTAATTTATTTACTAATTTATTTGCCCTTTTGCTTTTTGGCAAGTCAAAAATATCCTTAAAGCTTATCCTTAATTCCTGCAAATCCATATTTTCACCATTTATTTCTTATGATCAGAAACTTTATTGTGTTCAAATTTTTTGCCAAAATCAACATCTTTCCAGTGCCTTTTTTGCACAGGATTCCAGATTCTTTTGTTTGCTTTCTGGAAAACCCAGACCGGCGCACTGCTAATTCCTGGCTTTATGCTTTTTCTCTTTGAGACAAGAAAATCCTTGAATTCTTTATCTTTTCTAGCTGCCATAATTATTTCCTCACGATCTTTATTTCCCTTTTCTGGGATAATGTTTTTAACAATTGAATCAAAGCCTGCTCTTCAAGCTTGCCTTGCAGCTTCCCAGCACGATACATTAATAGTATATACTGGGCTGCTTTTAAATAAAGCTCCTTATTTACCAAGCGAACATTCATTATGCGCTCCTTTGCTGCAGAAGTCATAATAACATCAAGCAATTGCTTCAATTGGGCCTCTGCTTGGGCCTGTTGCTCGGCTTGTTTCATATGGGCCATCTTCTGCTGCCTTATTTCATCTAATTCATCATCCATATGCCCACCCATAAAGAAAAAGAAATCAACTTATTTCTCTTTCTTTTGCTCCTGCACTTTTCCATCTGATTTTATTTCTGGCCTGGCCTGTTTAGGGGCATTAGCGTCTCTTCTTGGCTGCTTCTGCATGGCTGCTTGTTTGTCTTTTGCCTGTTTTTCAGCCAACAATCTTCTCTTTTCAGCATCCTGCAAATCTTGCAATCTCTTTTCTGTGGCCAGCTTTACTTTATCAGCCACTATTTTCTTTACTTCATTTGATTTTTTAGTTAAGTATGAAACTCCCTTAGGGGTAATTACCCTTCCTTTCACTCCTTTTTTTATTAAACCTGCTTTTTCCAAATTTTGCAAACCTACGCGAATAATCTTTCCTGAGGCTTTTCTGAATATTGGCGGCTTTACTCCTCTCCTTTTCTTTCCACCATAATAGGATCTTAGGCATCCTACGCCAACAACTTCTTCTTTGAAAACTCGGTAAAGCATAGAAGCCATTCTTACATAAAACCAATTTTCTTGGTCTGGCGCCCTTTCCTTATGTGAACCTGTTTTTACATATTCAACAAATACTGGTTTTTCTATGTTAAATTTCTTTTCCAAATCTGAAGCAACTGCATCAATCAATTCCCTTGCAGGGACGTCATATACTGCCATCTATTCCACCTCAACTCTTTTCAGAGCGTATTTTCTGCAGCCCTAAGGCTGGAGATTCTTAAAAACAGAATCTATATAGGAAGAAATTATCCAGTATAAGGTTTAAAAAGGTATTTGGGGGTTAAAGCCTTCTTCTGCATGCTGTTGCTCCAATATGCCTTCTTCTGTCTGCTTATCGGAATTCAGCATATTAGTAAGATATTTTTCTTTATCCTTATTCAATCTCATTTTGCTTATTAGAAATTACATTTAATAAATTTAACAAAGATATATTTTGTAGGATTGTATAGAAAATATTTTTCTGCTACTCTTACCCAGCCCAAGGGTTCCAAAAGCTTAATTGGCCTAAGCCCAGAAGAGCTTGTAATAATGACAATACTGCTAAATGCAAATGTGTTCCTGCAAAGCCAAACTTTGCAAACCTAAAGCCAAACCGTTCCAGCTCAAGAAAACCATTCTTGCAGGCATT